>JAEUHB010000301.1 GCA_016794665.1 Opitutaceae bacterium
GTGGGGAGAATCAGCTTCATGGGTGGACGTCGGTCTCGCCGGGATCAGCGACGGGGGAGGTGCGCCAGTTAAAGGCAACCGTGAGCGCGCGGAACACAAACGTAACCGAGATGGCGACGGCCGCGGCGAGGCTGGCGCCGACGCCGAGCTTCGCCGTCAGCACGGCAAAGACCACCGCGCCCGCAAGCGCCGTGAGCACGTAGAACTGGCCGGGCCGAAACACGAGCGGCTCCTGCCGCGTGATGATGTCGCGGAGCAGGCTGCCGCCGGAGGCGTTGATGAGGCCGACGAGCACGGCCCCGACCGCGGGCAGACCGGCGACAAGGGCCTTCTGCGTGCCGAAGGCCGCGTAGGCCCCGAGCCCCAGGGCGTCGACCAGGGCAAAGACCCGCTGGGCGCGGCCGACTTTTTTCCGCAGCACGGCCGCGACGATCGTCGCCGCGCCGACGAGGCTGATGTAGCGCGGATCAGAGAGCAGGGGCGAAGGACTGGTGGCCGGGAGAAAGGCCCCGTCGCGGATCAAACCGCCGCCGAGGCCGACGGCGAGCGCGAGGAAGAAGACGCCCACGATGTCGTAGCCGCGCCGAATTGCGGCGTGCGCGCCGGTGAGCGCGAAAGCAAACGTCGCCCCGAGGTCAAACCAGACGGGAAGTTGGAATTCCGAAGAGGGCATCGCCGCGCGCGAGGACGAACGAGGGATGTCAAAACGTGAACCGCGCGGAGAACTTGACCGTGCGCGGGGCGCGGAGAATGAAGCCGTTGGCAATCGCGACGCCGGCCGTGTTGCGGTAGCCGCCGTCGAAGGTCGAGATGATCGGGTCGCGGTCGTCGAGGACGTTCTCCACGTTCAGCGCGAGGCGGGTGGGGATGTCGCGGAACTTCGTGTTGTAGCCGAGGCGCAGCGAGGTGGTGAGCTGAACGCCGCGGTAGTATTTCTCGTTGCGAATGGTGCTCACGTAGGTGCGGCCGGTGCGGGCGAAGCCGCCGCCGAGGGAGAGGCCGCGGAGCGAGCCTTCGGCGACGGTGTAGTTGGCGAAGATGTTCGACGTGTAGCGCACGAGCCCGGTGCGCGTGCGGCCGGCGACGTTGTTGTCGAGCGTGACCTGCGCGTTGGTGAGGGCGTTGCGCAGCGCGGTGGAGGCCGCGGGGTTGATCGTGAGGCGCGCGGCGGCGTCCCACGCGGCGAAGTTGGCCGCGTAGTAGGCGCGCTGGCCGGGGAGCGCGTCGATGAACTCGGAGTCGGGCTTGCCGTAGCTGGCCTGCACGCGGAGCTGCCGCGTGGGATTGGCCGTGAGCTCGAGCTCGTGGCCGCTCACGTGGAGCGCCTCGGTGTCGTCGTAGGCGAGGGTGCCGAGCACGGTGTTCCGCGCCTCGCCGCGGGCGTCGTGGTAGTTGTTCCAGATGCCGCCGAACCCGATCTTGGTGCCGGTGATGCGGTCCTGGGACTTGGAGTCGTAGTAGCTCGCGGTGGCGTAATATTTGCCGTCCTTGCTCGAGAAACGCAGGCCCGCCTCGAGGCCCTTGCCCGTCGCGGGGCCGAAGGGCACGCCGCTCAGGCTCGGGTTGCGGCCAGGCCCGATGGGATCGAAATTCTTCGACCAGTTGGCGTAGAGGCCGACGGGGCCGAGGTAATAGATCGCGCCGGCGGAGTAAGTGGTGCCGCTGGCGCCATCCTGCACGACGGCGAGCGGGCCGCCGAGCGTGCGGGCGATGGTCTCGATCTTGTAGTGGTCGTAGCGGTCGTGGCGGGCGCCGACGAGGAAGCTCAGCTTGTCGTCGAAGAGGCGCGCGTGCGTGAAGCCGGCGACGTGCTTCAATTTGTAGTCCTCGTTGAAGTCGAACCAGTGCGTGGGCCAGGGCGCGTAGGCGATGTTCAGGCCGCCGACGGACGGCGGCAGGCCGATGAAGGGATGGGTGTTGTCCTCGTAGATGCGCGCGCGGACGAGGTTTTGATCGGCGACAGTGATGCCGCTGTTCTGGATCTGCGCGTTGTATTGGTGGGCCGTCCACGTGATCTTCTGGTCGCCGGCGGAGACGCTGGCGGTCTGGCGGTAGGGACGGCCGAAGAGTTTCGTCTCAAGCCGGTAGGTGAGCTGGACGCGGGTCTCGTCCACGCCGCGGTCCTGCGTCTGCTTGGAGAGAAAAAAGTCGCCGAACTTTTTCCCGAAGTTCGGGTTGGCCTGGCCGTTCGGCAGCTGGCGGTTGACATCGAGGGACCAGTTGCCGACGCCCTCGTAGTTCTGCGAGTCGCGCGAGTCCTGATAGTAGTAGCGCGTGAGGGTGAGCTCGAATTTTTCGCTGAAGCGGTGGTTCAACCAGACGGTGGCGTTGTTGTATTCCGGGCGAGAGAGAGAGTCCTTCGCGGCGATGGTGAATTCCTGCTTGGGCATGACCGGGATGCGCGAGCCGTCGAAGGTGACGGTGCCGTTGGTGATCACGGTGGGATACCAGCCGGCCTTGGGCGCCATCGGCAGGAAGTAGCCGTTGGAGCGGTAGCCGCCGGCCCAGTTTTGCAGGCCGAGTTCGGGCTGGCCCGCGATCCACACGCGATAGACGGGCAGGCCGGTCATCGTGGCGACGGCGCCGGT
>JAEUHB010000324.1 GCA_016794665.1 Opitutaceae bacterium
CGCGTTTCCGCTCACGCCCACCAGTCTCGACGCCGCGCTCATGCGCAATTGCGAAGGCGGCAACACCGCGCAAGTCAGCGGCGCGGCCGGCGGCAACGTCCTGGTCGAAGCCTACGACGCCGGCAGCGGAACGAATCCCCGGCTCATCAACGTCTCGGCGCGCAATCTCGTCGGCACCGGTGCGGACATCCTGATCGCGGGTGTCACGCTCGCGGGCACGGGCTCCAAAAACCTGCTCATCCGCGCCGTCGGCCCCACGCTCGGCGTGTTCGGGGTCCCGGGGACTCTCGTCGATCCGAAGCTCTCGATCTACAATTCGTCCGGCGTGGTCATTGCCGAAAACGACAACTGGTCCGGCGGTCTCGCCGGCACGTTTGCGAGCGTCGGCGCCTTTGCGCTCGCCTCCGGGTCCAAGGATGCGGCGCTCGTGATCAGCCTGCCGCCTGGCGGCTATACGGTTCAGGTTTCCGGCGCTGACGGCGGCACCGGCGAGGCCCTGATCGAACTATACGAGCTTCCCTGAGGCGCACGATCAACGGGCGCCACTACGATCATGATCGAAGACGTCGTCATCATCGGGACCGGCTGCGCCGGGCTCACGGCCGCGATTTACACCGCGCGCGCGAGCTTGAATCCGCTGGTCCTCGAGGGCCCGCTTCCGGGCGGGCAGCTCACGACGACCAGTGAGGTCGAGAACTTCCCCGGCTTTGCGCACGGCGTGGACGGCTTCCAGCTCACGCAGAACATGCGCGAGCAGGCCACGCGCTTCGGCACGCGCTTTGAGCAGGCGCTCGTGCAGTCCGTCGATTTCACCTCGATGCCACGCAAGCTCGTGACCGCCGAACGCACGATCCTCGCGCGCACCGTCATCATCGCCACCGGTGCCTCGCCGCGCATGACCGGCATCCCCGGTGAAAAAGAACTCTACGGCGGCAAAGGCGTCACGACCTGCGCTACCTGCGACGGGGCGTTCTACCGCAAGATGGAGGTCGCCGTGATCGGCGGCGGCGACAGCGCCGCTGAGGAGGCGCTCTTCCTCACGCGCTTCGCGAGCAAGGTCTACCTCGTGCACCGCCGTGATTCGCTCCGCGCCTCAAAGATCATGGCCGATCGCGCGACCTCGCACGAAAAAATCTCGTGCGTGTGGGACAGCGTGCCCATGGCCGTCGAGGGTGTCGCGCAAGGCGCCGTGAGCGGACTCAAAGTCAAAAATCTGAAGACCGGCGCCGAAAGCGTGCTGCCGGTGAAGGGCGTCTTCGTCGCGATCGGGCACATCCCCAACACGGGGCCGTTCGCGCCGCCGCTCGCCGTCGACGATGGCGGCTACTTCCTGCCGGAGCCCAGCTCGCAAGTGCGCACGAATATCCCCGGCATCTACGTCGCCGGCGATTGCTCGGACCACGTCTACCGCCAGGCGATCACCGCGGCGGGCATGGGCTGCCAGGCGGCCATCGAGGCCGAACGCTGGCTCGCCGAACATTGCGGGGATGCGGCCGCAGTGACCGCTGAAATCTCTGCGTGAATTCCAGTCCATCGTCCCATGAAAATCCTGAACCTGTTGCTTCGGTCATTGGGTGTTCTCCTGCCCCTGAGTTTGTGCACGGCCGGTTTTGCCGCGACCCCGCCGCCGGTGCAGGCCTCGCTGGTGGCCGCGGACGCCGCGGTGCAGCCGGGTCGCGCGTTCACCGT
>JAEUHB010000329.1 GCA_016794665.1 Opitutaceae bacterium
GCGCGGGCGCTGCGGCTGCTCGACGTCGCGCGGGACTACGCTGCGCGCGGCGAGCGCAGGACCGCGGTGGCGTTGACGCGGGAGGTGCTCCGGCACACGCCGGACTTTCCTCCCGCGAGACGCTTGCTGGCGGAACTTGAGCCGGGTGCGGCAACCGCCAAATAGAACACGCCATGCTGGGCTTCTTGCGCGGACTTTTTTCCCGGCGCGCTGCCGGCGCGGGCGAGCGCGGTGAGCGCCTCGCCGCCGAATGGTTGCGCCGCGAGAAAGGATTCAGCATCATCGTCCGCAACTGGCGCAACCCGGCGGACCGGCGGGAGGAAATCGACCTGGTGGGCCGCGATGGTGAGTTGCTCGTGTTCGTCGAGGTGAAGGCCCGCGCTGCCGATGCGCTCGTGGCGGGCTATCACGCCGTCGATGCGCGCAAGAAACGAGTCTTGCGCCGGGCGATCACCAAGTATCTCTCCCTGCTCGGCCACCAGCCGCGCGCATTTCGTTTCGACATTGTGGAGATCGCCCTGTTCGAGGATCCGAAGGCCGCACCCGAGGTGCTGCACTTCGAGAACGTGGTGCTTTTCTCGAAGAACCACCGGTTTTGAAACAGAGAGCTGCAATCATGTCGGTCGGGCCTTCGGGCCGCCGCCACTTGCAAACTCCAGGCGAGTCGGAGGAAGCCCCGACCCACAACAAGCGGCCGGTCGCGCTCAGACGCGGCCGAGGTAGGTCCCGTCGATCGTGCTGACTTTGATGACCTCGCCCTCTTTGATGAAGAGCGGCACCTGGATCACGAGCCCCGTCTCGAGCTTGGCGGGCTTCTGCACGTTGCTCGCGGTGTCACCCTTCACACCGTCGGCCGACTCGACGATCTTCAGCGCGACGGTCGAGGGCAAATCCACGGAGAGCGGGCGCTCGTCGACAAAGAGGACGTCCACCTTGCCGCCTGGGGCGAGGTAGTTTTTCACGTCGCCCAGCTGCGTCTCGGTCAGCTCGATCTGCTCGAATGTCTCGTTGTCCATGAACGCAAACGTGCCGCGGTCGGCGTAGCTGAACTCGAGTTCCTTGCGGTCCGTGGGCAGCACCTCGATGGCGTCGGTCGAGGCGAAGCGCTGGTCGAGCGCCTTTCCGTAGCGGAGGTTGCGCATCTTGATCTGGACGAAGGCGCGGAGGTTGCCCGGGGTGCGGTGCTGCGTCTCCATGACGAGGTGCGGCTCGTTGTTGAACTTGATGACTTGGCCTTTGCGGATGTCGTTGGCGGCGGGCATGGCGGGGGACGGTGCGGGCGGAGGAGTTTTAGAGGAGAAAGGGGTCGAGCTTGGCCGGTTCGCGCGCGGAGTGTCAAGCCGCAGGGCCGCGCCACATCCACGCTTGCCCTCGGCCGTGGCGGCTTCCGACACTCGCGGCCACGCATGAAACAACGCACCCTCGCGCGCGAGGTCTCAATCCAAGGCAGCGCGCTTCACACGGGCGAGGCCGTCACGCTCACCCTCCGGCCCGCCGCGGTGGGGCAGGGCTACGTGTTCCGACGCGTCGATCTCGCGGGTTCGCCGGAGATTCGGCCACGGGTTGACCAAGTCACGGACCTCGTGCGTGCGACCACCATTCAGTCGGGGCATGCCAAGATCCACACCGTCGAGCACGTGTTGAGCGCCCTCCACGGCTGCGGCATCGACAATGCCATCGTCGAAATGAACGCCTCGGAGCCTCCGATTCTCGACGGCTCCGCGAAGCCCTTTGTCGATCTGATCATGCGGGGCGAGCCAGTTGAGCAGGATGCTGACCGCGAGTATTTCACGCTCGATGCGCCGGTTTCGGTGACCAAAGGCCAGTCGTCCGTGATCGCGCTGCCTTGCGACGAGCTGAAGATTTCCTGCACCTCCGCGGACGACCGCGGCATCCACACGCAGCACCTCTCGCTCACCATCGATCCGGACTCCTACATGACCCAGATCGCGGCGGCGCGGACCTTCACGATCTACGAGGACATCGAGGAGCTGCTGAAGCTCGGCAAAATCAAGGGCGGATCGCTCGATTGCGCGGTCGTCATCCGCGGCGACAAAATCATCTCGAAGGAGGGGCTGCGCTTTAAGGACGAGTTCGTGCGGCACAAGATGCTCGATATCATCGGCGACATCACGCTCCTCGGCGCGCCGCTGAAGGCGCACATCGTCGCCACGCGGCCCGGCCACGCGATCAACGCGGAGCTCACGAAGATGCTCGCGGCCAAGCTCGAGGAAAAGAAAAAGGGCCCGAGGAAAAAACCCCGGCCCACGATGGTGCTGCCAACCGAGACATCGCTCGATATCCGCCGCATCCTGGACACGCTGCCGCACCGCTACCCGTTTGTGCTGATCGATCGCGTGGTCGAGTTCATTGGCGAGGACACGCTCGTCGCGATCAAGAACGTCTCGATCAACGAGCCGTTTTTCCAAGGCCACTTCCCCGGCAATCCCGTCATGCCGGGCGTGCTCCAGCTGGAGGCGATGGCGCAGGCCGCCGGCGTGCTCATGCTGCGCCGCGGCTCCGCCGAGGGAAAGACGACGCTCCTCATGAGCGCGGACAAGGTTAAGTTCCGCAAACCCGTCCGCCCCGGCGATCAGCTGATCCTCAACGCCAAGCTCCTCAAGGCGCGCGGCGTCAAGCTGGCCTCGGCCGAGGTCACATGCACCGTCGACGGGCAGGTCGTGTCGTCGGCCGAACTCATGTTTGCCATCGTGGACTCGAGCGAGGTGGAGTGACGAGCATGGCGGCCAAGATTCATCCCACCGCCATCGTCGAGCCAGGTGCTCACCTCGGCGTCGAGGTCGAGCTCGGCGCGTATGCCTACGTCGGCGGGCAGGTCGTGCTGGGCGATCGCGTGCGGCTGCACCACCACGCCTCGGTCGAGGGCAACACCCACGTCGGCGAGGCGACGGAGATTTTTCCGTATGCCTGCATCGGCGGCAAGACCCAGGACCTGAAGTTCAAGGGCGGCCACCCCGGCCTCCGCATCGGCGCGCGCAACGTCTTCCGCGAATACGTCACGATCCATGCCGCGACCAACGACGGCGACTTCACGCGCGTGGGCTCGGACAACGTGCTGCTCGCGGCCTGCCATGTCGCGCACGACTGCGTGCTCGGCGACCACATCGTGATGAGCAACAGCGCGCTCGTCGCGGGCCACGTCGTGATTGAGGACCATGTGGTCGTGGGCGGAAATGGCGGCATCCACCAGTTCTGCCGGCTCGGCGCGTATGCGATGCTCTCCGCGACGGCAAAGCTCGTGCACGATCTGCCGCCGTTCTTCATCGCCGACGGCACGCCCGCCAAGGTGCGCGCGATCAACCAGGTTGGCCTCGAGCGCAACGGCTTCGCGCCCGAGCAGCTCGATCGCGTGAAGCAGATCCACCGCATCCTCTACCGCGACGGCCTGAACCGCTCGCAGGCGTTGGAGAAGCTCGCGGCGCATGCGGACGCGGGCAGCGAGGAGTTCAGGCGCGTGCTGGCTTTTGCGGAGGGCAGCACCCGCGGCCTCGCGCCCAGCGGGCGATAGGCCGGGCCGGCGAGATGCCGCGCGCCTACTTCTTCTTATAGACGGTCGCCGGGTCAAAGAGCCGCTCGGCCGTCGTCGTGAGCCGGAAGCCTGCGGCCTCGTTGTGGTCGAGCTCGGTGAGTTTGCGATAAAAGCAGGACCTGTATCCGTTGTGGCAGCTCGCGTTGGCGGCGCCCGCCTGCTCGACCTTGATGAGCAGCACGTCCTGGTCGCAGTCGGTGCGAAGCTCGCGCACATGCTGCACATTGCCGGACTCCTCGCCCTTGACCCAGAGCTTGCCGCGGGAGCGACTCCAGTAGGTCGCCTTCTTCGTGCGGAGTGTGTGCGCGAGCGACTCGGCGTTCATGAACGCGAACATCAGCACCTCTCCCGTATGCGCGTCCTGCGTGATGCACGGAATCAGGCCATCGGCGCCGAACTTGGGCTGAAGGGTTGCGCCGAGTTCGATCTCGGCGGTCGTGGTGCGGGCGGGAAAGACGTAGGACATGGCGGTGGAGGTCCAGACGACCGTCTTTTCCCGGCGCCGGCAAGCCGGCTCCTATTTTTTTGTGTCAGCGAGCCGCCGCAGATAGTCGAAACTGTAGAGGCCGGTGCGGTGGCCGTCGCTGAAATCGAAGCGCAGCGCGTAGTTGCCGATGCGCTCCCAGCCCAGGACCTGCACCCCGGGGAATTTCTTCGGTCCATCGCCGCCGTATTGATTGCCGAGGATGTCGCGTTCGCCGATGTTTGCCGCGCTCGGAGAAGCGGCGCGCAGTTGCTCGTGCGCGAAATAGGACTCCCCGCCGTCGTCCCACGCGATCGCGATCTCGTGACCGATGATTTGTATTTCACGTGGAGTGTGCATGGCCGAAGAAACAAGATTCATCACCGGCCCAAGGACAGCAAATTTCCTTTGCGCGCTCGTTGCCAACGTCGGGCCGGAGCGCCAAGATCGGCGAATGGCCGAACCTGCCCCGGCACTCCCGCACATTGTCGTCATCGGCGCCGGCTTCGCCGGCCTGACGTTCGTGCGCGAATTCCCGCAAGGTCTGGCCCGCATCACTATCATCGACCGGCAGAACCATCACCTGTTTCAGCCGCTGCTTTACCAAGTGGCGACGGCCGGGCTCTCCGCCGTGGACATCGCGCAGCCAATCCGGGCGGTGTTCGGTGCGAGGCCCAACGTCGAGGTGATCATGAGCGAGGTTAACGCGATTGATCTTGCGGCCAGGCGCGTGACCCATGCGCGCGGGGAGCTCGCCTACGACTATCTCGTGCTCGCGGCGGGCGGGGTCACGAGCTACTTTGGACACCCGGAGTGGGCGCGGTTTGCACCCGGCCTCAAGTCCCTCGACGACGCGTTGCGCATCCGGCGCATGATTCTCTGCGCGCTCGAGCGCGCAGAGACCGAGCCCGACCCGGCGAAGCGCGAGGCGGCGATGAACATCGTCGTGATCGGCGGCGGGCCGACGGGCGTCGAGGTCGCCGGCGCGCTCGCGGAGCTCACGCGCACGGTGCTGCACCGTGATTTCGATCACATCGATCCGGCCAAGGTGCGCGTGCGCCTAATCGAGGGCAGCCCGCGCGTGCTCGCGGCGTTCCCGCCGGAGCTGTCGGCGAGCGCCCAGCGGCAGCTGGAACGGCTCGGCGTCGAGGTGCGCACGGGCGTGCGGGTCGAGGCGATCCGAGCGGGGGAATTGGTAGTCGCAGGAGAAATGATACGGGCCGATAGCATCGTCTGGGCGGCCGGGGTCGCGGCCTCCCCGATCACGCGGCACCTTGCCGGCATCAGCCTTGATCGTGCGGGCCGCATCCAGGTGCTGCCGGATCTGAGCGTGCCGGGTCATGCCCGTGTGTTCGCGCTCGGCGACATCGCCTCGCTGACGGATGCGAACGGCGTCGTCGTGCCCGGCGTCGCGCAGGGTGCGATGCAGATGGGGCGCCACGCCGCGGGTGTGATCGCGCGCGAGTTGCGCGGCGAGGAATTTTCGCCGGCGGGCCGCGCGGCATTCGCCTATCGCGACAAGGGTTCGATGGCCACCATCGGTCGGTCGGCCGCGGTCGCGGCGATAGGAGGCCGCCACCTAAGAGGCTACGCGGCTTGGCTGGCGTGGCTCGTGGTGCACCTGCTGTTTCTCGTCGGATTTCGCAGCAAGTTTTCGGTCCTGCTGCAATGGACCTACTCGTATTTCACCTATCGCCGCGGCGCGCGGATCATCACTGGCGTATCGGGTGAGGGCTCGGCGGGCTCGGCCTAGGCCGGATCGCAGGTGGATTTTGTGTGCCGGACCGTGGTCCGAGGCGACCGGGTTCGCGTCGGCAATTTTTTCCGGGTCCTTCCGCCGATATGGAAATGTGAACAACTTCCGCGTTTTTTCGCGGGTCTGCGCTTGACGTGTGGGGGAGGAAATGGGTTGAAATGGGGCATGGTGGGAACTCGGCTCCCGCCACCCCATGCCACCGGCAGACAAAGCTAACTTTGCGGGCAACTTCCCGCGCACGCTCGACGATAAGGGTCGCCTCACGATCCCATCGGAATGGCGGAGTGCACACACGAAGGACGAGCCGTTCATGGCGATTCCGCACAAGGATGGTTATCTCGCGATTCTGCCGACCGCTGAGGTCAACAAATTGCGCGAGAAGCTCTCGGCCAACAAACTGAACGATTCCGGGGCGCAGGACTCGGCGGCCGTGTTCTTCTCGGAGACCCAGTCTTTCGCATGCGACAACTTTGGCCGGGTCGTGCTCAACCGGGAGCTGCTGCAGCACGCTGGGATCGACAAGGAGGCCGTTCTCATCGGTTCCCTGACCAAGTTCCACGTCTACAGCCCCGACCGCTGGCAGCAGCTCCGCACCCGGGTCGGCGGCGGCAAGATGGGCGAAGCCATGCGCCATCTCGACATCTGAGGAGTGTCGCCCGCTACGCACCCTTCCCGCTCCTCGCTTCACAAGCTTCCGCCACCGCCCATGCGCCGAATTCCCAAAGTCAAGGCCCTGTCCACGCGTGTCCCGCTTCGCAAGGCTGCGATGAGCGCCGCCGCCCTCTCGCGGCGGCCGTTCCCCGCGTGGATTGCGGCGGATGAGGGTGGGGTGGCTTTTCCCGTCAGATTTGCGGTTTCGCCCCGAATTCGCGCCGGCCTCGTGCTGCGTGTGGTGGCGAAAAAAAAGCACTCTTCCTCGCGCACGCTTCCCGATGTCCACGGCGGCCGATGAGATTTCCACGCGTGCCATGAGCCACGGCCACCAACCCGTGCTAATACGCGAGGTGCTGGCGCTCCTCGCGCCCCGCGCGGGCGGCCATTATCTTGACTGCACCTTCGGGGGCGGCGGGCACACGCGGGCCCTGCTCGAATCCGCGCCGCTCGTGCGCGTGACCGCGCTCGATCGCGACCCAGGGGCGGGGGGGCGGGCCGCGGCGATCGCAACCGAGTTCGGCGATCGCTTTTCGCTCGTGGATTCCGACTTTGCGCGGCTCGCGGATCTGCCGGTGGCGGGTATCGACGGCGCGCTGTTTGATCTGGGCGTCTCGTCTTTCCAGCTCGACGAGGCCGAGCGTGGCTTCTCCTTCCGCCACGACGCGCCTGCCGACATGCGGATGGATCCGCGCGCTGGCGTGCCCGCCAGCCGCTGGCTCGAGACGGCGACCGAAGAGATGCTCGTCCGCGCCATCAGGGATTTTGGCGAGGAGCAGAATTGGCGCCGAGTGGTGCGCGCCTTGCAGGCGGCCCGCGGCAGCGGGTTGCTCGCGCGCACCGCGTCCCTCGCCGCCCTCATCGCCGCCGCGATTCCGCCGCGCGACCGATTCGCGTCAAGAATTCACCCGGCCACGCGCGCATTCCAAGGCCTCCGCATCGCCGTCAATGACGAGATTGGCGCCATCGAGCGCGCGCTGCCCGCGGCATTTGCGAAGCTCGCGCCCGGCGGCGTGCTGTGCGTCATCAGTTTTCATTCGCTCGAGGATCGGCCCGTGAAGCAGTTCTTCCGTCGCATGTGCGGCCAGCCCGAGAGCGCCGACGACGCGACTCCGCAGGACCTGCGCGTCAAGCTCGCCGAGCCGCTCACCCGCCGCCCCCTGACGCCCGGCGAGGCCGAGCTCGCGGCCAATCCCCGCAGCCGGTCCGCCAAGCTCCGCGCGCTGCGCAAGCTCTGATCCTATCGCTCCCCATGAAACCCAGCTCGCCGGCCTTCGTGAACCCGATCGTGGTCGGTTTTCTCGTCGCCATCGCGGTCAGCGTCAGCGCCGGCCTTGGCTTGGTGTGGATGCGTCATCGCAACTCCACCCTCGCCAAGTCCAACAGCGAGCTCACCGCGCGCATCGCTGCGGTCGAGCGCCGCAGCGACGAGATGGCGACCTTCGTCCAGACTGAGCTGCGGCCCGAGCGGCTGCGGAAGCTCAACGACGATCTTAGCCTCGGCCTCGTGCCGATGAACGAGGTGCCCTTCAAGACCGTGACGGAAAACGTCGCCGCCGGCATGGCGGATCGCGCGAACCGCACGTTCCTGCCGCTGCCCGACGCTCCCGCTGGCGCGCCCCCGAGCGTGAAATTTGTCCGCCGCTAAGCCACCGATGTCGCACAAGGGCTACGCCTCCAACTACCGCATCGTCCTCCTGGCGCTCGGCTGCTTTGGCTGCTTCGGCCTCGTGGCGGTGAAGCTCGTGTGGTTGCACGTGATCGATCGCGACGAGCTGGTGAAGAACATCGCCAAGGCCCGCCAGACTTCCACGCCCATCCCGGAAATCGCGCGCCGCGGCGACATCCGCGACGCCCGCGGCGGCGTCCTCGCCACCAGCAGCCCCCGGCTCATCGTCGGGCTAGATCCGTGGTCGCTCCTCCCGCGCGACGAGCCCAAGTGGCCGCAGCTCGCCCGGCTGCTCCAGATCAGCGAGGCCGACCTCGCGGCCGCGGCCCGCCGTCGCTTCCGCGACGAGCCGGTGGTGGCGCGCAATCCGGTCGTGACCAAGGATCCATCCACCGGGCATTTCGTCTTCAATCTCACCCCCGGGGCGGCGCCCGCGGACGATGACGACGATGCTCGGTCCACGGAGGCCGACGAGGCCGGCCGCCGCCTGGTCCGCTGGACCGTGCTCAAGGCCGAGGTCTCCGAGCAGACCTACGCGGAGATCGACGCGCTCAAGATCAAAGGCGTGCGCGGCGACCGCGTCTACCGCCGGGTGTATCCCAATAACCAGCTCGCGGCCCACGTCGTCGGCTACGTCAACCGCCAGCAGGAAGCCGCGGCCGGCGTCGAGGCCAAGTTTGACTTCTACCTGCGCGGGCAGCGGGGGTGGCGGGTGAGCGAGCGCGACGGCCGCGGCGGCGAGCTCCCGCAGTTCCTCACGCGCCAGGTGCCCGCCGCCCACGGCTACCACCTCCAGCTTTCGATCGACCTCATCGTGCAGGACATCGTCGAGCAGGAGCTCGCGCTCATCGCGGAGAAATACAAGCCGCTCAAGGCCTCCATCATCGTCAGCGATCCCCAGACGGGCTTCGTCCTCGGCCTCGGCAACTACCCGACCTTTGACCTGAACCGCTACAACGAAGTGACTGATTCCGAAAGCGCCCGCCTGCGCAGCGCCGCGGTGGCAGACATCTACGACCCCGGCTCCGTTTTCAAGATCGTGCCCGTGGCGGGCGCGCTTGAGGAGGGCCTCGTTCGGCCCGGCGACACGATCGACTGCTCGCTGGACAAGGTGTCCCTGCGCGGCCGGCCCGTGTCGCTCCCGGCGGAGGACCACCGCATGGGCATGCTCACGATTTCGGAGATCATCGCGCGCTCGAGCAACAAGGGCGCCGCTCAGCTCGGCCTTATGCTGGGCGAGGAGCGGCTGCACCGCTACGCGCGCGCCTTCGGCTTTGGCTCCACCCTCGGGTTCCCGGTCGGGGCGGAGGAGAACGGTATCCTGCACCCGTGGAAAAAATGGACCACCACCGATTTCACCCGCATCCCGATGGGGCACGGCATCTCGGCCACGGTGCTGCAGATGCACCAGGCCATGTCCGCCATCGCGTCGGACGGCGTCCTGCTTCGCCCGCAGATCCTCCGGCAGATTCGCGATGCGAACAACGAGGTCGTCGCCCGCTATGATCGCGCCGAGATTGGTCGCGCCGTCTCGCCGCAGACGGCGCGCACGGTGGCCGCGATGCTCGCCGGCGTTGCCCGCAAGGGCGGCACTGCGCCGGAGGCCGCAATCGAGGGATACGATGTCGCGGGCAAGACGGGCACGTCGCAGAAGTTTATCAACAGCCACTGGTCGAAGAAAAACCACGTCGTCTCCTTCGTTGGCTTCTTCCCCGCCGCGCGCCCGCAGGTCGTGATCTCCGTGGTGGTCGACGACGCGGATCACATGTGTCCCGGCGGCGTCGCCTACGGGGCCAAGGTCGCCGCGCCGTCGTTCCGGCGCATCGGCGAGCGCCTGATCCCGATCCTTGAAATCCGCGCGGCCGGCCGGTCCGCGCCGCTGCTCGCCTTGAGCCAGGGAGGGCGGCCGTGATCAGCTACCTCACGGAGAATCGTCCTCTCGTCGCGGCGTTCGCTGGCCGCTCGCCCGCCCGCGGCGTGCGGCGCGGCGCACCGATCGCGGACCGCGTCTTCCGCGCGGCGCCGCGGCTCGCGGAGTTCCTGCGGCCCGCCGAGATCGTTGCCGTCAAGGGTCCGCTCGACCGCCCGATCTCGGGGCTCGCGATCGACAGCCGCCGCGCGGCGCCGGGCTCGGTTTTCTTCGCGCTGCCCGGACGGCGCACGGACGGCGCGCAGTTCATCGACGAAGCCATCAGCCGCGGTGCCGTCGCCGTGGTGTCCCGCCAGCTGCCGCTGTTCCCGCCGGCCGGCGTCACGTTTGTGCGTGTCGCCGATCCGCGCGCGGTCCAGGGGGCGGTCGCACAGCGTTTCTACCGCAACCCGGACCGCGACCTCGCGGTGATCGGCGTCACCGGCACGGCCGGCAAGACGACGGTCGCCCATGTCCTCAAGCATCTGCTCGAGGCGGAGGAGCGCGTCGGTCTCCTCGGCACGATCTGCTATGACCTTGGCGCGCGCACCGTGCCCGCGTTGCGCACCACACCGGAGGCGCTGGACACTTTCGGCCTGCTCGCGCAGATGCGCGGGGCCGGCTGCCACGAGGCGATCGTGGAGGTGAGTTCCCAGGGCCTTGAGCAGCGCCGGGTGCGGGGCTTGCAGTTCGCCGCGGCCATTTTCACCAACCTCGCGCCCGACCATCTCGACGCCCACGGGACGCTGGAAAGCTACGCCGCGATCAAGGCGCGGCTCTTCACCGGCGACGGTGCGTGCCCGCCGAAAATTTCCATTGTCAACGCCGACGATCCGTATGGCCGGCGCCTCGCCGCGTTGCTGACGGCCGGCGGAGCGACGCGCGTGGTGACCTATGGCGAGCACCCGACGGCGGCGGTGCGGCTGGAGAAAATTATCCTTGGCGCCCGTCGCACCGCGGGCCGCCTCGTCTGGCCGGGTGGCTCGGCGATTGTCGATTCGCCCCTCACCGGCGGCGCGGGGGTGGGCAACACCCTCGCCGCGCTCGCGACCGCGTGGGCGCTGGGCCGCGATCTTGCGGCGTGTGCTTCCCGGCTGCGGTCGTTCACGGGTGTCGCCGGCCGGATGGAGCGCATCGATGCAGGCCAGCCGTTCGAGGTCGTCGTGGACTACGCGCACACCGAGGTCGCGTTGCGCCGCGCGCTCGGCGAACTGCGCGCGATCACGCGCGGCCGCGTGCTCGCGGTGTTTGGCTGCGGCGGTCACGGTGATCGTTCGCAGCGCCCGCGCATGACGCGCGCCGCGCAGGAGGGCGCGGACTTCACCTTTGCCACCGCCGACAATCCCCGGCGCGAGGGTCTCGCACGCATCTTCGACGATATGCGCCCGGGGGTAATCGCGGCGGATCGGATTGCGTGGATCGAGGGACGGCGCCGCGCGATCGAGCTGGCGTTCCGGGCCGCGGCACCCGGTGACTGCGTCCTCATCGCGGGCAAAGGCCACGAGAGCTGCCAGGAGCTGGCCGATACCATCGTTCCGTTCGATGATCGGCATGTCGCGCGCGAGCTCCTGCGCGAGAGGGTCCGCTGAGCCATGCCGAACTTCACCCCCGAGCAACTTGCCCTCTGGACCGGCGGCCGCTGGACGGCCCGGCCGGCGGCCGCGCTGCGCGCTTTTGGGTTCGACACGCGCAAGCTCGGCGCGGGCGGTGTCTTCGTTGCGCTTCGGACCGAGAAGCGCGACGGCCACGACTACCTTGTCGACGCCGCCGCGGCAGGCGCGGGCGCGGCGATCGTCGCGGCGCCGCGGGCCGTGGCCTTGCCGCAGCTTGTGGTGGCCGATCCGCTCGCGGCCTTCGGGGCGATCGCGCGCGAGTGGCGGCGGCTCTTCCGCGGCCGTGTCATTGGAATTTCAGGCAGTGCCGGCAAGACCTCCACCAAGGACTTGCTGGCCCTCCTCCTCGGTGGTGCTGCGTCCGGCGTCGCAGCCACCGAGGGCAATCTTAACAACCTCATCGGCGTGCCCGCCACGCTCACGCGCCTCGATCCCGCGCTGCACCGGGTCGCGGTGATTGAGGCGGGCATCAACATGCCCGGCGAGATGGCCCGCCTTGGCGCGATGATCGAGCCGGATGTGGCGATCATCACGCTCATCGCCGCCGCGCACACGGAGGCGCTTGGCGGCGTCGAGGGCGTGGCGCGCGAAAAGGCCCTGCTCCCCGCGGCATTGCGGCCCGGCGGCGTGACCATCGCCCCGGAGGACGCGGCGCGGCATGCGCCCCTTGCTGAGCTGCGCGGCCGGAAAAAAATCCTTGCGCGTGGCGGCGAAGCCGGGGGTGACCGCGTGGTCTTTGCGGTTGATCATCGCGGTGAGCGGACGTCCCTCACGTTGATCGAGGCCGGGCGCGCCACGACGCACTTCTCGCTTCGCCGTGTCTCCGAGGGCATGGCGCAGAACGCCGCGCTGGCCATCACGGCCGCGCGCGACCTTGGGGTGCCGGATGCCGACATTGAGGAGCGGCTGGCCCAGTGGCGGCCCGCGAAGCACCGCGGCGAGGTGCGCCGCATCGACGGCCGTCTCGTCTATCTCGACTGCTACAACGCCAACCCCGCTTCGATGGCCGACGCGCTCGACGCCTTCGAGGCCATCGCGCCGGCCTCCGAGCCGCGGCTCTACGTGATCGGCTGCATGGCGGAGCTTGGCGCGGAGGCGCCGGCGCACCACCGGGCACTCGGCCGCCGGCTGCGGCTGCGCGCGGACGATCAGCTCCTCGTGATTGGCGAGCACGCGGACCTCGTGTGCGCGGGCGTGCTCGATCAGGGGGATTTTTCACGGCAGATCCAGATCGCTTCGTCAATCGCCCCGCTGGCCGCGGCGTTCGCGGAGTGGCGCGGCGCGGTTTTCGTGAAAGGCAGCCGCCGCTACGAGCTCGAGAAAATCACGGAGGGGCAGATCTCGCTGCCGCTGCCATGCTGACCTACCTCGCCGACTACGCCGATTACCTCGGGCCGCTGCGCCTGCTGCGCTACCTCACGGTGCGCACAGGGCTCGCCGTGCTCACCGCGTTGTTCATCGGCTTCGCCATCGGGCCGGCGCTCATCCTGCGTTTCAAGCAGTGGAAGTTCGGCCAGGGCTACGTCGACGATCGGACGATGGGCATCGGCGGGAACTACTTCGACAAGAAGCACACGCCGGCGATGGGCGGGCTGATTATCTTCGCGGCGGTGTTCCTCTCGGCGGCGCTCTGGGCGACACCCAACATCTGGGTGTTCACCAGCCTGTTCGTCTACGCGGCGCTCACGGTGCCCGGCTTTCGCGACGACTACCTGAAGGTCAAGCGCCGCAACAAGGATGGCATCTCCTCCTGGGAAAAAATCGCGTGGCAGTCGCTCGCCACGTTTGGCGCACTCGGCGTCCTGCTAATCCATCCCGACAGCTCGGCGAAGATCCGCGAGCTTTGGGTGCCTTTCCTGAAATATGCCGTGATCGAGCGCATGCCGGTGTGGCTGCTGCTGGGCCTGATCTACCTGTGGATTGTCGGATTCAGCAATGCCATCAACCTCACCGACGGTCTCGACGGCCTCGCCGTGGGCTGCACGATCACCGTCGCGCTCGTCATGGGCATCATGGCCTACGTCGCCGACCACGTCCTCCTCTCCGAATACCTGCTCACGAGCCACGTGCCCAAGACCGGCGAGCTCGCCGTGATTTGCGGCGCGCTGATCGGCGGCTGCATGGCGTTCCTCTGGTATAATTCCCACCCGGCGGAGGTGTTTATGGGCGACACGGGCTCGCTCGCGATCGGCGGGCTGCTTGGCGTCATGGCATTCATGATTCATCAGCCCTTTGCCCTGCTCATCGCCGGCGGGGTGTTCGTGGTCGAGCTGTTGTCTGTGGTCACGCAGGTGTCATGGTTCAAATACACCAAGCGCCGCTTCGGCGTGGGCCGGCGGGTCTTCCTGATGGCGCCGATCCATCACCATTTCCAGAAGAAGGGCTGGCCCGAGACCAAGGTTGTCCTGCGTTTCTGGATTCTCTCGCTCGGCTGCGCGCTCGCGAGCCTCGCGACCCTCAAGCTTCGCTAACCCCCATGAACTACCCCGACCCGATGGACCGCGTCTTCCCCCTCTCGCAGGGCGCCGCCGAGCGTGCGCTGCTGCGTCCGCCCCGCATTCTCCTCCCTGGCACTGTCCCGGCGCCGGCGGTGCTCGGCCATGGCGCGTTCATGCGGGCGTGGGCCGCGCGGCGTCACGCGCTTGCCGCCGGGGCGAAGCCCGCGGAGGCCCCGTCCGTGGCGGCGAGTTTGGGGTAGCATTTGCACTTTCCAGCCTTCACAAACGATCAACCTCCTCTCCCATGAAAGTCCTGAAGATTTTCGGCGTCGTCGCCGGCATCCATCTGTTCGCGCTGCTGCTCATTTTTGCCAATCCCGGCTGCAGCTCCACCGCCAAGCGGCCCGCGGTGGCCGACACCGCGCCCCCGTCCGGCCCGGCGCCCACGATCAACGTGCCGGCGACGCCGTCGTCAGCCTACACCTCGCCTGTCGAGCCCGTTTCGGCTGCCGGCCCGGCGCCGGTGATCGCGTTCGATCCCAACACTCCCGCGGCGACGGGCGCGGCGACTGGCGCCGCTCGCACCGTGCCGACGCGCCCCGACTCCGCCGTGGCCTCCGTGCTCACGAGCGAGCCGGTGCCGGGCGTCACGCCCGCCTCGACCTACGTCGTGAAGTCCGGCGATAACTTCACCGCCATCGCGAAGAGGCACGGCATCACCGTCGCGCAGCTCACCGCTGCGAACAGCCTTTCGACCAGCGCGATTCTCCGGCCGGGCCAGAAACTCATCATACCCGGCAAGGCGGTGGCCGCGACACCCGAGACCGCCTCCAAGTCCGCGCCGGCCGCCGTCCGTCCGGCGGCCGAGGGCGCCCGTCACATCGTCAAGGCCGGCGACACCCTCGGCGCCATCGCGCGCAGCTACGGCGTGAGCACGGGCGACATCGCCGTTGCCAACAACATTTCCGACCCGGCGAAAATCCGCCCCGGCATGGAACTCGTGATCCCGGCCGCCAAAGGCGGCGCGAAATCCGGCAAGGCCGCGCCCAAGGCCGACGCGTCCCCGGCCAAGGCGGCGTTCAGCCCGCCCACAATCGCGGCGCCAGAGACTGCGCCCGCGCCCGCCCCGGCGGTCCCCGTCATCCCGATCGACGAGAAGCCCGCGCCGGTCGCGCCGAAATTTTGATCGTCTGATCCGAACCAAATGCGCAGCGCAAGCGCCGGTGAACCGGCCCACGCCCGAAACCTCTTCAACCCCGCGACCGTGATCGTGGTCTGCGCGCTCGCCTTGGCGTGCCTCGGCCTCACGATCCTGTTCAGCGCGAGCGCGTGGTTCCGCCAGGGCCCGTATTTTTACCTGAACAAGCAGGTGATGGGCGTGGCTGCCGCGGCCGTGCTTTGCTTCGTCGTGAGCCGAGTCAACCTCGACTACGCCCGCCGCTACGCGTGGTGGATCGCCGGCGCGCTCGGCGTGCTGCTCGTGCTCGTGCTGATCCCGCACATCGGGATCGAGGTGAAGGGCAGCAAGCGCTGGCTCGGCTTCGGCTCGCTGCGGTTGCAGGTCTCCGAATTTGCCAAGCTGGGGCTGGTCTTCTGCCTCGCGCACTACCTCGCGCTCAACCAGACGCGCATCGGCGAGTTCAAGCGGGGCTACGCGATCCCGATTGGCATCACGTTTGGGTTCGCCGGGCTGGTCGTGCTTGAGCCGGATTTCGGCACGGCCGCGCTCATGATTGCGGTCGGGCTGGTGATGCTCTTCCTCGCCGGGGCGCGCTGGCGCTACATCTTGCCAACGGTCGCGCTGGTAGGGGCGGGATTTGTGCTGCTCGTGCTGGTCACGCCCAACCGGCTGCGGCGCATGATGGAGTTTCTCAGCGAGGAAAAATCCTACCAGCTGCGGCAGGCGCTCGCGGCTTTTGCCGCCGGCGGCACCGACGGCTCCGGGCTGGGGCAGGGGCGGCAGCAGCTCAGTTACCTGCCGGAGGCGCACACCGATTTCATCTTCTCCGTCGTGGGCGAGGAGCTCGGGCTCGTTTTCACCCTCGGCGTTGTCGTGGTTTTTGCGCTGATGTTTGTCGCCGGGCTGGTGCATCTGCGACGCGCACCCAACATGTTTCAATTCTTGCTCGTGCTCGGCTGCGTGCTGCTGATCAGCATTCAGGCGATCGTGAACCTCGGCGTGGTGACGGGGATTTTCCCGACGAAGGGGATGTCGCTGCCATTCATCAGCGCGGGGCTCTCCAATCTCCTGCTCATGGGCCTGCTCGTGGGAATCATTATCAACACCCAGCGCACGTGGGGCCGGGCGGCGCTGCCCAACCGCGTGCGCGTGCTGCGGGAGGTCCACGCGTGAGCCGTTTCCTCATCTCCTGCGGCGGCACGGGCGGGCACCTCGCCCCGGGCATCGCGGTGGCCGAGGGGCTCCGGGCGCGCGGCCACGAGGTCCGCTTGCTGATCAGCAGCAAGCGGATCGACGCGCAGCTCAGCGCGAAATACCCGCACCTCACTTTCCAGCCGATGCCGGGGAGCGGCTTCTCGGCTCACCCGATCGAGTTCGCCCGCGCGACGGTCGCGCTTATCCGCGCGATTGGGCAATGCGTGCGGCTTGTCCGCTCGTTTCGCCCGTCCGCGGTGATTGGATTTGGCGGCTTCACCTCGGGCCCGCCGGTGATCGCGGCGGGCCTCTTCGGCGTCCCGGTTGCGCTCCACGAGTCCAACCACGTGCCGGGGCGCGCCGTGCGGCTGCTCGGCCGGCTCGCGCGCCGCGTCTATCTTCCCCCGGGCGTGCGCTTGCCCGGGCTCGGCGCCGGCGCCGTGCGCGCCGCGGGCATGCCGGTGCGCCGCGAGATCGGGCGGCAGGACGCCGCGACTTCGCGCGCCGCGCTCGGTCTTGAGCCGGAGCGCCGCACGGTCGTGGTGCTCGGCGGCAGCCAAGGAGCGACTCCGCTCAACGCTTGGGTGCACGATGCGCGCGTGGCGCTGGCTCGGGCGGGCGTGCAGCTCTTCGTCGTCACGGGCCCGGGCAAGGGCGCGGCGGAGACGCTCGTCGCGGATGGCGTGCGCGCCGTCTTTGTCCCGTTTTGCGATCGCATGGCCGAGGCGATGTCGGCGGCGGACCTCGTGGTCTCGCGCGCCGGCGCCGGCACGATCGCGGAGCTGGTGCGCTGTGGCACGCCGGCCGTGCTCGTGCCTTATCCGCAGGCGGCCGATGATCACCAGCGCGCCAATGCTGATTTCTTTGTTCGAGCGGGCGGCGGTGCCGTCGTTGCGCAAACCGACCTGCGGCAGCTCACCGACACTGTGCTCGCGATTCTCGCCGACGATACCCGGCGCGAGGCGCATCGGGCTGCGTTGCAGCGCCTGGATCGGGAAAACGCCCTCGACCTCATGCTCGCCGATCTTGACGAGATCGCGGCGGGCGAACGGCCCGCGAACGGCGCGGCCTGGGTCATCGCCGCATGACGCAAGCCGCAACCATGAATCCCCCCGCCATTGCGGACACCTCGACGTGGGACGCGCACCGCGCCGCGCTCGAAGCCGTGCTGGTCGATGGCACGCGCGTGCGCCGCGAGGAACCCTTGGCGCCGAAGACAACCATGCGCGTCGGCGGCGCGGCGCGGCTTTACGCGGAGCCGGCGTCGGAGGAGGCGCTGGCCGCGCTGCTCCGCGCGGCGCACTCGCGTGGCCTCGCGATTCGGCTGCTCGGCCGCGGCTCCAACCTGCTCGTGCCCGACGAGGGCGTGGACGGTTTGGTGATCTCGCTGGTGCACCCGGCTTGGTCGGCGTTTGAGCCGCGAGCGGACGGCTGCGTCTGGGTGGGTGCCGGTTTGCGCCTGAAAAATCTCTGCGGGCTCGCGGCGAAGGCCGGGCTCGCGGGTTTCGAATTCCTCGAGGGCATTCCGGGCAATGTCGGCGGCGCGCTGCGCATGAATGCCGGCGCGATGGGCGGCTGGATGTTCGACATCGTCGAGGAAGTGCGCATGATGTCCCTCGCCGGTGAGGTCACGGTGCGCGCGAAATCCGCGCTGCACGTCGGCTACCGTCACTGCTCGGAGCTGGACGACGCGATCGCGCTCGGCGCGCTGCTGAAACCCGCGGGGCAGGCGGATGGCGACACGGTCGCGCGCCAGATCGATGTTTATCGCCGGAAGCGGCAAGAGTCGCAGCCGCGCGAGCCCAGCGCAGGCTGCATTTTCAAAAACCCACCGGGCAATTCCGCCGGCCGCCTCATCGACGAGTGCGGGCTCAAGGGCGAGCGCGTGGGCGACGCGGAGGTTTCGCCCGTGCATGCGAACTTCATCGTGAACCGCGGCCGGGCCACGGCCGCGGATGTGATCGAGCTCGTGCGCCGTGTGCGCGCGCGCGTGCGCGCCGCACGCGGTGTGGAACTCCAGCCGGAGGTGCTGCTCTTTGGCCGCGATTGGGAGGACGCGCTGTGATGCCGATGCCGATCATCGCTGTGCTGGCCGGCGGCACCTCCGCGGAACGCGAGGTCTCGCTCGGCTCCGGCCGCGCCTCCGCGATCGCGCTGGCGCGGTCGTTTCCCACGCGGCTCATCGAGGTCACGGCCGACGCGCTGCCCCCCGGCTTGGATGCCACGAGGCACGTCGTGTTCTCGACGCTGCACGGCACATTCGGCGAGGACGGCGGCATGCAGCGGCTGCTCGACTCCGCGGGCATTCACTACGGCGGCTGCGATGCCACGAGCAGCGCGCTCACGATGGACAAGACCCGCACCAAGCAGGCCGCCGCGACGCGGGGCGTGCCGATCGTCCCGGGGCTCACGTTTGACGCGGCGAAAAAGCCTGCGGTCGAAGACGTGGTCGCGCGGCTCGGCGAAAACCTCGTGGTGAAACCGAACGCCGAGGGCAGCAGCGTGGGCCTCGCGCTGGTCGCGAGCCGCGCTGAGCTCGCCGCCAAGCTTGCCGCGATCACCGCCGGCGGCTGGCTGATCGAGCGCCGCATCGTGGGACGCGAGTTTTCCGTGGGCGTGCTCCGCGGCCGCGCGATGGGCATCGTCGAGATCCGGCCGAAGTCCGGCGTCTATGATTTCACCAGCAAATACACCAAGGGCATGACGGAGTATTTCGCCCCGGCGCCCATCGGCGACGCGGCGACGGCGCAGATCCAAGGCTTCGCCGAGGCGGCGTTCGCCGGCTGCGGCTGCCGCGACTACGCGCGGGTGGACTTCATGCTCGGCGCGGACGGAGCGCCCTTTCTCCTCGAGATCAACACGCTGCCGGGGATGAAGGAGACGAGCCTCCTCCCCATGAGCGCGCGCTGCACGGGCTTCGATTTCACCGCGCTGGTGCGCGAGCTGATCACGCCGGCGGTCGAGCGGTTTCGCGCCGCCCAAAGAAAATGAACCCCGATCCCCTCAACCTTCCCCCGGCCCGCACTTGGCGCGACATTTCGCAGCCCGTGCGGCCGCGCACGATGTCGCGCGGCGGCCGGTGGCGGCTCGCCCTGTCGGTGCTGCGGTCCGTTGGTTTCGGCGCGGTGCTGGGCGGCCTTGTCCTGGGCGGCTGGTCGGTGGCGGCCGCGATCCGCGGCGACTCGCGGGCGATGCCGGCCTCGGCCAAGGCCGTGCCGCTGCGCGCCCCGGAGCTGGTCACGGATCGCGACGGAGTCCTCGACGCGGCTTGGCTCGCGCGCACGCTCGCGCTGCCCAAGGGCGTCTCGCTGCTCGAACTCGATCTGGCGCGATTGCGCGAGCGCGTGCTGGCGGACCTGCAGGTCCGGACCGCGACGCTCACGCGCCACTTTCCCGATCGGCTTGTCGTGAAAATCACGGAGCGCTCGCCGATCGCGCGGGCGCGCGTGGCGCTGAAGGGCGGCGAGCAGCGCGACGTGCTCGTGGCCCGCGATGGCGCCGCGTTCTTCGGGGCCGGCTTCGATCCGGCGGGACTTGCGACGCTGCCGTGGCTCTCCGGCGTCTCCTTTGCGCCGGATGCGCTCGGCTTTCGCGCGGGGGGCGACATCGAGCCACTGGCGCGGCTGCTTGCCGATGCGCAGTTTTCCGCGCCGCACCTCTATCGTCAGTGGCACAGCGTCTCCCTCGCGCGCCTCGCGGCGGATCGTGCGCTGGAGGTGACCATGAAAAACGGCACGCTTGTGATGTTCACGGCGAAAGAGGGTTATTTCCTTCAACTCGCCCGGCTCGACTACGTGGCCGAGCGCCTGGCGAAGGTGCCGGGGATCGTCGCCAAGGTCGACCTCACGCTCGGGCGCGAGGTGCCCGTGATGGCCGACCCCGTGACCAACACGCAGGTGAAGGTCCGCGGCCGCCGCGCCGGGCCCGATCCGCTGCTTTCCGCCTTCAACCTGTCCCAGCCTCCACCGAAACGTGAGCTCTAGATCCACCTTCATCGGCGCCGTCGAGATCGGCACCTCCAAGATTTGCGTGCTCGTCGCCGAGCACTCCGGTTCCGAAGTGGCCATCATCGGCCGCGGCGAGTGCGCCTCGCGCGGCGTGATCAAGGGCGCGGTCGTGGACTTCAAGGCTGCGAGCGAGTGCGCCCACGCCGCCCTCGAGCAGGCTGAGCGCCAGGCTGGCGAGAAAATCGAGGAGGTCTTTCTCGCGCAGACCGGCGGCCACCTCGAGGGCTTCTACAACGAGGCCGCGGTCTCCGTGAAGGCCGCCGACAACCTGATCGACCACAGCGACGTGCGCACCGTCTGCGATCTCGCGCTGCTGCGGGACCTGCCGTTTGGCCGCACGGTCGTGCACAACATCCGCCGGCCCTTCCGCGTCGATGGCCGCATGATCCCCGGCAGCCCGGTGAACCTCGTCGGCCAGCGCCTCGAGGTCGGCTACTGGACCGTGCACGGCCAGGAGCAGCGCCTCGCCGATACGATCAACGTGATCAAGGGCTTCAACCTTAACGTCCGTGAAATCGTGCTCGCGAGCCTCGCGTCGGGCTACGTGGTCACCTCGCCCGAGGAACGCCAGCACGGCGTGCTCGTGATCGACGTCGGCGGGGGCACGACGGACTTTGCGCTCTACCGCGACGGCTGCGCGCACACGACGGGCGTGCTGCCGGTGGGCGGCGCGCACATCACCAACGATCTCAGCATCGGCCTCCGCCTCACGCAGGCGCAGGCGGAGAAGCTCAAGCTCCGCCACGGCCGCGCGACGGTGCAGACCAAGGACAAGGCGCAGAAAGTGTGGCTCGACGGCAACTTTGCGATCGGCGATCGGCAGTTCTCCCAGCAGGCGATCGAGCAGATCGTCGCGGCGCGCATCGAGGAGACCTTGCAGGTGGTGCGGCAG
Organism: Opitutaceae bacterium; assembly: GCA_016794665.1. Lineage (GTDB taxonomy): Bacteria > Verrucomicrobiota > Verrucomicrobiia > Opitutales > Opitutaceae > ER46. The sequence continues at coordinate 21,323 of JAEUHB010000329.1, forward strand.
CGGCTGGGCGCGGCGTTTCGGCCGGAGACCTGCGCCGCGGGCGTGGTGCTCACGGGCGGCACGGCGCGGCTGCCCGGAATCGCGGAGGTGGCCGCGCGGGTCTTTGGCGTGCCGGCCCATTTGGGCGAGCCACCGGTCTGGGTGGCGGAGAATTTGCGCGAGCCCGGCCATCACACGGCGCTCGGCGTGCTCTACTGCGGAATCAAGGCGCAGGCGGAGCACGGACAATCCGCGCGCCGCGGCCGCGGATTTTTCTCGAGCCTCCGCGAGCTGTTCACCCACGCCTGAGCGAGCCCACCATGAACCACAATGAACTTTCCCTCGAGCCCCGCGTGCTCGCCGATCGCGCCGTGGCCATCAAGCTCGTCGGCGTCGGCGGCGCTGGTTCCAACGCCGTCGACCGGCTCAAGATGGAGAACCTCGCGCGCCTGCAGCTCGCGGTGATCAACACGGACTTCCAGGCGCTCTCCAGCTCCCCCGTGCAGGAAAAGGTGCTCATCGGGCTCGGCATCACCCGCGGCCTCGGTGCCGGCGGCGATCCCGATCTCGGGCGGCAGGCCGCGGAGGCCGACCGCGAGAAGATCGCGAAGGTCGTCAAGGATTGCGATCTCATCTTCCTCGTCACGGGCGAGGGCGGCGGCACGGGCAGTGGAGCGGCGCCTGTCGTCGCCGAAATCGCCGCGGAGAGCGGCGCACTGGTGATGGCGTTTGTCACGATGCCCTTCAGCTTCGAGGGTGGGCGCCGGCTCAAGCAGGCGGAGGAGGGACTCAAGGCCCTGCGCGCCGTGTGCGACGCCGTGATCCCGTTGCCGAACGATGTGCTCTTGCAGGAGGCCAGCGAGGGCGAGACCGTGCTCGATTCCTTCGCGCGCGCCGACGCGTGGATCGGCCGCGGCGTGAAGTCCATCTGGGCGATGCTCTCCAAGACGGGGCTCATCAACGTCGATTTCGCGACTCTCCGCCAGACCATCGGCGCCCGGGGCGGCAAGACGCTCTTCGGCCTGGCCGAGGGGAGTGGTGACAACGCGATGGCCGATGCGGTCGCGGGCCTCAAGGTGTGCCCGTTGCTGCACACGCCGGAGTTTTCGCGCAAGGCCGATCGGCTGCTCGTAAACATCATCGGCGGCGCGGGCCTCACGATGCACAAGGTCAACGAGCTCATGACCGCCGTGACGGAGCAGTTCGGCCGCGACTCCCACATCCAGATGGGCGCCGTGATCGACGAGGAAATGGGCACGCGCGTCGAGGTCTGCATCCTCGGCACGAGCGACATGGGCCGCGGCGGCAACATCCGCCGGCCAGTCGCTCCGCCGAAGTCGAGGCCGTTGCCCGCCGCCGATCCCGCCGGCGCGTCGCCCGCCGTTACGAGTGTGACGGTCGTGCCGGCGTCGCCGCCTTCGACCCCGCCGACCCGAGGCGAAGCCAAGATCCTCAACGTGGCGCCGCCCGCGCAGGAAGAATTTGGCTTCGGGGAGGTCGAGAGCCGCGGGACATTCGAGAAGACCGACCGTATCCTGCACGACGGCCACGACCTCGACGTGCCGACCTATCTGAGAAAAGGAATCAAGATCCACATCTGACCGGCTCGCTCCGCCCCGCACGGGGCACACGGTTTCAGTTCGCGCCCCTTGGCAAACCGCGTGGGTTCTGCATCGTCGCCGGCATGTTCGTCGACGAATGCACAGTGAAGTTTGCCGCTGGAGACGGTGGCAGGGGTTGCATCAGCTTCCGCCGCGAGAAATACGAACCGTGGGGCGGCCCCAACGGTGGCGATGGCGGCAAGGGGGGCGACGTCGTGCTGATCGGCGACGTGAACACCAACAACCTCGTCGACTACAAATATCAGCCGCATTGGCGCGGTGAGCGCGGTGAGCACGGCATGGGCGCGGATTGCCATGGCCGAGACGGCAAGGACCGCGAGATTCGCCTGCCCCTCGGGACGATCGTCACGGATCTAGAGACGGGAAAACCCGTCGCCGAGATGACCGCCGATGGCCAGCGGATCGTGCTGTGCAAGGGTGGCAACGGCGGCTGGGGCAACACGCACTTCAAGACCTCCACCAATCGCGCGCCTCGTCGCGCCAACCCCGGCCAGCCGGGCGAGGCCGGCACCTACCGGCTCGTGCTGAAGAGCATCGCTGACATCGGGCTCGTGGGCTTTCCCAACGCCGGAAAATCCTCGCTCACCGGCCGGCTCACCAAGGCCCACCCCAAGACCGCGGCTTATCCCTTTACGACCCTTCACCCGCAGATCGGCGTCATCGAGTATTTCGACGAACTCAAGGGCACCAAACGCCTGCTGCTCGCGGACGTGCCCGGCCTGATTGAGGGCGCGCATGAGAACCGCGGTCTCGGGCACCGCTTCCTTCGCCATATCGAGCGCTGCGCGCTCCTCGTGGTCATCATCGACATGGCGGCCACGGACGCCCGAGACCCGCGCGAAGATTACAAGCACCTGCTTCAGGAACTCGGGCTCTACGACAAGGCGTTGCTCAAGAAGCCGCGCCTGGTCGTGGCCAACAAGATGGATGTGCCCGAAGCCGCCGACCACCTGAGGAAGTTCAAACGCAGACACAAGACCGTCGACGTGCTGGAGATCTCGTGCGCCACCGGCGACGGATTGGAGCGGTTGAAAAAAGAATTGTCAAAACGGGTCGCCAAGTTCCGGGCCTCGGGAAATGCGTCGCATTGACCCTCTGGCCTCGAACTAGAGTTGACCCGATGTCGAAGGAATACCGCCCCCTCGTGATGCGCGCGAACCGCCTGCTGGGCGCGCAGTTGGTGGAGCATAACCTCGTGAAAATCGAGGATCTCAACGCCGCCAGCGAGAAGTTCATTGAGGCCGCGGCGGGCGAAGACGCGCGCAACGCGACCATCCTCGGCCTCCTCGCTTACGACCTTAAGGTGCTCAAGGAGGACGACGTCTTGCACCACCTCGTCGAGAATGATGGCCTCGGACTCGTCGACCTCCGCACCTATGAGGTGCCTGACGAGGTGAAGAAGGACCTGGATTTCGAGGCGTGCTGGGCCACTTGGTCCGTGCCCTTCGACAAGGAGGAGGAATTTTTCTTTGTGGCCACCGCGTATTACCTCAGCCCTGCCGTGCGCAACCATTGGGAAAAGCGCCTAGGCGGGCCAATCCTGTGGTTTGGCACTACGCTCGAGAACGTAGCAGAGCACCTGGAGAAACTCTCCGCCGAGGCCGCCGCTTCCGTCGCTGCGCACGCGGCGGTGGCCGCTCCCCTGGTGGCGTCCGCGCCGTTGCCGGTTCTTGCCAAGGCCAGCTAGCCCACCGCCATGCCGCTCGGCAAGATTCAGCTCCAAATCGTCTCGAAGCTCGTCGAGATGGGTCGCCTCTCCGAGGAACAAGGTGCGGCTGTCGCCGCGCGGCCTGAGGATCTGAGCGGCAATGCGCTCGATCGCCTCCTGCAGGAGGAATACCGCGTGAGTCCGTTCCAGTGTGTGGTGGCTAAGGCCCGCGCGCTCAGCCTGGCGCCCTTCAACGTCGCCCACTTCCGCGTCACGCCTCAGACATTCGAGCGCATCCCGAAGGAGTTTTGCCAGCAGAACCTCGTGTTGCCTGTCGGTCAGGTGGGCGACATGCTGCTCGTGGCGTTTGCCAATCCCTTCGAGGTCACGGTCCCGGTCAAGATTCAGGAGATGACGGGCAAGCCCGTCGTCCGCCTGCTCGCCCGTGAAAAGGACCTGAAGGACAAGCTCAACAAGGGTGGCGAGAACGCCGCTGGCTTTGACGACGTCGTGTCGCAGATCGGCGCCGAATACGGCGAGGTCGAGGCCGAGATCAAGGACGACGAGGTCAGCGAGGAATCGGGCCCCATCATCCAGCTCGCCAACCGCATCATCGAGGATGCGTATTTTTCCGGCACGAGCGACATCCACGTCGAGCCCCAGGAAAAAGACGTGATCGTGCGGAATCGCATCGACGGTGTCTGCCAAGAAAAGCTCCGCCTCCCCAAGAAGGTCGGCCCCGCCCTTGTCGCCCGCCTCAAGATCATGTGCAACCTCGACATCTCCGAGCGACGGTTGCCGCAGGATGGACGCATTGTCTTCAAGCAATACACCAAGAAGGGCCTCGACATCGACCTCCGCGTCTCCACCGCGCCGCTCAACCACGGCGAAGGTGTGGTCATGCGTATTCTCGACAAGCAGAAGTCCACCCTCCCGTTGCCCGCGCTCGGCTTTTCCGAGGAGAACCTCGCCAAATACCGCGAGTGCATTCGCCAGCCCTACGGCATGATCCTCCACTGCGGCCCGACCGGCTCCGGCAAGTCGATGACGCTCTACTCCGCGCTCAACGAGGTGAACACCCCCGATCTCGTCATCCGCACCGCCGAGGACCCCATCGAATACACACTGCCCGGCCTGAACCAGATGCAGATGCACCGGCAAATCGGGCTTACGTTTGCCAGCGCGCTCCGCGCTTTCCTTCGCCAGGACCCCGACATCATTCTCGTGGGCGAAATCCGCGACAAGGAGACGGCCGGCATCGCCGTCGAGGCCGCCCTCACCGGGCACCTTCTCATCTCCACGCTTCACACGAACGACGCCCCCACCACGATCTCGCGCCTAACCGAGATGGGCATCGAGCCCTTCATGATTTCCTCGTCACTCCTTTGCGTCTGCGCCCAGCGCCTCGTGCGCCGCGTTTGCAAGCAGTGTCGCAAGCCGCACCAGCCCGAGGGCCGCGAGCGGGAAATCCTCGAGAAAGGGCTCGGCTGGTCTGGCCAGATCTACCGCGCCAACCCGAAAGGCTGCCCGAAGTGCGGCGGCTCGGGTTACAAGGGCCGCGTCGGCATCCACGAGCTGATGATCACCAACGAGGAACTGATCGCGGCGATCAATCAGGGCGCTGAGGCGGCCGAGTTGAAGAAAATCGCGATGCGGTCTGGCATGAAGACCCTCCATCAGGACAGTCTGCTCAAGGTGAAGGACGGCCTCTCCACCCTTGAGGAGGCTATCGCCAACATCCCGCCCGATCTCTGACGGGGCCGTGAGCGCGGCGTTGACGGC
>JAEUHB010000366.1 GCA_016794665.1 Opitutaceae bacterium
CGGAGCCCGCGGCGGTGGGCTGGTTCACCGCCTCAAACGCGCCGCCGCCGAGGTCGGTGTAGGGTTCGGCGCAGCCGCCGTTGTCGGAGAGGAAGAGGATGAGCGTGTTGTCGAGCTGGCCGCGCTCGCGCAGGTGCGCGACGAGCCGGCCGACGTTGTGGTCCATGCGGTGAACCTGCGCGGCATATACGGCCATGCGGTAGTCGAGCTGCGTCTGCTGCTCGGGCGTGAGCCCATCCCACGCGCGCGCGCCGTCGTCGCGCGGGGAGAGCTGCGCGTGGGCGGGGATGACGCCCAGCTCACGCTGCCGGGCAAAACGCTGCGCGCGCAGCTGATCCCAGCCGCCGCGGTAGCGGCCGACGAATTTCTTGATGTCCTCTTCGCGCGCATGCAGCGGCCAGTGCGGCGCGGTGAACGCGAGGTAGAGGAAAAACGGCTGCGCGCGCGGATGCTCGCCCACGAACTGGATCGCGTGGTCCGTGAAGGCGTCGGTGAGGTAGTAGTCCTTTTGCGCGGGCGTGGGCAGCGCGGTGGTGTCTAGCGTGAGGCCGCGCGGCGCGGTGGGGGCGTGAAACGAACTCGCGCCCGAGGTGAGCCCGTAGAACCGGTCGAAGCCGCGCGCGAGCGGCCACTTCTCCGCGCCGTGGTAGCCGAGGTGCCACTTGCCCGCGAGGTAGCTGCGGTAGCCGGCGGGGCGCAGCACTTCCGCGATCGTGACGGCGTCGCGGCCGAGGACCTCGCGGTAACCGAGCGCCGCGGTTGCCGGCGCCTGCTTGCCGGGGTCCTCCGCGAGCGTGCCCATGCCGGCCTGGTGCGGGTGCAGGCCGCTGAGCAGCGCCGCGCGCGTGGGCGAGCAGCGCGCGGTGTTGTAGAATTGCGTGAAGCGCAGGCCGCCGCGCGCGAGGGCGTCGAGGTGCGGCGTGGGAATCTCGCCGCCGTAGCAGCCGATATCGGAGAAGCCCATGTCGTCGGCGAGGATGATGACGATGTTGGGCCGCGGGGCCGACGCCGCGATGGCGAGACCGGGCAGCAACAGGGAGAGGAGGAGGGCAGGCGTGAAGCGCATGGGGCAGGGGAGGGAAACGCGCCGAGATTGACGACACCCGCAGCCGAGGGGAAGCCCGGTGAACGCACATCCGGCTGATGGAAATCCACGCGCGGTCTGAGGATTCGCGCGCCCGTTGAGGGAAACACATTGCGTCGCACGTGAGCCGCCGCTGACGTGCAGCGCGCCGGTGCCCTGCCTGCGCCGCATCCTCCACGTTTCTCTCAGTTACATGCCCTGCGTCGCTACCAACCAAGGCGCCGTCGCGACGTTCGCGAAGGCGACTTCCACCGTGCGCTCGTCTCGCCCACCTCGGCAACTGCATGGGCACCCTCGCAGTCAACCGGGCCAATAGCGTGACTCTAAAATATTAAGCACCCATGCTCACCGGCGAAATCCGCAGCAAAATCGACGCTCTCTGGAATGCCTTCTGGACGGGCGGCATCTCCAACCCGCTCGAAGTAATCGAGCAGATCACCTACCTGCTCTTTCTCAAGCGCCTCGACGACCTCCACACCCTTGAGGAAAACAAAGCCGCGCGCCTAAAGCTCAAGAAACTCGAGCGCCGCGTCTTCCCCGAGGGCAAGGACCCCAAGGGCCGCGCTTACGACGATCTCCGTTGGTCCAAGTTCAAAAACTTCGCGCCCGCCGAGATGTTCGAGGTCGTCAACGACCACGTCTTCCCCTTTCTCCGCACGCTCGGTGGCGACGACTCCACCTACGCGCACCACATGAAGGACGCGCGCTTCACCATCCCCACGCCCGCGTTGCTGGCCAAGGTGGTGGACATGATTGACGCCGTGCCGATGGAGGACCGCGACACCAAGGGCGACCTCTACGAATACATGCTCGGGACGATCGCCAGCGCCGGGCAGAACGGCCAGTTCCGCACCCCGCGCCACATTATCCAGCTCATGGTCGAGCTCACCGCGCCCACGACGAAGGATGTCATCTGCGATCCCGCGTGCGGCACGGGCGGCTTCCTCGTGGCGGCCGGCGAATACCTGCGCGCGCGCCATCCCGAAATTCTGCGCGAAGCGAAGCTCAAAAAACATTTTCACGAGCAGGCCTTCCACGGCTTCGACTTCGACAACACCATGCTTCGCATCGGCAGCATGAACATGCTCCTGCACGGCGTGGAAAATCCCGACATCCGCTACCGCGACTCCCTCGCGCAGGACCCCGCGGGCGAGGAGGAAAACTACACCCTCGTCCTCGCCAAGCCGCCCTTCGCGGGCTCGCTCGACTACGAGTACTGCGCCAAGGACCTCGAGCAAATCGTCACCACCAAGAAGACGGAGCTGCTCTTCCTTGCCCTCTTCTTGCGCCTGCTCAAGCCCGGCGGACGCGCCGCCGTCATCGTGCCCGACGGCGTGCTCTTCGGCTCGTCCAACGCGCACAAGACCCTGCGCCAGCTCCTCGTCGAGGAACAGAAACTCGACGCCGTCATCTCCCTCCCCGGCGGCGTGTTCAAGCCTTACGCCGGCGTCTCCACCGCCATCCTCCTTTTCACCAAGACCAACTCCGGCGGCACGGACCACGTCTGGTTCTACGACGTGGACGCCGACGGCATGTCGCTCGACGACAAACGCACCGAACTGCTCCCGCCGGAAAAGCTCGGCCCAGTGCCCCGGACCGCGCTCACCGCCGACGACCACGCGAAGAACAACCTGCCCGACATCCTCGCCCGCTGGAATTCACTCCGCACTGTAGGGCCGGACCTCGCGTCCGTGCCTTCCGAGGAAATTAAGCGCCCGCGCACCGCGCAAAGCTTCTGCGTGCCCAAGGCTGACCTCGCCGCGCAGGGCTACGACCTCTCGCTCAACCGCTACAAGGAAGTCGTCCACGCCGAAGTCGCGCACCGCCCGCCGGGCGAAATCCTGAAAGCCCTCGGCCAACTGGAGGCGGAGATTCAGCACGGTATGAAGGAACTGGAGGGGATGCTGAAGTGAGTTGGAAACCCACACGGTTGGAGACAATCACCGAGGTCATCACCAAGGGCACGACACCGACGACGCTTGGATATGACTTTACGGACAGCGGAATTCCATTTCTGCGCGTGCAAAACATCGCGGGAGGAAATGTGAACTATGAAAAGGACACCCTTTTCATTGACGCGAAAACTCACGCGTCGCTTTCGCGCTCACAGATTCAGCCCGGCGACATCCTTGTTTCAATCGCCGGGACAATTGGTCGCGCCGGTGTCGTGCCAGCCAACGCTCCGCCACTAAACTGTAATCAGGCTGTGGCGATCGTTCGCCCCACTCAGCAGGTGTTCAGACCTTTCCTCCGGCTTTGGATTGAGAGTTCAGCAGCGCAAGGTCAGATGAGGAACTCAACGGTCACAGGAACGATTTCAATCCTCAGTCTGGGTCTGCTTGGAAATCTGGAAATCCCCCTGGCGCCGCTG
>JAEUHB010000395.1 GCA_016794665.1 Opitutaceae bacterium
GGCTTCCTGAGCTTCACCAAGCAGGGCGTCACGCACCTCACGGGCACGACCACGCTCTTCGGCCTCGCCTTGGGCGGCGGGCGGCTGCGCGAGGCCGGATACCTGCTCATCCTCATCGGCTCGTTTGTGGCCGGGGCGATGTTTAGCGGCCTGCTCATCCGCGAGCGGTCGCTGCAGCTCGGCCGACGCTACGGCGTGGCGTTGATCCTTGAGGCCGCGCTGCTCTGCGTGGCGGCGCTGCTGCTCAACGCGGAAAGCGTGTGGGGGGACCACCTCGCCTCGGCGGCGTGCGGGCTGCAAAACGCCATGGTCAGCACCTACAGCGGCGCGGCGCTGCGCACGACGCACGTCTCGGGGATGTTCACGGACATCGGCATCGCGTTCGGCACCATGCTGCGCGGCCTGCCGGTCGACGGACTGAAGTTCAAGCTGTGGTCGATTCTCATCGGGGCCTTCGCCGGCGGCGGCGCCGCGGGCGCGCTCGTGTTTGATCACCTCGGTTACGGCACGCTCTACATCCCCGCCGCCATCACCGCCGCGACGGGCACCGGCTACTGGGCCTACTGCCGCTACCGACACGTGGCGATGGATGTGGTCGGGCGCAATGACTAGCCGCGGTCGGGAGTATCCCGCAACACGTTAGAAGAGGTTTCGTCCCATCGCCTGTGCGGGCGCAGGGACGCCGAGGATGCGCGCAAGGGTGGTCGCGATATCGTTCACACCGACCGGTTCCGTGCGCACGCCGGGCTTCACGCCGACGCCGAACCAAACGAGCGGCACATGTGTGTCGTAGCGGTGGGGCGTGCCGTGGTTGGTGCCGATGCGGGAATCGACCCAATTCGATTTAGCGACGTAGAACACGTCCCCGCTGCGCTCGCGGTTGAAGCTTCGTCGCAGGGGCTCCGCATGTGGCCCAGTCGCCGTGCCCGCCTCAAGTTCGCTGCGCGTGTAGGCGGACTCGACCCACTCGAGCGTGAGGAGCGCGTCGCGGACAACTCTCTCCGCGGAGTTCGGCGCGACGCTTTTCTCGCGGAGCATCGGCTGGAAAAACAGGAGCTGGCTGCCATCGACCGCGAGCCAGCGGCGACCCTCGCCAAGCGAACCGAACGCCTTGTCCATGGCGGCCTCCGCGGTTTTAAGCACGCGCGCACTGTCGATGCGGCCGGCGCTCGTCGCGGGGTTGAGCGCCTGCACCCGCTCCGGCAGAGGGGCGACGCCGTGGTCCGCAGTAAGCACGATGGTGCAGCGGGCCAGGCCGACGCGCTGCTCGAGGAACGCGAAAAATTCCGCGAGCAGCCGATCCGTCCGGAGCGTGATGTCCATCACCTCGTGGCTGTCGGGGCCGTGGGCATGGCCCACGATGTCGTTGGCGGAAAAGCTGAGGCCGAGCAGGTCCGTCACGCCGCGGCCGCCGAGGTTTTCCCGCTCGATGAGAGCGCGCGCAAAGTCGACGAGCACGTCGTTCTCATAGGGCGTGGCCTCGAAGGCATCGTAGAACGCGGGCGTGAGTTTCTCCGCCCCGCCGTTCACCCGCCGGGGAAACGCGCGGGTGAATCCGCGAACCACGTTTTCGCCCGGCGCGTCATCCGGGCCCTGCAACGCAACGTAGGGGGCGACCGGCAGCAGCCGTTCCCACACGCGGCCGAAGAACGCCTCGACACGCCCGGAGGCGTTGAACGCACGCACCCACTCCGGCAACTCCCGCACGTAGGCGCTGGAGGACACGATGCGGCCCTTGTCCAACCAGTAGGCGGCGTCGGCGAGTTTTCCCGCGAGCAAAATGGCGGAGCGATCCTTGCTGGAGACACCGAAGACCTTGGGCCCGGGCCCGCGAGCGCGCTTGAGTTGATCACCGACGGTGGGGGCGAGCAGGCGGCGCGCGGAGGCGCCGAGCGTCGCGTCGCGCTTGGCAACGCGGCCATCGCCGGCGGCAGGGAGACCGACCACTCGCACGGAATCGTCGTCAACGCAGTTGGTCCGTAGCATCGTCGAGCGATCGATCCAGTCGTTGGCGATGATGCCGTGGACGTCGGCGTGGACGCCCGTGAGAATCGTGGCGTGGCCACAACCGGTCTTCGTCACGGCGTGACGATGGTGGGCCTCGGTGAACTGGGCGCCGCGCTCCAGCAGCAGCCGAAAACCTCCAGGGCCGAAATGCGGTGCAAAACGCGCGAGGTAGTCGCCGCGAAACTGATCAATCGTGATCACGACGACGAGCGCCGGCACCGGGGCGGGCTCGGCGGCGCCGAGACTGCGCACACCCGTGGGCATGAGCAGCAGGCAAAAAGCGAGGCCGCGACAACGAAGCATGACTCCACCTCAACGCCGCAGGTCGGGGCCGGCAAGGTCTTCCCACGCGTAGTAGTGGAAGACGCGGCCGTTGCTCATCGCCACGAAGAGGCCGTGCGGGAACTTCGCGCCGAGGCCCGTGCTCGTGACTTCGCTGCCATCGCTCTCGATCGCGGAGACGTCGATTTTCTTGATGACCTCGTGACGGTGGGGCTGGCCGGGCGTTCCTTCGCGCGGGAAAAACCAAAACTTGTTCGCCTGCTGGTCGGAGACGATGAGGTAGCCGGTGCCGTCGGCGTGCTTGCGAATCGAGATGCCCTCGTGGTCCATCGCGAAGCCACTCGTGGCAAATAGCGCCAGCTCCTTGTTCGCATCGGGCGCATCGGGGTCGGCGGCGTATTTGCGAATGCCCACGGTTTCATCCGAGCAATAAACGTAGCCCAGCTCGGCGTCGACGGCGATGGCCTCGATCTCCTTTTTGCCGGAGTAGGTGCCGAATTGCCGCACGAGCGTCATCGCGATGCGGCCCGTGCCGTCGTCGGTCAGGCGGTATTGCGCAAGGTAGCCCTGTGCCGGGCCGGACTTGCCGCCGACAATCGCAAAGAGAGCGCCGTCGCGCGGGCGCCGGTAGAGCGCGACGCCCATGGGCGCGCGCGTGGCGTCGCCGCCGAACACAACGAGGTCGCCTTGGTCCACGCCCGTCAGGTCGGGCACGGTGAAGACGCGCAGTCGCTTCATCTCGCGCTCGGTCACCACGGCGATGTCCACCGGACGGCCGCCCAGCGAAAAGCCGTAGGCGAGATCGACGTTGTTGGGCCGCTTGAGGTCGCCGACGCGCTGCACGATCTTGCCTTCGAGATCGTAGGCGTAGAGCGCGCCGTCGGTGTCCTTGTCGGTTCCGAGCACGAGGCTCTTCGCGGGATCGGCGGCGTTGACCCAGATCGCG
>JAEUHB010000432.1 GCA_016794665.1 Opitutaceae bacterium
AACGCCCGCGAGCTCGGCCTCCTCCTCGGCAAAGGCGGCCTCTGGGGCCAGACGATCCGCTTCGCCCCGCCGATGAACATCACGAAGGCCGACGCGGATTTCCTGCTCGCGGTGCTGGATGAGGCGATCGGGGCGGTGTGATGGCCCGGCCCGTGAACGTGTCACATACTCCCAACGATGCCGCGATCTTCGCGATCGAGCGGCCGCACAAGAACCTGTTCACCTACTACGTGCTGTCGCTGCTCGTGTTCCCGCCGCTGTTCCCGGTTCTGATTCTGCCGGCGTGGTTCCGCTACCACACGATGCGCTACAAGTTCACGGCCGAGGGCATCTCGATGAGCTGGGGCATCCTCTTTCGCCGCGAGATCATCGTGAACTACGCGCGCATCCAGGACATCCACCTCAAGTCCAACTTTGTCGAGCGCTGGCTCGGCCTCGCCAAGGTCATGATCCAGACGGCGAGCGGCAACTCCGGCGCGGAGATGTCGCTCGAGGGCTTGCAGGAATTCGAGGCGGTGCGTGATTTTCTATATGCGCGCATGCGCGGCGTAAAGGACCACCCGGCCACGCCAACACCAGCGAACTATCCGACCGCCGACGCCGAACTGGCCGCGGTCATGCGCGAGGTGGTGGGCGAACTGCGCGCGCTGCGCGAGGAGATCGCCCGCCGCCCGCGGGCCTGAGCGACCCCCGCGCATGCCGAACCGCTGGCGAGAACTCGTGCTGCAGTGGCTCAAGGTGCCGCCCGAGCCGCACCCGCCGGCGGGCGCGCCTGCCTCGCTGCGGGTGTTTCGCGCCGGGGGAAACTACCTGAAGCTGCGCCTCTGGACCTGGGGCTTCGCGCAGGCCGCGGCGCTCGCGGGCATCATGTTTTGGGCGGTCGTGCTCATCGAGGTGGAGCGGGCTGCGGATGCGCAGCGCGCGGCCCGCGCCGCGGCGCGCGAGGCCAGCCGCGATGCCGCGCCCGCGGCCGAACCGACCGCGCCCCCACCCGGCAAGACGAAGGCGAAGTCGCGCGCACGGCCGAACCGCAACCTCACCTGGCCCATCTTCAAGCAATCGGTCGTCGAGATTGTGCTGCGGCTGCCCTCGTGGGCTTTTCCGCTGATCTGGTTCGCCAAGGTCGCCGGCATCGCGCTCTACCTCGTGCAGATTCCGTTCACCTACGCGGTGCGGCGCCTCGACTACGAGCTGCGCTGGTATGCCGTGACCGATCGCAGCCTGCGCATCCGCGCGGGGATCGTGGCGGTGCAGGAATCGACCCTCAGCTTCGCGAACATCCAGCAGGTCGTAATCTCGCAGGGACCGCTCCAGCGGCTGCTCGGGCTCGCCGATGTGCGCGTGCAGTCCGCCGGCGGCGGGGGCGACGCCCACGAGGGCAAGGGCCACGGCGACTCGTTGCACACCGCGGTATTCCACGCCGTGGACAACGCCCCCGAGATCCGCGACCTCATCCTGGACCGGTTGCGGCTCTTCCGCGCGAGCGGCGTCGGCGATCCGGACGAGCCGGCCCACGCGCAGGTTCCTCCGGCCTCCGGCGCGGCGCTGGCGGCCGCCGCCGAGCTGCTCGCCGAAGCCCGCGCCCTGCGGCGGGAGCTGGGCCAAGGTTAGGCTTGCGACCGCGGCGCGGCGCATTTGTGTGCGCGCTCCTTCCGTCACCATGGCCAAGAAGCCCGACAGTCTCCTCGAGTCCCTGCTCGAACGCTCCATTTTCGCCAGCCGCTGGCTGCAGGCGCCGCTCTACGTCGGCCTCATCCTCGCGCAGTGCGTCTACGTCTACCAGTTCTTCGTCGAGCTTTGGCACCTGCTGCACATCACAATCCACGGCGTGCCAAAGGACGGGCCTGATCTGAGCACGACCGTGATGCTCATGGTGCTTGGCCTGATCGACGTCGTGATGATCGCGAACCTCCTGATCATGGTGATCATCGGCGGCTATGAGACGTTCGTCTCCCGCCTCAGCCTCGACGACCACGCGGATCAACCCGAGTGGCTCAACCATGTGAATGCCGGCGTGCTCAAGGTGAAGCTCGCCACCGCGCTCATCAGCATCTCGTCGATCCACCTGCTGAAGACTTTCATCACCGTGATGAACCCCGCCGGCAGCGCACCCGTGAACAATCACGGCGTGATGTGGCAGGTGATCATCCACCTGATTTTTGTCGTCTCGGCAATCGCGCTCGCCTGGACCGACAAGCTCATGATGGCCGGTGTCCACGCCGTGAAAGAGGAGAACAAGGACGCGGCGCACTGAGCGCTTGAGGCAGGAGGGGTGCCCGCACCCCGCCTACCCCGGTCAGCGTTTCAGCTTTAACAACCGCTCGCCCGCGGCGTGAAGCGTCGCCGGCTTCTTGGCGAAATTGAGCCGCACGTAGCGGTTCTCCGGGTGCGGGAAAAAGCTCGAGCCGGGCACGGGCGCCACGCCGATTTCGCGCGCCATCCAGTGCGAAAACTCCACGTCGCTCGCGTAGCCAAACGGCGAGACGTCGAGCATCACAAAATAGGCTCCCTCCGGCCGGGTGTAGCTCAGCCCGGTCCGATCAAGGTAGCTGAGCAGCACATCGCGCGACTCGGCATACTCCGCGCACAGCCCATCGTAATAGCTCGGTGGAAAATTCAGCGCGGTCACCACGGCGTGCTGGAGCGGCGCGGCGGCCCCGACGGTGAGGAAGTCGTGCACCTTGCGCGCCTGCGCGATCACCTCGGGCGCGGCGTGGACGTAGCCGAGCCGCCAGCCGGTGATCGAGAAGGTCTTCGACAGCGAAGAGCACATGAGGGTGCGCTTGGCCATGCCGGGCAGCGTCGCGAAATACACGTGCCGGTGCGGCGCGAAGACGATGTGCTCGTAGACCTCGTCGGTCAGCACCCACACGTCGAATTCCTCCGCAAGCGCCGCGATCTGCAGCAGCTCCTCGCGAGTGAAGACGCGGCCGCAGGGGTTCGAGGGGTTGCACAGCACGAACGCCTTCAGCCCACCGGCAAACGCCGCGCGGAGCTCCGCCGGATCAAACCGGTAGTGGGGCGGATGGAGCGGCACATGCACGGCCTGCGCGCCGGTGAGGATCGCGTCGGCGTTGTAGTTTTCGTAGAACGGCGAGAAGAGACCGACTTTGTCGCCCGGGTCGCAGACGGTCATCATCGCGACCATCATCGCCTCGGTCGCGCCGCAGGTGACGACGAGCTCGCGATCAGCGTCGACCGGCAGGCCGGTGAAGCGCGCGATCTTGGCGCCGAGGGCCGCGCGCAGCTCGGGCGCGCCCCACGTGACGGCGTATTGGTGGCGATGCGCGTCCATCGCGTCTTTGCCCGCCTGCACGAGCGTGGCCGGCGGATCCCAGTCCGGAAAACCCTGCGCGAGGTTGATCGCATTGTGGCGCGCCGCGACGCGCGACATCTCGCGGATGAGCGACTCGGTGAAGACGGCGGTGCGTTGCGAGGTCCGGGGCACGGCTCAGGGAATCTTGAGCTCCATGCCAGGCCGCAAGGTCGAGCCGGCCCCGGCAGGGAGGAGGTCACGGTTCGCGGCCGCAATCGCGTCCGCCTTCACCCCGTATCTCTGGCCGATGCGAAAAAGCGACTCGCCCGCCTTCACCGTGTGCGTGCGCCCCGAGCCGCGCGGCGGCGCCGCTTTGGCCACCGCCTCCGCCTCGCGTCGGGGTTGAGCCGCCGCCGGTGCCTCAGGCGCCGGGACCTGCACCGGCGGCGCGACCGCGCGCAAATCGTCTGGCATGGTAATCACGCCGGCCGCGCGGGGCAGCGGGGCGATGGCGGCGTTGCGCACCGTGGCGAGCTCCGCGCGCAGGCCATCGTTCTCGCGCCGGAGACGGATCAGTTCGTCATCCATCTCAAGGCGGGCCGTCTGCGCCTCCAGCGGACGACCCGGGATCGACTTCGCAAACTCGCGCAGCGCGGCCTGCACCTGCCCGCGCACGAAGTCGGCCTGCTTCGACTTGGGTTCCAAATCAAGATAACGGCGGAAGTGATGGTAAGCCTCCACCGGGTCCTTGACGTGCTGCAGGTAGATCACGCCCGCCTCGAGGTGCGATTCGGCGGCGCCGCGCGATCCGCGTTTCTCAATCACCTTGAGGAAGGGTCCGAGGGCCTCCTGGTGGCGGCCCTGGCGCTTGAGCTGCATGCCCTGCACGTAGAGCGCCTCGTCCATCTCCGCCGGCAGCGGTGCCCCGGCCCGCTCGCCGCAGCCGGCACCGGCCACGAGCGCGGCAAGAAGCACGACGGCGGAAATGCGGCGGACAGTCATCGCTCGGGAAAACGGCATTGAACGGTGTTTCTAACGGCCTAGGTTCCGCCCCCACCACTTCGACTCAAACTCTAAATGGCCCTCACCACGAAATCCGTCCTCGCCCGCGCGCGCGCTTGCATCCGCATCGAGCACGCCGCGCTCACCGAGACGGCGCGGGCCCTCGGCGCGGAGTTTGTCGCGACGGCCCGCGCGGTCGACGCGGTGGCCGCCGCGGGCGGCAAGCTGGTCTTCAGCGGGGTCGGCAAGAACGCCCCCATCGCCCAGAAAATCGCCGCGACCTTCAACAGCACGGGCGTCTCCTCCTGCTTCCTCGACGCGACGCAGGCGCTGCACGGCGACCTCGGGCTCGTTGACGAAGGCGATCTGGTTTTTCTGCTGAGCAACAGCGGCCAGTCCGAGGAAATCCTGCGGCTCATCCCGGTGCTGCGGCGGTTCGGCGCGCGGCTCGTGGCCTTCACCAGCAACGCCGCCTCCGATCTCGCCCGCAACGCCGACCTCCGCCTGCTCTTTCGCGTGCCGCGCGAGGCCTGCCCGCTCAAGCTCGCGCCGACCGCCAGCACCACCGCCGCGCTCGCGCTCGGCGACGCTCTGGCGATGGTCCTGCTTGAGTCGCGCGGACTCACGCGCGACGACTTCGCGAGATATCACCCGGCGGGAAACCTGGGCCGCGTCCTGCTGCTGCGCGTGAAAGACATCATGCGCACCGGCGACCGCCTGCCCACCGCCCCCGACACCGTCACGACCCAGGAAGCGATTCTCGCGATGACGCGGGCCAAGAGCGGCAGCATCGCGCTCATCGCGAAACGGACGGGCAAACTCACCGGCATCCTCACCGACGGCGACTTCCGCCGCAGCGCCCTCACCGGGCCGGAATTCCTGCGCCAACCCGTCGCCACCTTCATGACCCGCAATCCAAAGACGATCCGCGAGGAGGCCCTCGGCGTGGACGCGGCGCGGCTCTTCGAGACCCACCGGATCGACGACCTCATCGTCGTGGACGCGCGCGGGCGACCGGTGGGCCTCGTCGACAGCCAGGACCTCCCCAAATTCAAGATCGTGTGAAGCCTCCCCTCCGCATCGGCATCATCGGCATGGGCGGCTTCGCCGGCTGGCATCACCAGGCCATCGCGCGCCTCGAGGAAAAGGGCCACGCCAAGCTCGTCTGCACCTGCGATCCGCAAGCCGCGCTGTTCGCCGGCGAACAGCAGGCGTGGCGGCTAGCAGCCCGCGGGGTGCAGGTGTTTACGGACTACCGCGCGATGCTCGACGCCTGCCACCGCGAGCTCGATTTCGTCGTCGTGCCGACGCCAATCCAGCTGCACGCGGAAATGCACGCCGCAACGACCGCGCTCGGCCTGCCCGTCTACCTTGAGAAGCCCCCCACCCTCGACTGCGCCGAGCTAGAAAAGATGATCGCGGCCGACGCGCGGGCGCGGAAGGCCTCGCACGTGGGCTTCAACTTCATCGTTGAAAAGCCCCGCCTCGCTCTGAAGGAGCGGCTTCTCGCCGGCGAGTTTGGCGCGATCCGCGGTGCGACGCTCGCCTCGCTCTGGCCGCGGCCCACGAGCTACTTTACGCGCAACGACTGGGCGGGCCGACTGATGATGGGCGACCGCCTCGTGCTCGACTCGTGCTTCGGCAATGCGATGGCGCACTTCGTCCACAACCTCCTCTTCTGGGCCGGCGGCCCCGCGCTGTTCAGCTGGGCGCAGATTGCCGCCGTGCGGGCCGAGCTCTACCGCGCGCACGCGATCGAGGGCGCGGACACCTTCTTTGTAGAGGCCGACACCGAGTCGGGCATCACCCTGCGCTTCGCGCTTTCGCACGCGTGCGCGGGCGCCAGTTCGCACGGCGAGACCGTGCACTGCGAGA
>JAEUHB010000438.1 GCA_016794665.1 Opitutaceae bacterium
ACCGTGCGCAACGGCCGCGGCGACGGTCAGGAAAAAGGCGGCCAGTGGGGCTGGGGCGATTTTCTCGCGCCGCATTTCGCCACGGAGAAAATCAACCTCGTCAACCGCGCGGTCGGCGGCACCGGCGTGCGGAGTTTCGGCGCCCCCAGCAGCTATTGGGAGGCTCTGATGGCCATGGTGCGACCCGGCGACTTCGTGATGCTGCAGTTCGGCCACAACGACAACGGCCCGCGTGGCCCGCTGCGAGGCATCGGCGACGAGACCGAGGAGCGCGCCGCGACCAAGGATGCGCCCGGTGGCACGGTCCACACGTGGGGCTGGTATATGCGCCGCTATATCGCCGACGTCCGCGCCAAGGGCGCCACGCCCATCGTGTGCTCGCTCGTGCCGCGCAAGATCTGGAAGGATGGAAAAGTCGTCCGCCAAAGCGACGCCCACGCCGGCTGGGCCGCGCAGGTGGCCGCGAGCGAGAAGGTCGCGTTCCTCGACCTCAACGAGCTGATTGCGCAGCGTTACGACGCCCTCGGTGAGGCGGCGGTCAACCCGCTCTTCGCCGACGAGCGCGTCCACACCAGTCGCGCCGGCGCGCAGCTCAACGCCGAGGTCGTGGTCGCCGCCCTGCGATCGTTGAACAAAAACCCGCTCGACGCCTACCTGCGCCCGGCCAAACCCTAACGCGGATCAGGCTGGATCGAACTGGGGATGCGGCGCCCTCGCCCCTTCCTCTCCGTTCCCCGCGGCGAGGGCGCCGCGGGTCCAGCCCAAGCCACTTCCTTTCATGCGCCTCACCCTCCTTCTCCTCGCACTGCTCGCCCCGCTCGCCGCCGCCGATTCCGCCAAGAAAAAATCCGCCGCGCGTCCCGCGCCCGCCGCCGCCCCGGCCGCCGACCCCAACCGCGCCGCGTGGGTCGAGCCGGACTTTCCGTTTTTCTCCAGCGTGCTCGATGCCCGCAAGGCCGGCGCCGATCTCCCGGCCCACAACCTCACGCCGCGCGGGATCATCCTGAACCTCGGCCGCGATTGCTGGGTGTGCTTCGATCCCGACCTGCTGCGCGTCGCGGCGGTCTGGCAGGGCAAGGGCGTGAAGCCCACGGCCCTCGCGCCCGGCTCCTATCACGATGTCACGCGCAAGACTCCCGGCGGCCAGACCGACCTGCCCGCGCCCGAGGGCGCCGTGTGGGCCGCCAACGGCATCTACCCCGGCTGGCAGGCCGGCGACAGTTTCTCGCTCGACGATCCGCGCGAGCCCGCGCCAAGCCCCGAGGAGATCGGCCGCGGCCCGCTGCCCGAGGCGATGGGCCGGTTCAACGCCCTGCGCCTCGTGCGCGAGGGCGTCGTGCTCGAATACTCCGTCAGCGGCACCGCCATCCGCGAATGGTTCACGGCCGTGGAGCGCAACGGCCAAGCCGTGATCGAGCGCCACCTCGAGATCGGCGCGGCCAAGTCCCCGCTCCGCCTCGTGCTCGGCCGGAAGAACGCGAGCACGACGTTCATCCTCGGCGAGGGCGCCGGCCCCGACACGACCGTGGTGCTCGGCGAGGAAAAATCCGTCTGGACGCTGCGCGTCGCCCCGCGCTCCGCCCCGATCACGGTCGCGCTCGCGTTGTCCAACCGCGGCACCGTCACCGCGCCCCACCCGCGCGCGATTCCCTCCACCCCGCCGGCCGTGCGTTGGCCGCAGGAGGTCACGACCACCGTCAAGCCCTCGGCCGCCAAGGACGCCTACGTCGTCGATCACTTCGCGCTGCCCGAGCCCAACCCGTGGAAGCGCGGTTTCCGCCCCGGCGACGTCCAGTTCCTCGCCGATGGCACCGGCGTCGTGCCCACGCTCGATGGCGACATCTGGCTCGCGCGCGGCCTCGCCGATGCCGGGGGCCGCGTGCGCTGGCGGCGCTTCGCCTCCGGGCTGCACGAGCCCATGACCGTCGCGATCCGCGACAACGCGATCTTCGTCTTCGACAAGAACGCCGTCTGGCGCCTGCGCGACACCGACGGCAATGGCGAGGCGGACGCGCACGAGTTGTTCTCCAACTGCTTCGGCCAGACGGCCGACATGCGCGAGTTTCCCTCGCAGATCCGCCTCGGGCCCGGCGGCGAGTTCGTGATCGCCAAGGGCGGCCAGCAGGCCACCACGCTCGGCAAGCACAACGGCAGCGTGCTCCGACTCTCGGCCGACGGCCGCACCGCGACCGTGCTCGGCTACGGTTTCCGCCAGCCCAACATCGGCGTCAACCCGCGCACCGGCCTCGTCACCTCGAGCGACCAGCAGGGCCAGTATATCCCCTCGACGCCGCTGCACATCGTGCGCGACCGGCAGTTCTACGGTTTCCTTGCGCCGTTCCAGCCGAAGGAAATCTACCCGTCGCCGCCCGCCGATCCGCTCACGTGGATTCCGCACCCAATCAACACCTCCGCGCTGTCGCAGGCCTGGCTCTACGGCGCGAAGATGGGCCCGCTCACCGACGCGCTCGTCCACATCGGGTTCAACAAGCCCGAGATTTTCCGCGTGCTGATGAATGATCGCGGCCCGCGCCCGCAGGCGGCGGTGGTCAGCGTGACGCGCGACTTCAAATTCACGCCGCTCAACGGCGCCGTGAATCCCGCCGACGGCCAGTTCTACGTCGCCGGTTTCCAAGTGCTCGGCTGGGGCAACGTGCTCGACGTCGCCGCCGGCCTCGGCCGCGTGCGCTACACCGGCGCACCCGTCACGATCCCGCGCGAGATCGTGCCGACGGATCGCGGCGTGCTCGTGAAGTTCGACGTCGCGCTCGATGCGAAGAAAGCCGCCGACGCCGCGAGCTACTCGGTCCAGACGTGGGGCTACCAGCGCACCTACAAATACGGCTCGCCGCAGTTCAAGGCCGACGGCACGCCGGGCCAGGATTCGTTTGTGCCGAGCGCCGCGTATCTCTCGCGCGACGGGAAAAGCGTCTTCATCGCCGTGCCCGGCCTGAAACCGGTGCAGCAGCTCCGCGTCGGCTGGTCGCTCGCGACCGCGGCCGGCGCCGCGTTTGACGACAACGCCTACACCACGCCCTACGACCTCGCGAAATTCGATCCGCGCGCCGAAGGCTTCGGCGACATCACGATCGACCTCACGCC
>JAEUHB010000447.1 GCA_016794665.1 Opitutaceae bacterium
GCGGCTCAGCCCTGCTCCATCTCCGCGAGCTTCGTCGCGGCCTTTTCCCATTCCGCCGTGGCGGCGGCGATCTCGTCCACGATCACGCTCAGCTCGCGGTTGAGGTGGTGGAACTTGCCCTTGTCGGCGTAGGAAGCCGGGTCTTCGAGCGCCGCGGTGATTTCGTTCTGCTTGGCCTCGAGTTCGGAGACTTTCTTCTCCAGCTGGCCGACCTGCTCGCGGAACTTCCGGATTTCGTTGGGCGTCGCCTTCTTGGCGGCAGGGGCGGCCGGCGACTTGCCCGCGGGGGCGGCGGCCTTCTGCTGCACGGGGCGCGCGTCGGTGAAACCGGCGGTGAGCGCGGCGCGGGCGTCGCTGGCCTTCGACTTCTCGAGGTAGTAATCGTAGTCGCCCGCATAGGGCGTCAGGCGGCCGCTGTGCACGTGCAGGACGTTTTGCGCGAGGGCGCGGATGAAGTGCACATCGTGGCTGATGAAGATGAGCGTGCCCTCGTAATTCTTCAGCGCGGTGATCAGCGAGTCGATCGACTGGATGTCGAGGTGGGTCGTCGGCTCGTCCATCAGGAGGAGATTGGGCGGCTTGACGAGCAGGCGGGCGAGGGCGAGGCGCGACTTCTCGCCGCCGGAGAGGACGCCGATGGGCTTGTGGACGTCGTCCTTCCGGAAGAGGAACGCGCCGAGAATCGCGCGGGCCTGCTGCTCGGTGAGCTGGTTTTCGTTCGTGCGCAGCGACATCACGTTCTCGAACACCGTCAGCGTCGGATCGAGATTATCGAGGCGGTTCTGCGCGAAGTAGCCCGGGACGACATTGCTGCCGAGCTCAACGGTGCCCCCCTGGATGGGGATCACGCCGGCGAGGATCTTGAGGAGCGTGGACTTGCCCGCGCCGTTGGGGCCCACGAGCACGACGCGCTGGCCGCGCTCGGCGGTGAAGTTGAGGTCGCGGTAGACGACGTGGTTGCCGTAGGCCTGCTGGACATGCTCGAGCTCGATCACCTTGAGGCCGGAGCGCGGCGGCTGCGGAAACCGGAAGTTGATCCGTTTGAGCTCCTCGTGCGGCTCCTCGACGGCGACGGCCTCGAGGCGCTCGATTTGTTTCTCCTTCGACTTGGCGCGCGAGGCCATCGAGGCCTTGGCGCCGAAGCGATCGACGAATTTCTGCAGGTGCGCGATCTCGCGCTGCTGGTTCTTGAAGAGCGCGGCCTGCTGGGCTTTCCGCGCCTCCTTTTCCGCGAGGAAATTGTCGTAGTTGCCGTGGTAGTAGTGAAGCGTGCCGGCGCGCAGCTCGAGCATGCCGGTGCACAGGGCGTTGAGGAACGCACGATCGTGCGAGATGACCACGAGGCCGCCAGGGTAGCGCGTGAGGTAGTCCTGGAACCAAAGCAGCGCCTCGAGATCAAGGTGGTTGGTCGGCTCGTCGAGCAGCAGCAGGGCGGGCTCCGCGACGAGCAGGCGCGCGAGGTGCGCACGCATCACCCAGCCGCCGGAAAACGTCTTCGCGAGCTTCTCGGCATCGCCCTCCTTGAAGCCGAGGCCGGCCAGGATTTTTTTCGCACGCGGCTCGAGCGTGTAGTCGATGTCGAAGTCGTCGTCGGTCGGCTCGAGTTTCTTCCCGCTCGTGGCGATGTGCAGGATCGTCTCCTCGCCCGCGGGCGCGCTCTCCTGCGGCAGGAAGCCGAAGTCCGCACCGCGCTCCCACTCGATGGTGCCGGTGTCCGGCCGTTCCTCGCCGAGGATGAGCGAAAACAGCGTGGACTTGCCCGCGCCGTTGGGCCCGATGAGCCCGAGCCGATCGGTGCGCGCGATGAAGAGCGACACGTCGGAAAACAGTTCGCGGGTGCCGTAGGACTTGGAAACGTCGGCGATGGTGAGCATCGGAACCGCGCAGCAAACCCGACACGAGCCAGGGGCGTCAATGGCGCCGTTTTCCGGCGAAATTCACCGCGCGAGCGTCAGCGCCACGCAGCCCGCCACCGCGACCACCCCGCCCACGACGGCGCGGCGCGACGGCCGGTCGCCCTCGAGCCAATACGTGATGGGCATCGCCAGCAGCGGGGCCGTCGCCGCGATCGGCAGCACGAGGCCGCTCGGCGAGGTCGCGAGCGCCCATTGGTAGCAGCCCACGCCCACCACGGACCCGGTCAGGCCGCTCGCCACGATCCAACGGAAGCCATGGACACGCGTCGGCGGCGTCACCGGCACCGGCATCCGGCCGAGCGCGCGCATCAGGGCAAACCACAGCACGACAAACACGAGCCCGGCAAAGATGCGGTGGTAGGCGGCGTTCACCCCGAAGACGGGGCTCTGCACGGTCTCGCCCGCCGCGGTGGCGACCATCACGCCCTTGCGGCTCAGCAGCGCGCCGATCCCCTGCCCCACCGCCGCGAGCAGCCCGAACACGTAGCCGGCCGGCCGCACGATCACGCGCGGCGGGCTGGCCTTGCTCGGCATCAACGCCAGCACGACCCCGCCGAGAATCACGACGCCCCACAGGATCTGCGCCGCCGTCAGCCGCGTCCCGAGCCAAAGCCACTCGCCCACCGCGGCGATGGGCGCGGCGAGGCACTGCGTCATCAGCACCGTGAGCCGGGAGCCGAGCAGCGGCAGCGCCGCATAGACCCCGATGTCGCCGATGCCCATGCCGAGCACGCCGCTCATCAGGAACCACGCGACGCTCGCGCTCGCAAAGCCGTTCCCCCACATGTGGGCAAACAACCCGAGCACCACCGCCGCCACGCAGAGCCGGCCGATGTTGCCGCGCACGGGCCCGTTGGCGCGGACGTTGTAGCTGCCGCACGTCGCCGTGAGGGCGAAGAAAAACGCGGCGAGCAGCGAGGCGATCATCGGGCGCGCAGCCGAGCGCGGCGCCGTGCGCGACGCGAAGGTTTTTTGTGGCGTTGCGTTTCAGCGGCACTCTATGTCTCGCGGCACACTTGCCATGAAATCCAAGCGCCAGACGAAACGCCCCGAGGACATCAACGCCGCGCTCGCCGCGAAAAAGGGCCCGGTCTCGAAATTTCTCGCGAAAAATTACCACCACTTCAACGCCGCCGCGCTGCTCGACTCCGCCAAGGGCTACGAGACGCACCTCGCCGCGGGCGGCAAGATGCTCGTCACCCTCGCCGGCGCCATGTCGACCGCCGAGCTCGGCATATCCCTCGCCGAGATGATCCGCCGGGACAAGGTCCACGCCATCGTCTGCACCGGCGCCAACCTCGAGGAGGACATCTTCAATCTCGTCGCGCACGACTACTACGAGCGCGTGCCGCACTACCGCCACCTCACCGCCAAGGACGAGGTCAAGCTGCTCAATCGGCACATGAATCGCGTGACCGACACCTGCATCCCCGAGATGGAGGCCATGCGCCGCATCGAGTCCGTCGTGCTTGAGGAGTGGGTGAAGGCCGACCAGGCGGGCGAACGCTACTTCCCGCACGAGTTCATGTATAAGATTCTTCGCGGCGGTAAGCTGAAGAAAAGCTACCAGATCGACCCGAAGAACTCGTGGATGCTCGCCGCCTGCGAGAAGAACCTCCCCATGATCGTCCCGGGCTGGGAAGACGCGACGCTCGGCAACATGTATGCAGGCCACGTGATCAGCGGCGACGTGAAGAACGTCCACACCGTCCGCACCGGCATCGAATACATGACGTGGCTCGCCGAGTGGTATACGAAGAACGCCAAGAAACTCCGCAACAAGGAGGGCTCGATCGGCTTCTTCCAAATCGGCGGCGGCATCGCCGGCGATTTCCCGATCTGCGTCGTGCCGATGCTCCACCAGGATTTGCAGCGCACCGGCGTCCCGCTCTGGGGCTACTTCTCCCAGATCAGCGACTCGACCACGAGCTACGGCAGCTACTCCGGCGCCGTCCCCAACGAGAAAATCACCTGGGGCAAGCTCGCCGGCAGCACGCCGAAATTCATCGTCGAGAGCGACGCCACCATCGTCGCCCCGCTGATTTTCGCGTGGGTGCTGGGGCAGTAGGCGATTCCGCCGGTTCAGGCGGAGGCCAACTTTAGCAGCGACGCGGCGGTGGCGCGGGCCGACCGGGCCGACCCTGTCTCGCGCGTGCCGTGCGCGGCCACGATGGCGCCGTCGATGAGAAGGCTGAGCGTTTCGGCCAACCCTTCCGGGTTTTTAGCCTCCGCGGCGGTGCAGAGTTGGGCGAGCATGTGTTTCACCGCGACTTTGTGATTCCAGGCCGTGCGATGGATCGCGTGGGTCGCGTCTGGGTATTCGCTCAGGGCGCGGATGAAGACACACCCGTTGAAATCAGCGCTGCCGAACCAGCCTTCGAGCCAGTCGAAGACCGCGAGCAGCCTTTTGGACGGCGATTTTCCCGCGGCCTCCACCGTCGCGACGACTGAGGCGCGCAGTTCCCGGTCCCGTTTTTCCAGCAGCGCCACGATCAACTCCTCCTTCGAGGCGAAGTGATTGTAGAGCGTCATTTTTGCGACGCCCGCCTCGGCGAGGATCGTATCGATGCCCACCGAACGAAAGCCGTCGCGGTAAAACAGCCGCCACGCCGTGGCCATGAGGTGGTCGCGCTTGGGAGACGAAATTTCCGGTTCCGGCATGCCGTGACACTGCGTCTCCGCCACGACGCGGCAAGAATATAGACAGATCTGTCTATTTTGTGCTTGCACTCCGGTAGACAGATCTGTCTAGTGCTGCTCATCGCCATGGCTCACCACTTCATCAGCACCGCCTTCACGCCCGAGGTTCTCCGGGCGCAGGAGGCTTACTACGGCCGCTC
>JAEUHB010000461.1 GCA_016794665.1 Opitutaceae bacterium
CAAGACCCCCTCGCGGTCGTTGGCGGGTTCGAGCCCCACCAGCTCGCGCGACGCGGCGCGCCACGCGGCGGGCAGGTCGCGCACGGCGAGTTCGCCCGCGAAGAGTTTCTTCTCCAGCTCAAAGCGCAGCACGATGTGGAGATTGTAGGTGACCTCGTCGGCATCGACGCGAATGAGCGTGGGCTCGACGACGTTGACGGCGAGATAGAGTTCCTCCGCCGTCACGCCCGCGGTCTGCGCGGGGAAAAGCGCGCGCCACCGCGGCTCGAAGTGCCGCCAGAACGCGCGGCTGCGCGCCACCTGGTTTTCCCAGAGGCGGCTCTGCGATTCGTGCACGGCCATGCCGGCGTGGATCCCTAGCGCCGTGCCGAGGTGCGCGGCGGGCAGGCCCTGCTCGTAGAGCCCGTGGCCGGTCTCGTGGATGGAGGAGAAAAGCGCGTCGAGCGGCTGGTCGGAGTTGAAACGCGTGGTCATGCGCACGTCGCTGCCGGTGCCGGAGCAGAATGGATGCAACGACACGTCGATGCGCCCGCGCGCGTAGTCGAAGCCGAGCGCCGCGGTGACCTCCCGCAAGAAAGTGCGCTGCGCCTCGATCGGAAAACCCTTAAGCCGCGCAGCGATCTCGCGGGCTTGCGCCGCGCGCGGCGACGCCGTGATCGCGCGCACGAGCGGCACGAGGTCGCGTTTCAGTTCAGCGAAGAGCCGGTCCACCGTCGCCGCGGTGAGTCCGGGATCGTGTTTGTCGAGGGCGTAGTCGTAAGGCGCGGCGCCGTGGCCGAGATAGGCGGCCTCGCGCTGCGCATACTCCAGGTTCTTTTCCAGCACCGGCGCGTAGCTGGCAAAGTCGTTGTCGGCCTTGGCCCGCGCCCACGCATGGTAGCCGCGACTGCCCTGCGCCGCCTTGTCGCGCACGAAGTCCGCCGGCAGCTTGGTCGCCCGATCGTAGTCGCGACGGGCCTGGGCCACGATCGCGCGCGCGTCAGGATCGAGGGCCCCGCCTGCCGCCTCGAGGGCCGCCAGTAGTTCCCCGATGCGCGCATCGCTGGCGGCGGCGTGCTGGGACTCGGCGAGCGCGGCATGCTGCGCCGCACGCTGCTCGGCGGCGCCGGGCGGCAGGTTGACCTGCTCGTCCCAGCCCAACAGCTCGCCTACCGTGCCGAGGGTATGGGCACGGCGCACGCGGGTGCTGAGTTCGGCCAGATCGACGGCGGCATTCATCCCGCCACCCTGCACGAATCCCCCGCCGCGAGGCGAGCGCTGTCTGGGAAAGTCGCGCGCCCTACTCGGTGCGCACGCTGATGGAGCCGCCGCTCGTGCGGAGCTTGAGGAGCGGGCCGCCGCCGTTGACCGCGCCGGCGAGGCGGCTGCGATCGCGGCTCGTTTTCTCCAAAGTGATCGTCAGGCCCGAGGCATCGACCCCGCCGCCGCTGGTCACGGCATCGAGCCGGAAGGCCGCGGCCCGGTCGACGGCGACGCGCACGCTGCCGCCGGACGTGGCGAGCGAGCAGTCTTCCTTGAGAGGGCCGGCGATCGTGGCGCTCACGCTGCCGCCGCTGGTGTGGGCGCGCACCGCGCCGATGACGGAGTCCACCTTGATGTTGCCGCCCGAGGTCGAAAAGTCCGCCGCGCCCGCGACCGGTCCCGCCGAGATGTTGCCGCCGGAAGTTTTCAAGGTCGCGGGGCCGCTCGCGCTGGCGAGCGCGATGCTGCCGCCCGAGGTATGCGCGCGCACTTCGCCGCCCATCCGGCCCAGCTTGATGGCGCCACCCGAGGTGTGGGCCTCCGCCTTGCCCGCGAGATCGCCCACGGTGATGCCGCCGCCGGACGTGCTGAGCTTGGTCGCAAAGCTCGCCGGCACCGTCACCTCAAACGCCACTTGCACGGGCGGCCACGAGCCCCAGCGGAAGCCGGATGGCGCGCGCTCATATTTCGCCATAAGCCGCACGTCGTTGCCTTCCTGCTCCAGCGTAAGGTCGAGTTTCTTCAGGAGTTCGTCGGCCTGGGCGTCGGTGTCGGCCTTGATCGTCTGCTTCACGACCACGCGCACCTGCTGGTCGGCGCCGGGCGTGACACGAATGGCGCCGCCAAAGGTCTCGGCCCGCAGCAGGCCGGCGCCGTTCACGGCAAAGGTCTTCTCGACGGTGCGCTCGATTTTGGCGTGCGCAGAAACCGCCACGGTCAGGAGCGCGGCGAAGGTCAAGCGGAGGGCGGAATTCATGGGGAGTGAGCCCAAGAACCCGCCGGCCGCCCGGAAAGTTACACGCTATTTCTTGCCGCGCGCCTCGGCGCGCTTCACCGGCGGCACCACGATGACCGGGCAGCGGGCGCGCCGGAGGACGCCGTGGGTCGTGCTGCCCACGAACACATCGTAGAGCGCCGTGTGGCCGTGCGAGCCGATGACAACGTAGTCGGCCTCGACCGCCCTGGCTTGATCCGTGATGAGCGCGACGATCGAGCCGGTGAACTGGCGGGTCTCGGCCTTCACGCCGCGGCGCTCACATTGCTTGGCGAGCTTTTCGAGCTGCACCGCCGCGGCCTTCTCTCCGGCGATCTTGATCTCGGCGATGCTGTCGAGCAGCGCGCCGTATTCGGCCACAATCACAGGGGGAAGGATGATGTTGAGGAGGACGATGCGGCCCGACACGGCTTTGGCCAGCACCACAGCCTGTGCCAAGACGGCAGGCGTCGCGGGCGAGAAATCGACGGGGACAAGGATGGTTTTCATACGGGCCAAGATAAGCGCATTGCCCCGCGCCGGCTGCGCATGGATTGGCGGAAGCGCGGCGGATTTTGCACGTCCGGCCCGGCGGGATGAGACGAAATCAATGAGTGGCGCGCGTCCTCGCGAGAACGCGACGCATTCCATAGCTCACCAAGGCCAGTGTGAGCAGCGAGTTCACCGGCATGAGCACCGCGGCAAGGAGCGGGTTCATCCGGCCCGCGACCGCGAGCCCGACCGCAAGGAGGTTGTAGGCGACCGAGAACACCAGAATCGCGCGCTGCGTGCGGCGGCGCACCACGTCGATCTCAAGGAGAGCGCGGATGCCGCCGACGCCGCGGCCGAGCCAGTAGAAATCGGCCTTGTTCTCCAGCACCCCGCGATGCACGACCGGCGTGCCGCGGCACAGGGCGCGGTCAAAGGCGAGGCTGTCGTTGGCGCCGTCACCCAGCATGAGCGCGGCACGCTCGTCGTGGGCCTCAAGCCAGTCGGCCTTCGCCTCCGGCGAGAGGCCGCCGCGGGCATCCGCGGGCGCGAGGCCGAGGTCCTGCGCGAGCGCCGCGACCTTGGCCGGGGCGTCGCCGCTCAGGATATGCACGCGCAGGCCGCGGGCCTGGAGCGCCGCGATCTCGGCCCGGGCATCGGACCGCGCCGTGTCGGCAAATTCGAAGCGCGCGATCACGCGGCTGGCGTGCGCGAAAACGGTGCCGCCCGCCGCGGTTTCGCCGGCCCTCCAGCCGGCGCGGCCGAGCGACCACGGGCCGAGCTCGACACCGGCGCCGATCACTTCCTGCACCGCGCCGGCAACCGGTTCCGACTGCGCACCGGAGGCGAGGAGGTTTTCGAGCAGGCTCTGCGCCATGGGATGCAGGCTGTCCCGCACGAGGGCGAACAACGCCGCGCGATCGCCGGCCGCCAGCGCGGGCAGCACCTCGGGGTTGCGCAGCACCGGCGTCTCGAGCGTGAGCGTGCCCGTCTTGTCGAAGACGATTTTCCGCACGCGGCCGAGCCGCGCCCAGAGGCTGTCGTCGCGCACAAACACCCCGCGGCGCCGCAACGCCACCGTGGCGATCTCGTCGGCCAGCGGAAACGCGAGGCCGATCGCACAGGGGCACGAGACCACGAGCACGGCGGTCACGACCGCGCCTGCGCGCAGCGCATCGCCCGTCGCGACCCACCACGCGAGCCCCGACAGCGCCGCGACCGCTAGGATGCCGATCAGGTAGCCGCGCACGATGCGCTCCAGCAGCGCGTGCCGGCCGGGGGCCTGCGCCACCGGCGCGAGCAGGCGCGCGAGCAGGGAGTCGCCCCACGGTTGCAGCGCCTCCAGCCGGCGCGCCGCGCGGCCGACATTCTCGGCTCCCGCCGGCACGCGTTGCCCGGCGCGAAACACCCGCGGCTCCGCCTCGCCGTTGATCGAGGCGAGCGAGAACGTCGCCTCGTCGCCGACCAGTCGCGACTCGACGGGCAGCGTCTGTCCGGCAGCGAGCGAGAGGAGGTGGCCTGCGCGGATATCCTCCGGGGCGACCTCGGTGCCGTCCGCAAGCCGCACGCGGGCCGCGCGGGGCTGGTGCGCAAGCAGCCGGCGGCGGTTTCGCTCCACCGCCGCCACCTGCGCCCACCGGCCGATGAGCATCAGCACGATGAAGGCGCTCACGAAGTCGAAATACACGAATCGCTCCTCGTGCGCGAGCCAGCCGTAGAGCGAGCCCGCATACGCCCCCACGATCCCGATCGCGATGGGTTGGTCGATGTGCAGCCCACCCTCGCGCGCGGCGCGCACGGCGCGGCCGATGAAGTAGCCGCCGCCCACGAGCACGCTGAGCGTGCCAAACGCCAGCGCGAGCAGGCCAAAGAGCCGCGCATATTCGAACGAGGGCTCCATCCCGAAATACGTCGGGAACGCGAAGAGCATGACGTTCATCGCGAACGCCGCGCACAGCCCGAGGCGCTTCGCGAGCCCGCGGCTCTCGGGCTCTCCGTCGCGCGTCCCCGCCGGCCCCGTCAGGTAACCGAGCGCTTGCAGGCGCCGCGCAAAGTCCGCCGCCGAGAATTCCCCGCGCACCCAGCGCAGCCGCATCGTGCCGTATTGCGCGTTGACCATGATGTCGCGCGCCCCGGGTTGCTGCTGAAACACCCGCTCGATCAGCCACACGCAGCCGGCGCAGGAGATGCCTTGCACATCGAGGGTGACGGCAGGAATCGATTCAGCGGTCGCCTCTGCTTCGCTCTGGAGAGTCTCCAGCCAGCTGTAGTCGCGCGGCTGGAAGACCGCCGTGTCCGCCGGCGCCGTCACGTCGTCCTTGATGCGGTAGTAGCCCTCGAGCCCTTGCTCGTGCACCAGCCGGAAAACGTAGCTGCAGCCCGCGCAGCAAAAGCCCGACTCGCGCATCCGCGCGTCAACGAGCGCCGCGCCGCAGTGGCGGCAGCTTGTAGGCGGGGTGCCCCCACCCCGCGGCTCGACGCCTTCGCAGCGGGGTGAGGGCACCCCGCCTACATCAAGCGATGTCACGCCTGCACTCATCTCAAAAGCACACCCACGAATTCACGTCCGGCCCGGCAAACCCCAGCGTCCCGCGCAGCCGCCAGCCGATCACCACGGCGGCGCTGAGCGCGAGGGTCACGCGCACGCGGGCGAGCCAGAGCGGCGAGAGTTTTTGCCGCACCCAGTGGAACTGCGTCTGCGCGAGCCACAGCAGCGGCACCGTGCCGAGCCCGAACGCCAGCATGAACTCCACGCCGCGCAGCGCCGAGCCCGCGAGCGCCGAGAGCGCGATCAGGAGATACAGCGGCCCGCAGGGCAGCAGCGGCGTCGCCAGCCCCATCGCCGCCGCGGCGCCGAGGCGCGAGCCGCCGCGCGCGCGTTCCTGCGCCCGGAACACCAGCCGTGTCAGCCAGAGCGGCTTCGGCATGAAGCGGTCCCAGCGCAGCGCAAGCGCCACGAAAAGCACGACCATCGCCCACGGCAGCCACGTCAGCGCCGGCTGCGCGAGCCACGCCAGCGAAGCGCCGCCCAGCCCACCGACGACCGCGCCGATGATCGCGTAGCTGGTCAACCGCGCGACGTGGTAGACCGAAGTCACCGCCTGCACCGAGGCGGCGTCGCCCCGCACCGGCAGCAGTGCGCAAGCGAGCGGGCCGCACATGCCGGCGCAATGCAGGCTCGTCACCAAGCCGGCCACCAAGGCGGCCACGGGAGAGTTGACGGCGGCGAGTTCCATGGGCGTCAGCGCGGGCGCGCGGGCGCAAGCGGCACCTCCGCCACCCGGTGTTTCGAGGCAAACGTGATCCACGCGCCCCACACGATCACCTGGAGCACGCAGGCGGCGGCAAACCACAGCCAGAGACGGCTGGGGCGGCCATCGGTGGGCTTCATTTTTTCTGCGCCTCCTCCTCGCGCAGCAACCGGGCTTCCGGGCCGAGGAATTCCATGCGGCGCTCGATGAAGAACGTCCCCGCCTCGTCCCGCACCCGCACGGCGAAATGAAACGGCCCCGTGTAGCCCGCGCGCGGCTGCTGGAGCACGAGCGGCTGCACGATTTCGCCGAGCGGCGCGACCTCCGTCGGCGCGTTGAAACCGTTCTGCACGAGCCCCGCGGGCGCGCCCTGCACCTCGACCACGAACCGCGCCGGCCGGCTGCGCTTGTTCACGAGGCGGACAAGGAACTGGTTGCGCACGAAATCCGCGCTCACGACGTAGGGCGTGCCCGTGATCCGCGTGACCCCGAGGTTGGCCGGCCGCACCGTCGAGAGCGCCCAGGTCGCCACGGAGGCGCCGGCCACAAGCAGCACCCCGTAGAGAATCGTGCGCGGCCGGATCCAGCGCGTGCGCTCGCCGCTGAAGGCCCGCTGCGAGTCATAGCGGATGAGCCCGCGTGGCCGGTGCAGGCGCGTCATCACGTCGTCGCAGGCGTCGATGCACGCCGTGCAGCCGATGCACTCCATCTGCAGGCCTTGGCGGATGTCGATGCCCGTGGGGCAGACCTGCACGCACTTGTTGCAAGCGACGCAGTCGCCGGCCCCCGCCGTGCCGGCCTTGCCGCGCGGCTCGCCGCGCTTGGTGTCGTAGCCGATGACCATCGAATGATCGTCGATGAGCGCGGACTGGATGCGGCCGTAGGGGCAGATGACGATGCAGAGCTGCTCGCGGAACCAGGCGAAGTTGAAGTAGAGCGCGCCGGTGCCCACCGCCATGAACAGGAACGCGCCCCAGTGCGCGCCGGGCCGCTCGTGCATCATCGCCCACACCTCGGGCAGAGAAACGAAGTAGGCGAGGAACAGGTGCGTGATGGTCGCCGCCGCGAGCACGTAGAGCGCGTGCTTGAGGACGCGCTTGAAGAACTTTCCCGCCGAGGGGGGCGCGGCCTCGAGCGCCCGGCGCTGCACCGCATCCCCCTCGACCAGGCGCTCGATGCGGCGGAAGACGTGATCGAGGAACACCGAGTGCGGGCACGCCCAGCCGCACCAGATGCGGCCGAGCAGCGCCGTGATGAAGAAAAGCGAAAACCCCAGCCCCGTGATCACGAAGAAAAGCAGCCACAAATCCTGCGCCGCCAGCGTGAGCCCGAAGAGGTGGAACCGCCGCTCCGCCACATCGAGGAACACCGCCGGGTGCCCGCCGACGTGAATCCACGGCAGCGACAGGTAGAACGCAATCAGCGCGTAGGCGGACCACCGGCGGGCGGTGGTGAAGCGGCCGTGCGTGTCCGCGGGATAAAGATACGGCCGCGATCCGTCGGCGCGGATGGTCGTGACCGAGTCACGGTTGGGCAGGGTAGGTGCCACAGCGCAGGCTCACTTCGGCACGGGGACGATGGGCACCCATGCGTCCTGTTTCTGGATCGGCTCGCCCTCGCGGTGAAAGCTAAGGATGAACGCGGCCACCTCCGCCGCCTTCTTCGGCCCGATGACGGGGCCCCACGGCGGCATGCCCTTCGCGAGCACGCCCTTGTCGATGACGGCGAGGATTTCCGTGGGCCGGCCGCCGTGAATCCAGAGCTGATCCACGAGGTTGGGACCGATGCCGCCGGTCAGCTTCTCGTGGTGGCAGCTCACGCACGTGGCGACGTAGGTCGCCCGGCCGGCCTCCACGAAGACGGCGTTCTGGCTCATTTTCCAGAGGCTCGCGTCATCGGTGGCGGGCGCCGAGGCGAGGCGCGCGGCCTCGATCTGCGCCATCGCGGCGGTCACTTCCTTCGGGCCGTCCGGGCCGGCGCGGAACCACTCGTAGTAGCCCCAGTAGCCGACCCAGAAGACAATGGTGATGTAGAGCGTGAAGAGCCACCAGTTGGGCAGGCGCTTGTCGAACTCCTGGATGCCGTCATAGGTGTGCGGCCGGAGAGCGTTGTCGTCGTGGGAATCAGGCGGTGTCGGCGTCATGGCGGGCGGCGGGCGTTTGGCTGGCAAAGGGCAGGTTTTCGAAGCGCTCGACCTGGGCGGATTGCATCCGCAGCGCGCGCCAAAGGAACGCGCCGAAGATCGAGGCGGCGGTGATGAACGCGGCGATCGTGAAGATCGCGGCGTGGTCTTCGAGGAGGAGGCGGCGGAACATCGGGGGATTTTCGATTTTGGATTCTCGCTTTTCGATTGCGCGGATCACTGCGCCGACGCCCCGGGCCTGGCGGCCACGGGCTCGTATTTCCCGAGCGACTGGAGGTAGGCGATCAACGCGATCACCTCCTTCTCGGGGGCGATGTAGGCGCCGGCGGCGCGGAGATCCTGCGCGATGGCGCGGGCCTGGTCGCTGGCGCGCGTGACGATCTCGAGGTCCGTCCACGGCGGATAGGGCACGCCGAGCGTGCGTTGGGCGGAAATTTTCCGCGGGAGCGCGGCCAGATCAGTGTCGCGCTGGAGGAGCCACGGGTAGTTGGGCATGTTGGAGTCCGCCGAAATCGAGCGCGGATCCTCAAAGTGGCGGAGGTGCCAGACGTGCGGGTATTTTCCGCCGATGCGCGCGAGGTCGGGGCCGGTGCGCTTCGAGCCCCACTGGTAGGGGTGATCGTAGATCGACTCGCCGAGGCGCGAGTAATCGCCGTAGCGCAGCACATCCGGCACGAGCGTGCGGATCATCTGCGAATGGCAGTTGTAGCAGCCCTCGCTCACGTAGAGGTCGCGGCCGGCCAGCTCGAGCGGCGTGTAGGGGATTTGCCGGCGGTCCTCGACCGTCGCGCCCTTGTGCGCGACCACCGTCGGGATGATCTGGATGAGGCCGCCCGCGGCCACGGCGATGAAGGTGAGCACGGTGAACGGCAGCGAGTTGACCAGCAGCCGCTCATACCAGCCGGCCCAGCTCTTCCCACGCGACTCGAAGTGGGCGTAGGCGAGCACCACGCACGCCAGCAGGCCGACCAGGCCCGCGATGCTCAGGAGGTGGCCGCCGAACATCCACGCGCAGGCGAAGCCCGTGCCGAGGATCGAGAAGAGGACGGGCGGGTTGAAGATCGCGCCAAGCAGCGTGAGCTTGCCATCCGCCTCGTGCGCCGCCGCGGGCTCCTCGTCGAAGACCTCGATCGTGCCGTTGACGGGCTGGGCGCCGCGCACGGTCTGCCAGAGGTTCCAAGCCATGAGCAGCCAGCCGACGAAGTAGAGCGCGCCGCCCGCCACGCGCATCAGCATCATCAGGCGGATGGCGTTGAGCGTGTCGATGAAGTTGGGATAGGCGAGGACGGTGCCTTTTTCCGTCGTGCCGTTGAGCATCACGCCCTGCGTGATGCCGCTCGTCCACATGGCGGCCACGTAGAGCAGGATGCCGACCGTCCCGAGCCAGAAGTGGAGGTTGGCGAGCGCGGTCGAGTGCAGCGGCTTGTTCCACAGCCGGGGCAGCAGCCAGTAAATCATGCCGGCGGCCATGAAGCCGTTCCAGCCGAGGGCGCCGGCGTGCACGTGGCCGATGATCCAATCGGTGTAGTGCGCGAGCGCGCTGACCGACTTGATGGAGAGCAGCGGCCCCTCAAAGGTCGCCATGCCGTAGAACGTCACCGCGGCGGCGAAGAACTTGAGCACCGGGTCGGTGCGGAGCTTGTGCCACGCGCCGCGCAGCGTGAGCAGGCCGTTGAGCATGCCGCCCCACGAGGGAGCCCAGAGCATGAGCGAGAACGTCATGCCGAGCGTCTGCAGCCAGCCGGGCAGCGCGGTGTTGAGCAGATGATGCGGCCCGGCCCAGATGTAGACGAACACGAGCGACCAGAAATGGATCACCGACAGCCGGTAGGAATACACCGGCCGCTCCGCCGCCTTCGGCAGAAAGTAATACATGATGCCGAGAATCGGGGTGGTAAGGAAGAACGCCACGGCGTTGTGCCCATACCACCACTGCACGAGCGCATCCTGCACGCCGGCGAAGATCGGGTAGCTGTGCGTGAGGCTCGTCGGCAGCGAGAGGTGGTTGACGATGTAGAGCATCGCCACCGTCACAATCGTCGCGATGTAGAACCAGATCGCGACGTAGAGGCTGGGCTCGCGGCGCTTGGCGAGGGTCCAGAAGAAATTCACCGCGAAGACCACCCAGATGAGCGCGACCGCGATGTTGATGGGCCAGATGAGCTCGGCGTATTCCTTGCCGCGCGAGAAGCCAAGCGGGAGCGTGATCGCCGCGGCCACGATGATCGCCTGCCAGCCCCAGAAATGCAGCGCGGAGAGGAAATCGCTCGCGAGCCGGGCCTTCACCAGCCGCTGCGTCGAGTAGTAGACGCCGGCGAACATCATGTTGCCCACCAGGGCGAAGATGACGGCGTTGGTGTGCAGCGGCCGCAGCCGGCCGAAGGTCAGCCACGGGAGATCGAGGTTGAGCCGCCAGAAGTTGAGCTGCGCGGCGATGAGCACGCCGACCAGCATGCCCACCGCGCCCCAAATGAGGGACGCGAGCAGGAACTGGCGGACGACCTTGTCGTTGAACTCGAGGGTGATTTTGCGATCGGACATGGCGGGAAGGGGGGAGGGTTTCAGGCGGTGGGTTCACGGCGCTGCTTCAGGCAGCCGGCGCAGGGGGCACGGCGGCCATCGCGGCAACCGCAGCCGTCGTCATCGTCATCGTGTTCATGCGTCGGCACCGCGCGCGGCGTCTCGTCGGCAAACGGGAGGACCGAGTCGCGATCGGCGTCGCTCAGCCGCCCGCGCGCGTGCTGGCGGAGGAAAAAGATCACGAAGCCGGCGACCAGCCCGAGGCTGATCGCGAGGGTGAGCGGAACGACGGCCATGCGCGGGTTCAGGCTTGGGCGGCGCGCCCCGGGGCGGCGGCCGGCTTCTTCTTCGAGGGATGCGCGACGCCGTGGTGGTGGCGGAGGAGTTCCTTCGCCGCCAGCCAGTTGTCGAGCTCGACGCCCTCGAGCCGGCCGCCCTCGATCCAGAGGTGGTAGGCGGCCTTTTGGATTTCGGCCTCCGATGGCTCGGGTGTTTCGTGCGGATGAGGGGCGGGCTTTCTCATGGGAGCGGTGGGTTGATTGGCTGCCCGCACTCTACGGCCCGACGGCGCAAACCGCTCGCCGCGGATTGGCGAAGGCTGCGCATCCCTTGTCCTGGCTGCATCGGGCCAAGCCAAGAAATGCGCGCACTTGGTCAACCCGCGCGGAGCCACGGCGCGGGATTTCGGTCATGCTGCGGCGGATGGACGAGTTCCTCCTGCGCGCCTTGCACGCCCGCCGACCGGCGATCCGCCGGCAGTGGGAAAGCCTCCTGCGCCTCGAGAAACCGGCCAGCCCGCTGGCCCTGCCCGACATGCTGGTGCGGATGATCGATCTGACGATGGACGAGGCGTTCGCGGCGCTCGGCCATGCGGGCCGACGCGCGCCCCGGTCCCGCGCGGCGCCGGGCCGGACGCCAGGCTACGAGGAGGTGCGCCGTTCCTGCGCCTGTGGTCAGAACCCGCTCATCGAGTATTTCCTCGCGGGGGAACGCGCCATGCTCGAGGCGCTCGTGCTGGCGCAGGCGGAAGTGGGAGGGCCCGCCGTGGGATCGCACCGCATGGTCGCGACCGAAGTCCACCTCGTGCTCCGGTGCATCGCGCGTCGCGAGGTGGGGCTCTTCTGCTCCGTGTGCCAGCTCCGGCTCGCGAGCGCCCCCGGGGAATGCCCCGGCCGGCGGGAGCCGGCCGCGGTCTGATCAACGCGGGGCGGCGCCCCATCGCGCGCGGGCCTCCGGCAGCGTCTCGAGGAGGACCGCGCGGATGCGTTCCTTTTCCTCGGCCGGGAGATAGGCGTAGCGGTCCTTGGCCTCGCGCCCGTCGAGGGCCTTTTTCAAGCGCTCGAAAATTCCGCTTTTCAGCGCGGGCGGCAGGGCGGCGAACGACTCCGAGTAAATCATGTAGCTGCAGCGGTGGGCGAAAATGCGGCCACGCAGGCTCAGGTCGCGCAAGGAGCGGCCATCGCGCGTCCGCACCGCGTCGGCCGCGAACGCCGCGCGAAACGCCGCGCTGCCCTCCACGCCCTCCGGGAGCTCCGCCTCCTTGTGGAACAGCAGCCGGTCGACGACATCCTGCGCGGCGCTGGCGATCACGCTCCTCACGCTCTCGTAGGTTGGCTCGTCGCTCTCGGGCTCCTTGAAGTGCCGCTGCAGCCCGCGCTGGTAGTCGATCATCCGGCGGGTCGCGAAGGCGGCGCGGGTGAGGGTGTTTTGCAGCGTGGTCTGGTGCTCGAGCACGAGCAGCGCGACCACATCGCTCGTCGCGGCCGGATAGATGGAAACGTCGAAAAACGCGGAGAGTTCGTCGGGCCGGCGCGACTCGGGCTCGAACACCAGGCGGTCCTTCTCCTCGCGCGCGATGGCATTGCCGCGGTGGGGCGCCGCGCCGCGGTAGCCGGTCACATACCAGCCGCCCCAGCGGTCGGCGAACGGAGTCTGGTCGTCGACCACCGTGGTGCCATGGCGAAGCAGCGGCTCGCCGCTGTCCGCCGGGAAGACCGAGCGCACGAAGACCCCCGGCACGTCGCGCACAAACGCGCCGCCGTGGCAGCTCAGGCAGTCGCTGTCCCGGGAAAAGGGGTTCACGCCGCGCCGCAGCGCCGCGAGGTCCATCGCGTAGAAAATCGGCCCGAGCCGCGGATCGACGACGGTGAGCTCAAGCAAGCCGCCGGGCACCCAGCCGACGTAGGCCGAGTCGGAAAAATAAATCACGCGGGGGTGCTCGGGCCGGATGCGGCTGCGCTGGAGGCTGGTCTTGGAGAAGACCACCGTCTGGCTCGCGATCGGCACGCGCAGCTCGGCCAGCAGCTGGCGGAGCACGTCACGATCGTCGCCGGCGAGCGCGAGTTCTCCCGCCGCGAGGCGCTTCTGCAAGGCGGCGACCGCATCCGCGGGCTTGCTCTCGGAATAACTGATCGGCGGCTTCTCGAAATCGGGCGTGCCCTGCCCATGCAGCGCGGCGGCGAAGGGAAGAAAAAGCAGCAGGCGGGCGGGTATCATGCGCGGCTCCGAGGTTAGCCCGGCCAGCGGACGCGCGCCTTGACGCACATCAAGCCCCGGCCGCTCCCGCGGCCGGCGTCCCGTGCAACCGCTCGCGGTAGACCGTGGGCGACTCGCCCGCGATGCGGCGGAACACGCGGTTGAACTGCGAGAGCGACTGGAAACCCACCTCGTAGGCGGCCTCGCTCACGCGCTTGTGGGGGTTGAGCAGCAGGTTCTTCACCTTTTCGACGCGCAGGCGCGCGAGATAGTCGGTGAACGTCAGGCCGGTGGCCTTCTTGAAGCTCTTGCAGAAATAGAAGGCGCTCATGTTGACCGTCCGCGCCACCTCCTGCAGGGAAAGCTCGTCCGCGTGGCGCTCCGCGATGAGCACCCGGGCCTTGGCCATCGCGGGCGATTCCGCCGCCGCGCCGCGCACCATCAGCTCATTGCTGAGACTGGCGAGATGCTGCGCAAAAATCGTGAGCAGGCGGAGGATGGAGTCGTATTGCTTCCGATCGAGGACCCGCGTCTGGAAATACGCCTCCTCCACCCGCTTCAGGTCCGCCTCCGTGCCCCACTTGATCAGCTGGCGCGTCACCCGGGCAAACTCCGCCTTGGCCGGGGTGTGCAGGAGGATCTGCCCGGTCTGGAGAAACCCGATGAGGTTCTCGCCGACGCGCACCGGCACCGCCGAGTCGCACAAGCCGGCGAAGCACTTGAGCGTCTTGGGCTCGAGCCGAGCCTCGTCCTCGACGCGGCGCTGGAGCTGCAGGCACGCCGCGCACGACTGGTTGCTGCGCGCCAGGAGCGCGCAAAACGGGTTTTCCTTCGGATCCCCGTGGTGGGGCAGATCGAACGCCTCGAGCGGCCGGAGCGCGAGGGGCAGGCCGGTCGTGTCGCGGAACGCCTTCTCGTAGTCACGGAAAATCTGCGATCGCTTGAGCTGCGCGACGAGTTGGCGGCTTTGGGCGGGCGTGGTGCCGGAGTCGACCATGCGGGGAGAGGGCTAGACCTTGGCGCTGTTGTCGCACTTGAAGTGGACTTGGGAACGGCGCAGGGCCCACTGCTTCTGGGCGGAACGCTGCGCCCCGCTTCGGACGTCAAAGCGGGCCCGCGCCGGCTGCGCCGCTGCCTCGCGCCCGGCCATGAGCGCCATGCACACCAGCGCCTCCGCCTGCGGCTCGAGCCGCACGGCCGGGAACCCCGCGTGCCGCGCCATCCACAGGGCGGCTTCCTGCAATGACTGGCGTTCGGAGGCGTTCATGGCCGGGAGAATGCCGCGGCCCATGTCTCCGCGTCAAACCCCACCAGTGCCCGGTCGCCGCCTATTAGGAAGGGGCGCTTCACCAGATTGCCGTTTGATGCGAGCAGGGCGAGCGCCGCCGCGGGCGCGAGACCCGGCAGCTTCTCGCCGAGCTTCTGGTCGCGGTAATCGCGGCCGGAAGTGTTGAAGAGCCGGCGGAGCTCGCCGCCGTGGGCCGCAAGCATCGCGCGCAGCTCGGCCGCCGTCGGCGGTGTCTCGCGGATCGCGTGCTCGGAAAAAGCGACGCCGCGGGCCCGCAGCCATTTCACCGCCGCGCGGCAGGAATCGCAGTTCGAAAGCGTGTAGATCTTCAGCATGGCGCCGCGACCCTCACTTCACCCACGACGCGTCACGCACGACGAATTGCCACCGGTCGCGACACACGGCGAGTTCACCAAAGAAACGCATCGTCGCGCCTGCCTTGAATCGCGCGCGCAGGCTCGCGCGCAGCGGCGCGTCGTAGCTCCACACTTCGTAGGTCTGGCCGTTCACCGTCA
Source organism: Opitutaceae bacterium (assembly GCA_016794665.1). Classification (GTDB taxonomy): domain Bacteria; phylum Verrucomicrobiota; class Verrucomicrobiia; order Opitutales; family Opitutaceae; genus ER46. The sequence continues at coordinate 14,897 of JAEUHB010000461.1, forward strand.
CGGCGAGGCGCTCACTTGCGGTCACCCGGCCCTCGACGCGGAAGATCTTCCCCTTGTGCGCGTCGTCGCGGATCGCGGCGGTCGCGGGCAGCAGCTTCGGGTCGAGCGCGACGCGCTCGAGGTCCACCGCGGGGAGCGGCGGGGGGCGCGGCGGATCGTTGCGCACGGGTTCGCTCCGCACGATTGGCGGCGGGGCCCCGCGATCGGTGGAGGGATTTTCCAACTCGAGCCAGCGGTCGGCGCGGTTCTCGGCCACGGTGGTGAACTTCGCCACGATCGGAAAGTGATCGGAGAACCCGGCGCCGGCCGGGCCGTCGAAGACCCAGCGCACGGGCAGGCCGCGGGTGTCGGCGTTGAGGCCGGGGAATTTCGCGACGGCGAAGGAGTTGTCCACGTATTGCACGCCGCGGAAATCGTAGAGCCCGCGCGACACGATCAGGTGCATGAGCGTGCCCCACTCGCCGCGGAAGGTGTCGCTGCCCCGCTCCGGCGGCGGCAGCTCGTGCCAGAGGTTGTAGAGGTCGTGCGCGGAGCCGCGGATGGCGAGCTCGTCGCCTTGTGCGCGGAGCACGTCATCCATGCCGGTCTTGGCCATGCGCGGGTAGCGCTGCTTCTGGTTATATTGGGAGTTGAAGTCGCCGCCGAGGATGATGTCGGCGTTGGGATCGGCGCGAAGGACCTCGTCGAGGCGGCGACGGAGCGTCGCAGCGTTCGCGACGCGCAGCGGCTCCGTCTCGGGATCGCTGGCGCCGGATTTCCAATGGTTGACGAAGAGAAACAACGGCGCGCCGTCGACCGTGACCTGCACCTCGAGGATCGCGCGGGCGTTGGTCGTCGGATGCGCGCGCGTGCGCGCGATGGGGAGACGGGTGAAGACCGCGTTCTTGATCTCGGGGCGCTTCTCGCCGCGCGGGGGCGGCGCGCCGTCGCCGGTCACGACCCGGTAGCCCGTGAGTCCCGCTTCGTTGAACGCCTTTAACAAGAGCGCCTCGGCGGGCAGATCGGCGATGCGCTTGTCGAATCTCGCGCCCAGCATCTCGTCGAGCGGCACGCGCGCGTAGGGCGCGAGCAGCGCCTCGTAGTCGGGCGCGCCGCGCCCGGGTGTCGCATCCGTCTCCAGTTCGCAGAGCATGAGCACGTCGGGACCCCGACCGCCCTCGAACCGCGCGACAACCTGGGCGATGTTGCGCAGCTTCGTCAGCGCGTGCGCCCGCGAGTAACGCGAAGGCTGATAGTCGTCGTAGCCCGCGACGCCATCGAGGTCGAAGAGGTTCTCGACGTTGTAGGCGACGACCGTGAACGGCCGCGCCTGGGCCAGCGCCGCGAGACCGAGCGCGAGCAACGAGAGGGTGAGTCCGGGAAAACGCATCGGGCCAACGTAGGCCCGCGGTTGACCGGCGCAACTCTCCGCCTGCACACTCTCCGGCTCTCATGCCCGCCATCCTCGAAGTCTCCGGCCTGCGCGTCGTGCGCGGCCGCACCGTGATCCTGCACGACATCGCGTGGCGCGTCGCCCGCGGCGAGCACTGGGCGATCCTCGGCGCCAACGGCTCCGGCAAGACCTCGCTGCTCAAGGCGCTCACCGGCTTCCTGTCGCCGACGGCGGGCGAGTTCACCGTCCTCGGCCAGCGCTACGGCGCGACCGACTGGCGCGAGCTGCGCCTGAAAATCGGCGTGGTCACGAGCGCCTTCGCGCTGTCGATCCCGCCCTCCGAGGTCGCGCTCGACACGGTGATCAGCGGCAAGTTTGCCCAGCTCGATCTCTGGCACCGCGTCGCGCGTGCCGATCGCGCCGCCGGGCTGCGCCTGCTGAAGATGATCGGCCTCGCGCACCTCGCGGATCGCGAGTGGGCTTATCTCTCGCAGGGCGAGCGCCAGCGCGTGCTGATCGCGCGCGCGCTGATGGCCAAGCCCCGCCTGCTCGTCCTCGACGAGCCCTGCGCCGGCCTCGACCCGGTGGCGCGGGAGAATTTCCTCCAGTTCATCGACGCGCTCGCGCGCCGGAGAAACGCCCCCGCCCTCGTGCTGGTGACCCACCACGTCGAGGAAATCATGCCGGCCTTCACGCACGCGCTGCTGCTGCGCGGGGGGCGCACGCTGGCCGCCGGGCGGTGCGCACGCACGCTCACCTCGGCACAGCTCTCGCGCACGTTCGGCGCGCGGCTGCGGATCGCGCGGCGCGACGGGCGATACGCGTTGCGCGCGCTTCCGGCGTGAATCCCCTCTCCGACGCCATCGCCGCGGCGGGCCACGCCAACGCCTGGACCTACCTCGCGCTCTTCCTCGTCGCCTCGCTGCTCATGGTCTGGCGGCTCGAGGCGCTGCTCGACCACGGGCTGGAGGGCACGGCGCTTGGCACGCTCGTGATGCCCTACTGCTCGGGGCTCGGGAATTTGATTTTCGTCGCGCTCACGGCGCCACGGAAGGACTCCGGCGCGGAGGTGCTGACGAACTGCATCGTGAACAACGTGACCAACCTCACGCTGCTGCTGGGGCTGCCGGCGTTGTTCTGGGGGCTGCGCCTGGGTGGCGCGAAAAGGGCCGGCGGGAAAAAAACCGCCGCCGGGGCCAAGGCCGCCGTCGAACGGCAGATCAGCCGGCTCGCGCTGCTGCTCACGCTGGGCGCGGTGCTGGTGTTTGCGAGCGTCACATGGGCGCTCGCGGCCGACGGCATGCTTGACGCCAGCGACGGGCTCGTGCTCGTGGCGCTGTTTCTCTTTTGGCAGGGCTTCCACGTGTTCGACGTGATGAAGCACAACCTCCGGCAGCGCGTGCGCCTCGGCCCGCGGTTTGTTTTTGATGTGCTGCTCGTGCTGGGCGGCGCCTACGCGCTCTACGTGAGCCTCGACTGGCTCGTCGCGTGGCTGATGGCGCAGGAGGGCGGCTTTGTCAGCGCGAAGAACCTCGGGTGGCTCAGCGGCTGGCTGATGGTGCTGCCCAACGCCGTGCTCGCTTTTTTCTACGCCGCGCGCCGGCGCGCCGACATCGCCTACGCCTCGCAGGTCGGCGACGGCCACATCTGCATCCCGCTTTGCCTCGGCCTGGCTGCGCTGCTCAACCCGATCGCGGTGCCGGCGTTTTTCGCGACGGGGCTCGGCATCCTCGCGGCGGCGGCGCTGGCGCACGTGTTCTGCGTGCTCGCGGCCAGCGGGCTGCCGCGCTGGATGGGCTGGCCGTTGATCGCGGGCTACGGGTGGTTTCTGGCCGCGGGATTGATGTAGGCGGGGTGCCCCACCCCGCGGGAAATCGCAGTCGAGAACCAAAGCCGCGGGGTGAGGGCACCCCGCCTACATCGTTCAGGTCGCCAGCGGGTCCTCGCGGAATTTTTCGCTCAGCTCGAAGAGCACGGCCTGCGCCTTGAGCCACTTTTTGTCGGCGCGAATCTCGGTCATCGTCCGCGTGGTATGGTTGAGGACAAGGTAGCTCGCGGGGCCGATCTTCATGAAGGCGTCGTAGTGCGTGTCGGCGGCGTCGGGCACGAACTCGATGTCACCCTCCGCGAATTTTTTCCCGGCCACGGCGGCGCGCAGCGGCTCGGCGTCGCGCGCCAGCTGGCGGCGAAACTCGTCCGCCCGCGGGCCCCCGTAGGCCACGATGCCGCCGGTCTTGGCCGGCACGGCGAGGATCGCCCACTCGTCGAACACCGGCTGCGCGTAGCAGGCTTTCATGCGGTCGATGCAGGCGGCAATGTGGCGGCGGGCAGTCTCCAAGTCCATGGTGCGCGAGCAAACCGGGAAACGCCGCCGCTTGGCAAGCCGCCCGGCGCAGTTTCATAGTCCGTTCATGCCCGTGCCGACCGCCCTCGCCTCAGACCAATGAGCCACCGCCACAAGCTGATCCTGCTGCCGCCAAACCGCGTCTGGCGCACCTACCCCGGCGGGCGCACGCTCGACACGCTCGCCGGCGCCGCGGCCCCGGCTGACTCGCATCTCGCGGAGGACTGGATTGCATCGACGACCCGCGCGGCCAACCGCGGGCGCGAGCACATCGCGGAAGGGGTGTCGCAGGTGCTCGTCGGGCACGACCCGCGGCCACGCGACTTCGCCGAGCTGCTCGCGGGTGATCCGGAATATTTCCTCGGCGCGGCGCATGTCGCGAAATACGGCGCGCAGCCGCAGCTCCTCGTGAAGTTCCTGGACAGCGGCACGCGCCTACACTTCCAGGTCCATCCCACGCGCGAGTTTGCGCAGCGCGTGCTTGGCGCACCCAGCGGCAAGACCGAGGCCTACCACGTCCTCGCCACGCGCGATCCGCGCGACGCGCATATCTACGTGGGATTCCAGCGCCCGCCGACGCCTGAGGACCTGCGCCGCATGATCGAGACGCAGGACATCCCTGCCCTCGAGGCATGCTTCGACAAGGTCCCCGTGCAGCCCGGCGACACGTTCATCATCCCCGGCGGCACGCCGCACGCGCTCGGCGCCGGCCTGTTCCTCGTCGAGATCCAGGAGCCGAGTGATCTCGTGGTGCGTTTTGAGTTTGAGCGCGCGGGCTACGTGCTGCCCGAGGCCGCGCGGTTCATGGGGCGCGACGTCGACTTCGCGCTCACGGTCTTCAACCTCACGCCCCTCACCGCGGGCGATCTCGCGGTGCGCGTGCGCTGCGCGCCACGGCGAGTGCGCGCGCTCGGGCCAAGCTCGCATCAGGACGAATTCATCGGCCCAAACCAGACCGATTGCTTCCGCGTGCGTCGCAGCGTGCTCGACACCACCGTGACGAAGACGGAGCCCTCGGCCGTCATCGCGATCGTCACCGCCGGCAACGTGCTGGCCGAGGCCGGTGGCGAAAGCCACCGCATCGCGACCTACGGGAAATTCTTCGTGCCCGCCGGGCTGGGGCCACTGCGGCTCACGCCGCTGGGCGGCACGGCCGAGGTGCTCGAGTGCCTGCCGCCGGCGTAAAGGCTCAAAAACTCCAGTTGGTCGTCAGCCCGACGTTCCAACCGAAGTAGCGCTTGCCCTCCTCGATCTTGACGTTGAGGCCGATGAGATGGCCGCGCCAGACCGGCGTGGTCGCGCCGAGCCCGTAGGTGCGGAAGTGCCGGACCTGCGCGCTGCGCAGGAAATGCGAGTGGATGAAGAAACCCTCCGTCATCAGCCGCGGATGGACGTTCCAGCGCGCGCGGAGTCCGTTTTTCACCAGCGCCTGGCTGATGCGATCCGCGCCGGCCGGGAGGAAGTCGAGGTCGGCGTCGATCGTCGAGTGATAGGTGATCTGGGACGCCGCCGAAAACACGACCTCCGGCCGCCAACGATACTCGACGAGGTTGGTGCCCCCGCCGGCCCAGATGAAGTTCGAGCCGCGCGTGCCGGTGATGCCGTCCTTGGCCCAGTCGTAGCTGAGCGTCGTGCTCGGCGTGATGACCCAACGCCACGGTGACGACGGGGACAGTTCGCGCAACGGGAACGGCAGCCCGATCGATGCGGCCGGCCCGTAGGTCTTGATGCCCTCGATCTTGGTGCGCTGCAGCGTGGCGGTGCCGTGCAGCTCCCAGCGTTTCAGCGCGGTGAACACATACGGCACGGCGACCCGCGTGTTGTCGCCGCGCACGCGGCCGCCGCCGGGGATGTCGAAGCGGAAGCGGGAGTTCTCGGCATGGACAGTGAATTTCCACGCGCCACCGCCCACGCTCGGCCGGGCGGTCGCCGGGTCCATCTGCTGCAGCAGCGGCGTGAAGCCGAACTGATCAAAGGTGCTCGTCGCCACGTTGGCCGTGGAGGCCTGCGGCGCGCCGTCGGTGGCGTTGGCGCCGGCCGCCACCGCCGAGAAGATCCCGAAGACCGTCCGCTGGATCCGATCGAAGTCCGCGGCGCCTTGCGCTGAGAAAAAATAATTGCGGTAGAGGTCCGCCGTGGCCGCGGCCGTCGCGGCCGTGAAGGTCTGTGAGATGCCCGCCGGCCGGCTGAAGAAATTAATCGTGGTGCCGGCGGCCGTCCATTCCTCGGTGAAGACATCCGGGCGGCCCGCGTAGGCGAGGGCGATGCCGAGGGTCTGGCCGTTGAAAGCCGGGAGGGTCGCCGGGCGCGCGAAGAAATTATAGAGCGTGGTGAAGTGCGTGCCCGGCGTGAGGCTGAATTCCGTCGCGGAGGCGTTGGCGAGATTCACGCGCACGATGTCGCCACTTTGGTTGAAGGTGCCGCGGAAAAGCGTGACCACCGGCACGGCGTTGCCCGGCGTGTAGGCGGTGAGCACGCCGGGAGCCTCGAGGGTCGCCGCTGGCGCCGCCAAGGACGCCAAGCCCACCGCCACACCGATCCCGCGGAAAATCGATCCACGTTCTCGAACAGGGGCGAGAGCACGCCCCGCAACCGACACGAGTTGGCCAGCATTCATAGGGGAAGGATGAACAGGCTGAGCCGTAGCCCGGGGTCCGGGTCCGGGCAAGGGAAACCCTGCGGGCCGCGCGGAATCGGTGCGACCGCCGCACGCTTGCCTCGCATAGCGGTGCAGTGGCATGGTCCCGCCACACCGCCCCCATGGAAGCCCTGATCATTCTGCTGTTCGTGCTGGTGTTCGTGGTGTTTCCCCTGTGGGTCACCCTCCGCGTCGTCTCTCTCGGGCGACAAAACGATGCCCTCGCCGGCCGATTGCAGGAGCTGAAAACGGAGCTGCAAATTCTCCGCGACCAGCGCCCCACCCCGCCACCCGCTGCGCCGCTCGTCGCTGAACCGATCGCACCTTTGCCAGTCATCGCTTCGTCAACACCACCACCGCCGCCTCCGTCGCCCGTCGCCCCGCCGGTGGTGCAAGCGCCGCCCGCACTTGCCCAAATCGCGACTCCGGCCGCGCCTCCGCCCATCCCGGTTGCCCCTCCGCCTCCGATCACGCCCGCACCGCCGTCCTTGCCGGCGTTCACGCCACCACCACCGCGCAAGCCGGTCGACTGGGAACGCTTCATGGGGGCGAAGCTCTTCGCGTGGCTGGGCGGGCTCGCGGCGTTCCTGGCGGCGGCGTTCTTCGTCAAATATTCCTTCGAGCACGACCTCATCCCGCCCGAGGTGCGCGTGGCCATCGGCTACCTGTTCGCGCTGGGACTGATCGTGGGCGGGCTGAAGATTTCCCGCGAGCGCTTCGCGGTCACGGCGCAGACGCTCATCGCGACCGGCGTCGTGTGCCTCTACGGCGTCACCTTCGCCTGCAACTCGATCTACCATTTCGCGACATTCGGGCCGGTCGCGACGTTCATCATCATGAGCCTGGTCACGACCACGGCCTTCCTGCTCGCGGTCCGGCTCGAGGCGCAGGTGGTCGCGGTGCTCGGCATCCTCGGCGGCTTTCTCACGCCCGTGCTGCTGTCGACGGGGCGCGACAACCCCGCCGGGCTCTTCGGCTACCTCGCGCTGCTCGATGTCGGGCTCGTCGCAGTCGCGCTGCACCGGCGTTGGCACTACCTTGTGGCGCTCGGCGCGCTCGGCACCGTCGTGATGCAGATCGGGTGGGCGGGAAAGTTCCTGAACTCCGCCAAGGCACCCGTCGCCATCGTCGTGGGCCTCGCGTTCAGCGCGCTGTTCCTTGGGGCGTGGGCGGTGGCGCAGCGGCGCGCGCGCGTGTCGTGGTTTGAGCGCGGCGCGGCGATCGCGCTGCCGACGGTGGCGCTGGGGTTTGCCGCCGCGCTCCTGCATTATGCGACGCTCGCGCCGGGACTCTGGCTCGCGTTCGTCTTCGCCGCCGACGCCTGCCTGCTCGCGATCGCTTGGCGGGACGAGAAACTGCCCGCGCTGCACGCGCCGGCCGGCATCGCGGTCTTTTTTCTCCTCGCGGCGTGGATGGGCGTGCGCCTAGACGCCGCCAACCAAGGCTGGGCCCTCGCCGCCTGCCTCGCGCACGCGGCGCTGCACACGGCGTTTCCGCTCGTGCTGGAGCGGCACCGGCCAGGAGCCGCGCCGTCATGGGCCAGCCAGATTTTTCCGCCGCTCGCCTTGCTGCTCACCCTCGGGCCGCTGCTCAAGCTGGACGGGCTCTCCCTGGCGTTCTGGCCCTGCGTGCTGCTGATCGATCTCGTCGCGGTGGGGCTCGCGCTCGTGAGCGCCTCGCTGGTCGCGCTCGCGGCGGTGCTTGTGCTCACGCTCGGCGCCACGGCCGTGTGGCTCTTCCGTGCGCCGGTGCCGGGCGACATGGCCGGGAGCTTCCTCGTCGTGGTCGGGGCGTTCGCCGTCATTTTTTTCGCCGCCGGCCTCTGGCTCGCGCGGCGGCTCGGTGCCCGGCTCGAGGGCGGCGCGGGGAAAACCGGCGCGCTCTTCGGCGATGCCCGCGCGCACGTGCCGGCCTTCGCGGCGATCCTGCCGTTTCTGCTGCTCATCATGATGACGCAGCGGCTGCCGGCGGCGAATCCGTCCCCGATCTTCGGCCTCGCGCTGCTGCTCACGGTGCTGACGCTCGGCCTGGCGCGCCTGCTCACCATCGCGTGGTTGCCTGCCTGCGCGCTCGTGGGTGTCGCGGCGCTCGAGCTGGCGTGGCTCGCGCGCCAGCCCTCCGGGCCGCTCGCGGCCCCGGGAACGCCGCTCTTGTGGGGCGTCGGCTTCCTGGCGATTTGCGCGGTGTTTCCGTTTTTGTTTCGCGCGCGGTTCGCCGCGCTCACCGGCCCGTGGGCCGTGGCGGCGCTCGCCGGCGTGGCGCAGTTCCCGTTTCTCTTCGGCGTGATCAAGCGCGGCTGGCCCAACGACCTCATGGGCCTGCTCCCCGCCGCGCTCGCCCTGCCGCCGCTTGCGAGCCTCGTCGCGATCGTGCGTGCGCCGACCGCCGATGAACGCGCGCGGCTCAACCAGCTCGCGTGGTTTGGCGGCGCGGGGCTGTTCTTCATCACGCTGGTCTTCCCGATTCAATTCGACCGCCAATGGCTCACGGTCGCATGGGCTCTGGAAGGCACGGCGCTGCTCTGGCTGTTCCACCGCGTGCCGCACGGCGGGCTGCGCGCGACGGGCGTTGTGCTCCTATGCGCGGCGTTTGCGCGCCTCGCGCTCAACCCCGCCGTGCTCTCCTACCACCCGCGGGCCGGCGCGATCCTGAACTGGTATCTCTACGCCTTTGGCACCACGATCGCGTGTCTCTTTGTCGGCGCGCGGCTGCTCGCCCCGCCGCGCGAGCGCTCGCTGGGCATCAACGCTCCCGCGCTGCTCGCCACGCTCGGCACCGTGCTCGCCTTCCTCCTCCTCAATGTGGAGATCGCCGACTTCTTCGCGGCGCCGGGCGCGCGCACGCTGGCGTTCGAGTTCTCCGGCAACTTCGCCCGCGACATGACCTACACGATCGCGTGGGCGGTCTTCGCGCTCGCGCTGCTGCTCGTGAGTTTCCGGAAGGACCTCCGCTTCGGCCGCTATGCCGCGCTCGCCCTGCTCGGCGTGGCGCTGCTCAAGCTCTTCTTCCACGACCTCGCGCGCCTCGAGGCGCTCTACCGCATCGGCGCGCTCTTCGGCGTCGCGGTCATCGCGATCGTCGCATCATTTGCCTACCAGCGCTTTTTGCCCGGCCATGACAAGAAACCTACTGAGCCGCCACCGCTCGTTTAGCGCGATCACCCTCGCCTGGCTGGCCGCGGTGCCCGCACCGCTGCGCGCGGCTGATTTCGCGGAGTGGAAGTTCCGCCAGGCGCTGCGGGTCGAGGCCGCGGGTGTCGTCACCTTTGCCGTGCCGCCCGAGACGCTCGACGCCGCGCGCGCCGACCGCGGGGATTTGCGTCTGCTTGATCCAGCAGGGCGCGAAGTGGCATTCGCGCTCGCGGCGGTCGCGGCGCCGGTCGCGGCGGCCAGGCCCGCCAAGTCGTTTCGTGCCGCGCTTACCGCGACGGCCACGCAGCTCGTGATTGAGACCGGCGATGCCGCATCGCCGGGCTTCACGCTCGTCACACCCACGCCGCGGTTCGTGAAGCGCGCGCGTATCGAGACCTCGGACGACGGCCGCGCGTGGCAGATCGCCGCGGAAGGCGCACTGCTGTTTCGCGAAGCCGGCGCGGCGGAGTTAGGCGTGCGCGCGCCGGCCGCTTTCGTGCGCGTCACCCTCGATGACACCCGCTCGCCACCCGTGCCGTTCACTGGCGCGACGATTTTACCGATCACCGCGGCCGCCCCGTCCGACCTGCCGCTCGGCGTGCGGATCGCACGCCGTGACGAATTCGCCGGCGAGACCGTGCTCACGCTCGAGTTGGCGGCCGCACGCACGCCGTTGGCAAACCTGCGTTTCGCGACAGACGCGCGGCTCTTCAACCGCCGTGTAACCGTGGGCATCCGAGCGCTTGTGGAGGAGGACACCATCGAACGCACGCTCGCCAGCGGCACGATTTACCGCCTCGCACCCGACGGCGAGGCCGAGGTGCGACACACGCGGGTGCCGCTCGATTTCGCACCTCCTACGCGCGAATTGATCGTTCACATCGCCAATGGCGACAGCCCGCCACTGGCAATCACCAGCGTTGAGGTCACGCGCCGCGAGCTGCGCGGTCATTTCGACGCTGCTGCGCCCGGCGACTATGCCCTGCTCAGCGGCCATACGCAGGTGGCGGCACCGCGCTATGACGTGGCCACGCTGCGACTCGGCGCGCGCGCCCTGGAGAGAATCCTCACGCCCGGCCCGCTCACCCCCAACCCCGCCTACCGCGCCCCCGAGACCCTCGCCGGCGTCGCTTTGGCCGGCGCGGCGCTCGACACCGCACCGTGGCGTTTCCGCAAGGCCGTGCGCGTCGCCACCGCCGGCGTGCAGCAGCTCGAGCTCGATCTCGATGTGCTCGCGCAGGCGCAGCGCGGCCTCGGCGATGTGCGGCTGGTGCGCGACGGCGCGCAGGTGCCCTTTCTGCTCGAGCGCCCCAATCTCTCCCGCGCGCTTGAGTTGACGGCCAAGCCCGCTGATGACCCGAAGCGCCCGCGCGTGAGCCGCTGGGAAATCGCGTTGCCTCGCACCGGCCTGCCGCTCACGCGCCTCACACTCTCGTCGCCTACCGCGCTGTTTCAGCGCCAGCTGCGTCTCTTCGAACTCATCGCCGACGACCGCGGCAACCGCCACGAGCGCACGCTCGCTTCGGCCGAGTGGAGCCACACGCCGGAGAACAAAGGACCGCTTACCCTGGCACTTTCCACCCCGCCGACCTCCACCGCGCTCGTGCTGGAGACCGAAAACGGCGACAACCCGCCCATCACCCTCAGTGGCGTGACGGTGGCGCATCCGGTTGCGCGCCTGCTCTTCAAGTCCGACACCACGCCCGTAGCGCTCTACTACGGCCACGCCGGCGCCGCCGCGCCGCGCTACGACCTCGCGCTGGTCGCCAGCCAAATCCTCGCCGCTACCAAGGAGGCCGCTACGCTCGGCCCCGAGGAACCGACGAGCGTGGAAGCCTGGCCCGCCCGCGTGCTGCGCGGCGGCAACAGCATCCTCTTCTGGGGCGCACTTGCGCTCGTGGTCGCGGTGCTGCTCAGCGTGGTCGCGAAGCTTCTGCCAAAGCCCCCGGCGGCCTAGCCGCGCATCCTCCGGGGAGGCGCCCGTCATCCCCGATTGCAGCGAAACCGATCACCCGCGCGATTCGCGTAGATAGGCGACGAGCTCCGCGATCGCTGCATCCGCCACGATTGCCTGCGCGTCCGTGCGCGTCGCCCCCGGGCATTCCACGCGCCCGCTTTTCACGCCGACAAATTTCCCGCGCCGCCGGTGCGCGATCGCCCACCACGCGAAGGGCTCGCGCACGCCGTCAGCCGGCGACGGCTCCGCGTAGCCCGTCGTGGCCACCGCGAGATCGCTGTCGAAAAGCCGGCACGCCCCGCGCGCCATCTGCTCGGCGACCGCGGCGGACACGCAGTTGACCTTTCTCGCCGCGGCGCGATTCACGCCGAGGTGCGCGACCTTTTCGTCGAGGGTGTAGGCCGTGATCCCGCCCAGGAAAAACTCCGACGCGCCCGAAGCCTCGCCCACGCGCGCCTGCAGGCGGCCGCAGGTCATGCTCTCCGCGACGGCCAGTGACCAGCGCGGGTGTCGCTTCATCGCTTGCTTCAGCTCGAGCGCGAGGGAGGGCATGGCCGGGAGCCTGCGGCGCGGCGCCCGCCGGCGAAACAAAAAAGTCGGGCGGGCCCCGCGCGCAACGACACTTGCGCCCGCCCGGCGAAGCCGGCATGGGTTTTCGCCGATGAAGCTCCCCGGACTTATCCTCGCCCTCGCCTTCGCCGCCACCCTCGCCGCCGCCGAGCCTTACAAGGCCGGCGATAAGTTCGAGGGCTTCGCTTGCAAGGACCAGCACGAGAAAGACTATTCCTACGTGGGCGGCGCGCGGCGGATCGTCGTCGCGTTTGAGATGGGCTCCGGCAAGGCGGCCAACGCGTATTTTGAGAAGCAGCCCGCCGCCTTTCTCGATCAAGAGAAGACGCTTTTCATCTCCAACATCCACGGCATGCCCGGCATCGGGCGCATGTTCGCGCTGCCCAAGATGAAGAAATACCCGCACCGCATCCTGCTCGCCGACAGCGAGAACTTCCTCGTGCGCTACCCGAGGAAGGAGGACCACCTCACGGTCCTCACGCTCGACGACGCCGGCAAAGTCACCGCGGTCGACTTCGTGAACCCGAAGAAGGCGATGGCGGAGATCTTCGCCGGGAAAAAGTAGCGGTTACTTCAGCTCCAGCCCCACCGGGCAGTGGTCGCTGCCCAGCACGTGCGGCTCGATCCAGGCGCGCTTCAGGCGGGCCTTCAGCGCGGCGCTCGCCATCACGTAGTCGATCCGCCAGCCGATGTTGCGCTCGCGCGCGCCGGCACGATACGTCCACCAGCTGTAGTGGCCCGGGCCTTTCTCGAAGTGGCGGAACGTGTCCACGAAGCCCGCGTCGATGAAATCACGGAAGCCGGCGCGCTCCTGATCGGAGAAGCCAGGGTTGCCCACGTTCTCCTTCGGCCGCGCGAGGTCGATTTCCTCGTGGGCGACGTTCAGATCGCCGCAGAAGAGCACGGGCTTTTTCTTCTCCAGCTTCTTCGCGTGGGCGAGCAGCGCGCGATCCCACTCCTGCCGGAAGCCGATGCGCACGAGTTCGGGCTGCGCATTGGGCACGTAGACGCCGACCACGTAGCAGTCGGCGAACTCCGCGGTGATCGCGCGGCCCTCCGCGTCGTGCGCGGGCGAGCCGAGGCCGAGCGTGACGGCGAGGGGCTTCCGCTTCGCGAAGAGCGCGGTGCCGCTGTAGCCCTTTTTCTGCGCGGAGTTCCAAACCACCTCGTAACCACGGGGCCACGTTACGTGCTGCACGTCGCCGGGCACGGCCTTCACCTCCTGCAGGCAGATGACGTCGGCTTTCGACGCAGCCATCCAGTCGAGCAGGCCCTTGCCGAGCGCCGCGCGCACGCCGTTGACGTTCCACGAGAGGAGTTTCATGCGCGGCGGTTCAACGCTCCGCGCGCCCGCGGCGCAACGGGAAACTCGCCTCCCCGCCGGCGCTGACACGCCCAGCCCTTGCTTCCAACGCCTCAGGCTCTCCACTCTCAGCCCCGGACTCTCAGCTCTCAGCTTCTCCGCCACCGTGCCCTTCACCCACCTGCCTCTCGGCCAACGCATTCCCGGCAGCCCCCACTCCGTCTCGTGCAGCCTGCCCACGATGCGGGACGTGCGCGGCTACGAGGAGAGACGGCCCGAGACCATGCGCGCCCTTACTTCGGGCTACCCGCGCTTCGTCGTGCATCCATTCGCGCGGCAGCTCGCGGCGCATTTCACGGCGACGTTGCCCGCGCTCGCCGGCCGCACGCTCTGGCTCGCCACTTCCGAGCGGATGGGACGCAGCCTCGCCGCGCACCTCGGTGCCGCGGCGGTTGGCGCGGAGTTGTTTGCGCACGCCGGCCTCCACGGCGCCTCGCACCCGACGGACGCCAACACCGCCGCGCGCGCAAAGACGTTTCTTCAGAACAACGGCGGCTTCCTCTCCTCGCGCGAGGCCGAGGATGCACTCGTGGGCCTCGGCCTGCTCGCCGCGCCCCACGCGGAGAAATATCTTGCAGGCGACGCGCCCGACGAAATCCGCCGCGTGCTCCGGCGCGCGCTGCCGGAGTGCGCGGACACCGACCTCCTCCTCGCGCCCTCGGGCATGAACGCCATCCACGCCGCGTTCCGCGCCTCCGCCGACCTGCAGGCCGCGCGCGGGCGCACCGTGTGGCTCCAGCTCGGCTGGCTCTACCTCGACACCATCGCGATCCTGAAAAAGTTCACGAGCACACCCGCCGATTACGTCTACGTTCGCGACCCACTGGATAGCGAGGGCATCGCTCGCATCTTTGAGAAACACGGCGCACGCATCGCCGGTGTCTTCGCCGAGCTGCCGACCAACCCGCTCATCCAGACGCCGGACCTCGCCGCGCTCTCTTCGCTCTGCCGGCAGCACGGCGCGCACCTCTTCGTCGATCCCTCGGTCGCCTGCCTCTTCAACCTCGACCTCCTCCGGCACACCGACGCCGTCGTCTCCAGCCTCACCAAATACACCGCCAGCGAGGGCGACCTCACCGCCGGCCTCGTCGCGCTTAACCCCGCCCGCCCCGACGCCGCCGAGCTCCGCCACCGCACCGCCGCATGGATCGATCCCGTTTACCCTCGCGACCTCGCCCGCCTCGCCACGCAAATCGGCGAGACGGAAAGCGTCCTCAAAAAAATCCACGCCAACACCGCCGCGGTCGCCGCGTTTCTCTCCGCGCATCCGAAAGTGCGCGATGTCTTCTGGGCACTGCACCCCGCCTCGCGCGAAAATTATCTCCGCCTCGCCCGCTCCCCCGACGCCACCGGCGGCATGATCACGTTTACCCTGCGCGGCCCGATGGAACCCTTCCACGACAAGCTCCGGCTGCCCAAGGGCCCCAGCTTTGGCATGAAGACCACGCTCATCTGCCCCTTCATGTATCTCGCCCACTACGATCTCGTGACGACCCCCGCCGGCCTCGCCGAGCTCGCCGCAAGCAAACTCGACCCCGATCTCCTCCGCCTCTGCGTCGGCACGGAGCCGGTGGAGGAAATCATCGGCGCGATCGCAGAGGCGCTGGGGTGAGAGAGTCGATGCAGCCGGTCGCCCTCAACTTGGTGGTGCTGCGTGTCCCTGATCTCCAACGCGCCGTCGATTTCTACGCGCTGCTTGGACTGTCGTTCACCAAGCACGCGCATGGCAAAGGACCTGAGCACTACGCCGCCGAGCTGGGCGGACTCGTGTTTGAAATCTACCCGCAGACTTCCGAGGAAAACTCCACGAAGCACGTCCGCATCGGATTTCGCATAAGCCATCTCGATGGCGCTATTCAACGCTTGGAGAGTGGCGGCGGCGTTTTGGTTTCCCCTCCGAAAATGTCTCCTTGGGGCCTGCGCGCGATTATCGACGATCCGTTCGGCCATCGCATCGAACTGAGCGAGGCGGAGGCGGCGGTCCGCCCTGTTTGATATTTATCCGTGCCCATCGGTGTTCATCCGTGGTCAAAACTCCTCCACCCGCCTCCTGCACCCTCCCCATCAAAGCCATCCCCAACGCCCCGCG
>JAEUHB010000379.1 GCA_016794665.1 Opitutaceae bacterium
CGCCTCGCTCGCGCCGACCTTCACGGCCGTGGGCGCGTTCCAGCTCACCGCGGGCAGCCGCGACGCCGCGCTCGTCACGAGCCTCGCCCCCGGCAGCTACACCGTGCAAGTCCGCGGCGTGGCCAACGGCACCGGCGAGGCCATCGTCGAGATTTACGAAGTGCCCTGAGTTGGTCGTAAACGGGGTTGCCTGCCAGACGGCGCCTTGCACGAAGGGGCTCCCGCGTCGTTTTTGGCTGACGGACTCGGGCCTTGCGCGGAATCCGTCCTGCCGTAGCGTCGTTTGTCATGGTCGCAGCCGCGATAGTCCGGACCGACGAGGAGCTGGTGGACCGGCCGAAGGACGGCTGGAAGCGCGAGCCGCTGGCCGAAGTGCCTTCGACGATCGACACCGCGGAGCGCCCACTTCGCGTGACCGACGCCCCCGATGGCAAGGACGTGCTCCCGGCTTAAGGCTCTCGCGCGCGGAGCTGTTTGCCCAGCTGAGGATCGACTCGATTTTCTCCGAGTAGCTCCGCTCCAACGAATGAAAACCCACCCGGAAACTCCGACCCACAGACTTTGCGTAGCATCGGCTACGTTCTCACTCGAAAACCGCGAAATTTTCACTCCCGAGACCAAGCCAAGGCGCGCGCCCGACTGGGGGCGGCTTGGCGTATCTTGGGGAAAGGTGTTTCGCGGTGCCTGTATGAAAAGTCCGTTGGGTCGCGCTACCCACATGTCTGCTCAGATTACCAGCAACCTTGATTCGTTTTGTATTCGTCCCTCATCCGTTCTGGCGGCGTCCGCAGTGTTATTTTGCGTAAGTTCTGCGGCTTTCGCCCAGACCCGAGTCGCAGCGACGACAGTGACCAACCGGTCATTGCAGTTCCTGCCAACAGATCCCGTTTTTCTTACGGGTTTCGGCAATGTCCGAACATACTTCACGACTTACGATGGGCGGTCTGGCTTTTCGTTTTATGATCAAGTCGCGGGAGGACTTCTTTTGGGCGGGGAGTTTCGGCCAAGGGCAGGTGCACTTGGTGTCTATGAGGCTGACTACGGCACTTATTCTCTGGTTGGAGCCCTCATTGATACTGGCTCCTTTGCGTTTCAGATTCCGACGACGGATTCAGACGCGAATGGACTGCCGGACGTTGTTCAAATCGACAAAAACGGGAGCGTAAACATTGGCGGCTCCGGGCTCAGCGATAACGGCACACCTTTTTCGGCTGCCGGCACGATCACGCGAGCCGCAGGCAGTTCGACGGGGACGTATCGCGTCAATGTCGTTAGCGCCACGGGGCTGACCAACGTAATCTACACGGGCACGGTGAACCTCGTGGCTTTCACCGGAACGGTTTCCTACCAACGTGGCTCGACGAACACCATCACGGTGAACGTGCGTTACACGCTCGATCAATCGAGCACGGTCACAGCCACAACTAACTTCACGGTCGTCAATGCCGACCGCATCGACGTTCCGCAGTTCACGGCAAGAAGCAGCAACGGCACATCGGTGACATTTCGCGCCGGTAGTTTGTCGCGGCAGGGCAATGCCTATCGCGGTGATTTTCTGGCGATCGACGGGAATCCCGGCACTTCATGGTCGGACTACCTGAACTACCGTTGGGAAATCGCGAACACGAACGATCTCGATGGGAACTGAATCCCCGATCTCTCGGATGCTGTCCCGGCTCCGCCCGCTTTCTTCCTGCAACCGGCTTCCTTGGTGACGGCAGCGGGCAGCGCTGCCAGTTTCACGGCGATCACTGTGAGTTCCTTGCCCGTCAGCTATCAGTGGCGCAAAGACGGGGCGGTCATTTCAGGGGCGACGAACTCAACGCTAAATTTCTCCAGCGTGCAGACCGGTGACGCCGGCAGCTACACTGTTACGGTTAGTAACGCGGTAGGCAGCACCGTAAGCAATCCTGCGACACTCACGGTGACGACGTCGAACCCCGGCCGCCTCATCAACCTTTCCGTCCTGACCGACATCGCCACGGCTGGGGAGGATTTCACGCTGGGCTACGTTGTCGGCGGTGGCGGGACGGGCGGCGCAAAGCCGCTCGTCATCCGTGCCGCGGGTCCTTCGCTCGTAGCGTTCGGCGTCGCCGGCCCGCTCGATGATCCTAAGGTCGAACTTTTCGCCGGCTCCACTAAGACGGCCGAGAACGACAATTGGGGCGGCTCCGCGCAGCTCGCGGCGGCGCTTTCTGCGGTTGGGGCCTTCGCGTTCAGTGGCGCTACCTCGCGCGATGCCGCGCTTACGGCGAACATCACCACGCGTGACAACTCGGTGAAGGTCTCCGCCGCCGGCAACGGCACCGGCAAGGTCATCGCCGAAATCTACGATGCTACGCCAGCAGCTTCGTTCACGACGACCACGCCGCGGCTGATCAATGTCTCGGTGCGCAAGCATCTCGGCTCGGGCCTCACGGTTGGTTTCGTGGTCGGCGGTGCGACGCCGGCCCGAGTCCTCGTGCGTGCCGTCGGGCCCACGTTGGCGAGCTTTGGCGTGCCGGGCGTCGTGGCGGATCCGCAGCTCGCGCTCTTCAACGCCTCATCGGTGAAAATCGGTGAGAACAACGACTGGCTTGGCACAAGCGAACTAACCGCTGCCTTTGCCGCGGTCGGAGCCTTTGCGCTCCCCGCCACGTCAAAGGATGCCGCGCTCGTGGCATCGCTTGCGCCCGGCAATTATTCCGTCCAAGTCTCCGGCGTTAACGGCACCACTGGTGTCGCGCTCGTCGAGGTTTACGAGGTGCCTTGAGAACCAGGTCACGCTCCGCCCCTGATGCGCGTCCGGCGGTCGTCCACTATCCAGAGGCGTTGCGCGATGGGCTCGGTGCGGAGCAGCGCGAGGATGCGGGGCATGATGGCTAGCACGGCGTTGCGGTCCTGCCGCACCAAGCGCAGGACGATTATGCCTGGGCTGTCCTGCGGCGGGTAGTTCTTGATGTGGGCGAAATCCAAATCCAACGTGATGAGGATGCGTTGTTCCTCGCGGCAGATTTGAGCGAGGGAGCGGTCCGCTGCGCCGCGGAGATTTTCATCGAGCACGGAATGCGCGTCGTGGCCGGCTTGGCGGAGCAAGGCGCCCAGCTCCGAAGGGAGGTTCTCGTCGAACTTGAACTTCACGCCGCCGCTCCGGCTGGCGTGGGCACGATGCGCTCGCGGGCCAGCTCGGCGGCGTAGGCGACTGCGGCGGTGACATCGTCGGACTGGAGCGAGGGATAGCTGCGCACAATTTCCGCCGGGCTGAGCCCCGCCGCCAGGTTGTCGAGCACGACGGAGACCATCACGCGCGTCCCCCGGATGCAGGCCTTGCCGTGGCAGACGTTCGGATCGACCGAGATGCGCTCCGTCCAGTTCATGTGAGGAACGTGGCGTCGCGGGCTGGCGCGGTCAAGGCAGCGCATATCTCCACATCGGTAACGGCCGATTTCTGATGGCTGGTTTCCCTTCTTGCTCCTTCTGCGCGTCTTTGCGGCCATGCTCCCTGCTGCATGAGAATCACCGGCCTCGCCCTCGTCCCTCCGCCCACCGCCGCCGACTGCCCCAAGGTCACGCCCGAGCTGCTCGCGTCCGTGCTCGCGCGCTACTCGCGCAGCAATCAGGGCATCCACACGATTCTCTCCAAGGTCGACCTCGCCAACCCCGACGCCTCCATCGACCGCATCCTCAACTTCGTTGACTACGGCCACGCCTCCATCGGCGGTCTCACCGGTGGCCTCGCGGTCGCGCTCGACGACGTGTCGATGTGGCTCGCCTACAAACTTTTTGAGATCGCCACGATGGCCGACGGGCAGGAGTCGAGCACGCGTTACATCACGATGGACGCGGCCAACGTCCCGTCCGCCGAAGAACTCGGCATCCCCGCCGATCTCGCGGCGTGTTGGCGCGACATCCTCGCGCGCTCCTTTGCCGCTTATCACGCCGAGTATGCGCGGCTCGACGCACTCGCGACCGCCGAGCCCCAGCGCGTGCGCCTGCCCGCCGACGCCAAGCCCGCCGTCGTCACTCGCCTCCGCAAAAACTACGCGCTCGACCGCGCGCGCTACTTCATCCCGCTCGCCACGCGCACCAACGTCGGCCTCGTGCAGACGTCGCGCATGTGGGCCACGACCGTGAAGCACCTCGACTCGCTGCCGCATCCCGAGGCGCGGGCCGCGGCCAAGCTCATCCGCGACGAGCTGCTCAAGCAGTCGCCGCGACTCATGCGCCACAGCTTCGCGGAAAAATCCTACCAGGAGCAGGCGCGGCAGGAGCTCGCGCAGTCCCTCGCCCTCGGCCGCGAGCGCCTCTCCGCCGCGCCGTTGGCCGACGAAGTCTGGGTCCACGTTGATCGCGCGACGCCGCCTTTCCTGCGCGAGTCGCAGTCAATGCCCGAGGCGCTGCGCCACCGCGCCAACCGTTATGGCCAGCAAGGCCTCGCGACGCGCCGCATGCGGGTGGCCTTCGCCTGGAACAACATGGCGATTGCCGAGCTGCGCGACCTCAACCGCCACCGCACCGGCCACCGCTGCACGCCGCTCATCCAAGCCGGCTTTTACTTGCCGCCGGAAATCTCCCATGCGGCCCACGCGGGGCTGCTCGCGGATCAGCTGGAACTCACGCGCGAGCTGCTGGCGCGTGGCTCGCCCGCCTACGTTTACTCGCTCCTGCTCGGCGCGCAGACGCCGTTTGAGCACGGCACGCATGCGGACAAATTCATTTACGAGGCCGAGCTGCGCACCGGCATGGGCGCGCACTTCCGCTATGCCGAGCACCTGAGCGCGGCGCTCAAGGGCTTCCTCGCGCAGGTGCCCGAGGCCCGCGACTGGGTGGTCGAGGGCACGGCCGAGCCGGAGTGAGCGGGTGTTTTGTAGGGCCGGCGCTCGTCGCCGGCCGCGGCCACTGGCAACTGGCGACCCTCCGATGGGCATCCCCCAATAATGGGTTGCCGCAGGTGACTTGCACCGCCTTGCTGCGTCGTGTCTTGCGACTGCACATGAAGCTGCGCCGCCTCGTCGTCCCTCTTGCTGCCCTAGCCGGCGCCACCGGCGCATTGTCGGCGGACGCGACGACACCGATCGACTACACGCAGCGCAACACGCCGTTTGCTCCCGCGGGCGGCGTCACCCCGGAAAAACAAAAGCCTGCCGACCAGACCGCCCCGGTGCAGGATCGGCGCGTGGAGAAATCCATCGTGGACAAGAAGACCTCACCCCTCGGCGACCGCCGGGCCGCGGTCGATGTCACCGAGGCCCACGAGAAGAACCTTCGCGACAAGGACTCGCGCCGCCCGGAGAAAACCGAGCAGCCGCTCAGTGCGCTGAACCACAAGACCGCGTCCGTCTCGACGGCGGACGACACCAAGAAGCCGCCCACCGTGGCAAAGTATCAGGACAGCCTTTCCGCGGCGAGCGCCTCCAACATGGCGCGTTTCCCCGCGTTGGACAAAGCCACGTCGGCGAAGATCAACCGCTTCGTCTTCCGCAAGAACCCCGTCGAGTCCGAGGCGGTTGCCAAGGGCGCCGCGGTGACACCCGCGGGCGGCCCCGCCGCGGTGCTGAAATGAGCGGAGCCGCGCGCCGCCGATGAGCCGATTCCGCGTCCTTCAACTCAACATGCAGTTTGGCGAGGTCTGGGATGAGACCTGCCCCGATCGTGCGCCGATCCACCTGGAGGAGACGATCGCCGAGATTCGCCGGCACCAAGCTGACCTCGTCATGCTGCAGGAGGTCGAGCAGGTGCTGCCCGGTGGCGTCCAGCTCCAGCCGCCGCGCAACTACACCCGCCTTTGCGCCGAGTTGCCGGGCTACGCCGGCCACTTCGGCTATCCCAAGGCCGACCCGCGCGAGCTGCCGTTTGGCATCGGGCTCGCGATTTTTTCCCGCACGCCTTTGCGCGATCCGCTGCGAGTGGACCTGCCCTCGCCGCCGATCGAGTTTGAATTCCAAGGGAGGAAGACGACGCCGACCGATCGCCTGTTGATTGGCGCCCGCACCACGATTCACGGCCGGGAACTTCAGCTCCTCAACACCCACTTGCTCGCCTTCTTCATGCTGGGCTCGAGCAGCGAGGCGCATCCGCAGCAGCGCCAGATCGTGGCGCAGCACCTCGCGGCGGCGCGCGGGCCGTGCGTGCTCGCCGGCGATTTCAACGTGAGCCGGCACGGCTCGCTCGTCGCGCAGTTTGCCGCGTGCGGGTTTCGGACCGTGCAGGAGCACGAGATCACGTGGCGCCGCCGGCCGTTCGTGCTCGACCATGTCTTCCACAATGCCCCGCTGCGCTGCGTCGGCTGCCAGGTCGTGCCCACCCGCGCCAGCGACCACCACGCGATCGTGGCGGACTTCGAGTTCGCGCAGGGTTCCGGGTAGGGCGCGGACTTGGTTCCGCGCCGCGGCGGGCGGCGGAGTGTCCGCCCTACCGCCCCCGCCGGACGCGTTCCTTCTCCTCCTCGCGCTCCTCCTCGATGCGCGCCTTCTCGCTGGCGAGCTGCTGCTTGATCTTCTCGAGGTCGTCGAACTTCTGCGCGGCGAGCGCCTCATCGAGCTGTTTCCTCAGGAAGATCTCGCGCTCGGCGAGCTTGCCCTTGAACACGCGGTCGATCTCGGCGAGGCGGGATTTTTGCTCGGGCGTGAGCGGCTTGTTGGCGTTGGGGTCGGACTTGGCCAGCCGCTCCATCGCGAGTTCGTAGGCGCTTTTCATCGTTACGGAGGTTGCCCACGGAAGACACGGAAGACACGGAAAAACTCAGCGGCTTTTCTTCTGTGTTTTCCGTGTGCTCCGTGGGCTATCCGAATTTTACGCCGAAAATCAACGTCAGCATCACGACGACGAACGGCGGCCCCCACCCGCCGCCGCGCAGCCGCCACCGCAGCGCGTAGCCCGCGAGCAACGCGGCCGTCAACGCCGCGAGCGCCGCCGGGCCGACCCACGGCGCGGCGAAGCGGGCGGTGAGAAAAGCCCCCGGCACCTGCACGCCCACGCGCACGCATCCTTCGATGAACAGCAGCACGAGCGCCGCCGCGTGGTTGCACAATGCCGCGCCCCATCCGAAGCCGACCAGCCCGCAGAGCAGCGAGGCAAAGCCGCCGAGCGTCGCGACCATCGCGGCCGGGATGAGGACGAGGTTGGCGATCAGTGCGCCGGGCGTGAGCAGCCGGAAAAACTGCACGCCCGTGAGCAGGCTTACGAGCGTCGTCGCCACGCCGATGGCGACCGCGGAGGCGCCGGCGCGCCACGCCCAGTCGAGCGCGTGCTGCCACCCGCGCCACGCCGGCTTGGGCAGGTCGCGCCATGGCGCCCAGCGCGCGAGCCACGCATCAGCCAGCGGCAGGCCGAGCACCAGCAGCGCCGCCACGATCGCGTAGCTCATCAGGAAGCTCGCGCTGAAAACCTGCAGCGGCGCGATCAGCAGCACCGCCAGCGCCGAGGCCACGAGCGCGGCGAGGGCATTGCCCGGCTGCCGCAGCACAAACGCCGCCTGCAGGAACACCGCCATCGCGAATGCCCGCACCGCGGAGGGCGAGGCGCCCGTGATGTCCACGAACAGCCAGAGCACAATCGCCCCGAGCGCGAACCGGGCCCAGGGTGGCAGGCGCAGGAGGAGCAGCAGCGCGTGAATCGCGGCGGCAATCACGCCGATGTTGAGGCCGCTGATGGCGAAGAGGTGCATCGTGCCGCTCTGCATAAAGAGCGTGTGCTGCTCGTCGCTCAGCTCGTGCGTGGCGCCCAGCATCATCGCGCGCAGGAGTCCGGCGAGTTCCGCACGCTTTTCGGCGATGCCGCGGCCCAGCGTTGCATGGCACCACGCGGCGGCGCGTGCACAGAACCGATAGTAGGCGAGGGCGGGCTTTTCCTCCGCGAGCACGCGCCCGCGCGTGAGGCGGAAATTCATCCCGGCGCCTGCGAGGTAGCCGTCGAAGGTGTCCGCCGGCGGGTTGCGCGGCAGCGTCACGATCACGCCGACGGCCGCGATCTCCGCGCTGCGGATCGGCGCGGCCTCGCCCGGGCGCAGCGTGAGCGAGAAATAGAGCCGCTGGCCGGCGAGCTCGCGGAGGTGTTCGTCGCCGCGCAGCACGGTGGCGAGGCCGCTGGCCCGGCGGGCGTCGCCCGAGATGAACACGCGGTCGACGCGCAGCGCGAGCCGCGCCTCGCGCGCCGGCAGCGCGTCCCAGGCCGGCAGGCGCACCCGGTGCAGCCCGTAGGCGGCGGCCCCGGCGAGCGCCATGCTTGCAATCATGGCTGCCCACCAGAGCCGCGGGGCGCGGCCGGCACTCCAAGCCGCGGCCGCCGCGAGCGGCAGCGCCGCGGCGAGCAGGGTGAGGGGCGCGAGGGCCACGCCCGCTTGGGCGAGCGAGAGCCCGCCGATGAACGGCCCCACGATCCACAGCAGGGGCGCGCGATGTCCGAGGCTCCGGCTGTTCATGCGGAGCCCGAAATTGTGGTTCAGCCCGCGGTGCGGCGGGGTGGAAGGGGAGAACGGCGCGACTACTTGGTCGCGGCCTTCATGTTCATCCGCTTCGTGACGTCCTTCTTGATGTTGTCGACCCAGCCCTTCGGGATCTCAGGCTTCTTGCGCTCGCCGGTCTTGCTGACTTCCCAGCCTTCGCAGCGCAGCTGGATTTCCTTCTTGTTGAAGGAGCAGTAAAGGAACGCCTCGTTGCCGCGCTGGTTGATGTGGCCGACGACCTTGCTGTTGGTGCGCTCCTTGATCGTCCAGCCGCGGCCGGCGAACGAAAGGGCGATGGCCTCCTTGATCTCATCGGTGCTAAGGCCGTCCGGCACAATCAGCGTGCCGACCGACTCGCCCTTCTCGTTGGCAAAAGCAGGCGACGCCAGCGCGGCGAAAACCATGGCGACGAGGGCGAGAAAACGGGGCAGGGAGCGGGTGTTCATGGGCGGATGGTGCGGCGGCAGCCCAACGCAACCGGCCTGCAAACGGCAATCCAATTCCGGCTCAACGGAGCTGGTCGGCGTGCGGAATCACGCAGGCGTAGCCAAGCTCGGCGCACGCGGCGAGCACACGCGCGGCGCCCGTCACGCGCACGGTCGGCGGCACGCCCGGGCCTTCATGCAGCAGCAGGATTGCGCCGGACCGGAGGCGCGGCGCGACCCGCGCCGCGAGCGCGCCCGCCGAGGTCGCGTGGCAATCGCCGCTTCGCACCGTCCAGCCCACGCAGCGCAGGTCGCGCGCGCCGAGGGCGGGTGCGAGCAGGAAGGGTTTGATGCCGACCGGCGGGCGGAACCACCTCGGCCGGACGCCGGCCGGCCGCAATGCGGCGAGGCCCCGATCGAGTTCCGCTGCGAGCCGGCCCGGGCCGGCGCACCAAAATGTGAAGCGGGGATGCGTGTGGGTGTGGTGCGCGACCTCGTGGCCGCGTCGGACGATTTCGCGCACGAGCTCCGGGTGGCGGGCTGCGCGCTCGCCGATTACGAAGAAGGTGGCCTTGGCGCGGTGGCGGTCGAGCAGGTCCAGGATTTTCGGCGTGTCGTGCGGATCAGGTCCGTCGTCAATCGTGAGCCAGATCTCGCGGCGGTCGGTCGCGAAGTGCGTCGCGGTGCGCACGAGGCCCTGCGCCCGCGGCGCGACGACGGCCCAGAAAAGAAACGGGTCCGGTGCCACGAACAGCGCGGCCCCGAGCCGGTGCGCCGACCAAGCCCACGCCGCCGCCGCGGCAATCTTCGCGGCCAGGGCTGCGACGAGCAGAGGGGGCAGGCCGGTCTTGTCCGGCGCCAGGGCCGGGCTCGAGCCCCGTGAACGGATGTGCTCCCCGTGGCCGCTCATTTCCTCACCACGCGCAGAGCGACGCAATATGCGCCGCCGAGCCGTCGCGCGCCCAGCCGTCGAGCTGCGCCTGATCCTTGAGTTGCTGGCCGCGGGCGCGCGGCACCGCGGCGAAGACGTTGGCGCACTCGGGCAGCGCGGTCATGTCGCCCCAGAGCTTCTCGAATTGCGCGACGGGATAGACGTCCTCCTGCCCATGGCCCCAGCGTTTCTTCACGTCCTTCAGCGTGACGTAGGTCGGCACGCGCGCGGCCATCGCGCGCACGGCGGCGGCGGTGCGCGCGGCGTCGCCGAGGTCCGCTCGCGAGAGCTGGAAGAGCACCAGCAGACGGTCGATGTCCACCCAGCACGAATTGGTGCTGTAGTAGGTGAGGCCGAACTCGTCCTCCTCCCGCGGCAGCGCGAGGCCCTCGACAAGGCGCAGCCGGCCATCGACGCGCGCGAGCCCGCCGCCGTGATCCTCGATGCGCCGGGGGATTACTTCCCAGCCGAGCGTGGCGCCGGACGATTGGAACCAGCCGACGAGCGCGGGATCCAGGGTGGCCCCTAGGGTATCGATGTTGTGCACGAGCAGCGTGCGGAGCTGCGGGCGCGCGGCGAGCAGGCGCGCGAGCGTGCCGTTCTTCAGCAGATTCGGAATCTCGAACCAATGGCCGACGGGGTGCAGGCATTGGCCGGGCAGGTTGTCGGTGTAGTCGCTCCCTTCGCCGGCGCTGCGTGCCCAACCGGTGAGCGCGGCGCGCACGCTCTCGCGCATCTTTTCCTTCTGCTCGTCGAGCTTCTGCTGCGCCGTTTCCTCCCAGGCAAAGTGCAGGTCCCTCACGGTCGGCACGAGTCGCAGGCCGATGGATTTGCCGGGCGACAAAAACACGCTGCGGTCAAACCCGGCGCCGTGCTGCCCGCGCAGGTAGCGTTCGGTGGGCGCGTGCGTGAGGTGGCTGGTGGTGAAAATGTGCGGCACCTCCGCGCCGAATTCACGCGCGGTGCGGCGCGACTTCGCCAAGTGCACGTCGATGAAGCTGCGGTGCTCGCCGGCGAACTTCGCGAACGGGTGCAGGCCCTTCACCACGCCCGCGCCCTGCGTCCAGCGGCTGCCCACGCCCGCGGCGTAGGTGACCACAGCGACCTCGCCGCGACGGAGCGCGGATTCGCCCGCCTTTTTTAGGTCGGGCTTCACCCCGGAGGAGAGATTGAACAGCTCGCTTGCCGCGACGTCCTCGATGCGTGTGCTCGCCGGCAGGCGGTTCATCGCGAGGCCAATGCGGCCCGCCCGCATGTCGGCGCGAATCTGTTCGTGCTGGGCACGGTCGAAGCCGTTTTCGGCGAGCAGGTCGTCGAGGCCGCGGCCGCTGCGCCCGCGCGAATCGGCGCCGGGCATCAGGCGGTCGAGCAGCGTCGGCATCGCCTGCGTGAACTCGGGCCGGGTGCGCGCGGCGCGCGTAAACTGCTGGAGGTCGCCCCGCTCGCGCGGCGTGAGCTTGCTCGCCTCCTGCCGCAGCCAGCCCGGCGCCGCGTGCTCGTAGAACGCGACCGGCAGCAGCGCCTCCGCGCCCGTGAGCAGCGCCCCGACCGAGCCGTGCTCATTGATGGCGAAGTCGTAGACCACGGGGTCCATCGCGAACGGCAGCGACGACTCCAGCTCGCGTTTCGTCGCGAGCATGATCTCAAGGAGTTTTGCCTGCGCCTCGGCCTTGCGGTGCGGCGCGAAGATGAAGCCCATGCCGCCGCCCGACATGCCGCCGAGCATCCAGAAGCCCCAGAAGTCGTCGCCGAACGCGGCGCGCGTGCGCGCGATGAGCTGCTCCGTGTAGCGGTTGCTCACCCACGGGATGATCGTCTGGAGCGGGCCGAAGAAATTCTCCGTGAGCGCGCGGCCGAGCCCGCGGATGTCGCCGGCCGCGAGGAGCGTCAGGATCTCGTCGAGCGTGGCGACCGCGCGGCGGCGCGCGGTCCATTCCGGCTCGTTGCGCAGAAGATACTTCTCCGTGGCCATCTCGAGGATGGGGCCGACGTTCTGCGCCATGCCGCCGTGGACGACCACGAGCGAGTCCTGGAGTTTTTTCCGCGCCGCCGCCGAGATGCGATCCGGCCCGAGCAGCGTGTGGCGCGGCAACAGGCGCCCGCGGCTGATGCCGTGCTCGGGATCGCCGGGCTGCGCCGGGGAGCCCTCGATCAACTTGATGCCCGGCCAGACGCCGCCGCTGTCCTGCCAGCCGCCGCCCGACCCGCCGATCCATTCGCCGAGAATCGCGCGCGCCGCGACGATGCGGCGCTCGGGCTCCGTCATCGCGCCCTCGAGCGACGCGATCTGGCCGGTGGCGCGCATGCAGGCGCCGATGAGCGCGCCGAGGAGGTTGGTCGAGACGGCGAGGCGCGAGCCCTTGGGGATGCGATTGACGTTGCTGACGAGCTCGAAGCCGCGGCCCGGCCCGAAGATCGTCGCGAGCAGCTCCGCGAGGCTCGCGCCCGAGCGCTCGATGCCGGGCGGGACGAGGCCCGCCGCGATCACGGCGGCCTTGAGCAGGCCGAGGTAGTCGCGGCCGAAATCGAACACGTCGTCGAGCGACTCCAGCGTCGCCGCCGCCTCGAGATCGACGCTCGCGAGCCGAACCACCGGCTCGTCGATCACGCGGAAAAACGCCTCGACGGGCGGCCGCGGCGCGGCGTCCCGCCCATGCACGCCCAGATCGATCGAGATGTTAAGCACGCGCGCGCCCTCGGGAAAATCCATGCCGAGGAAGAAGATGTCGCTCCAGCCGCAGTGCGTGAGATCCATGCGCACCGGCGTGCGCTCGCGTAGGAGAGGAAAGGGGGCGTCGGCGTTCTCGCGCGCGATGAGTTCGCGCCGCACGCGCAGCGGCTGGTCGAGCGGGTGCCCGAGCCGGAACATCCAGGCGTTGCCGTGCGTGGAGCGCACGGTGCGGCGCACTTGGTCCGCGAGCGTCTGGAACGCCAGCGCGTGGTGCGCCGCGGCGAGCGCGCTGGAAAGTGTCTCGCTCGGCCCGGTGTCGCGTTGCGCGGCGAGGAAGGCCGCGATCGCTTCCTCGAAGCGCCGCTCAAGCAAATGGCGGAAGCCCTCGTAGGGGGTGCGGCCGAGCCGCGGCAGCTCCGGCCGTGCCGGCAGATGGTAGCGGTGGATCGCCGTGATGAAGAAGAGTGCGCGCACGCGCTTGTAGAGGTTGCCCTCGCCCCGGCGGTAGGCGTCGAGCTCGGCGCAGGCGGCGAGCAGATCGGCGGCGCTCTTGCCCTCGCACCAC
>JAEUHB010000489.1 GCA_016794665.1 Opitutaceae bacterium
TCGCCTCCCGTATCTCGTGGCAGGGCGGCTCTCTGCTCGCCTCCGTTTATCACAAGCGGATCGGGAATTACTACACACGCATCTACATCCAGCCGCCGACGCACGCCAACATCACGGTCAAAGGCTACAGCAACATCCCCAAGTCCACGAACTCAGGCCTGGAGCTCAACCTCGACCAGACCGTCACGAAGGCGTGGAAGCTGAACCTCAACGGAAACGTCTTTCAGAACCGGATCTTCGGCTACACGGGCGAGATCGCGTTCCCGACGCCGGTGGTCTACGTCATCGCGGACCAGAAAGACGCGCCGTGGTTCTTCAAGGCGAATAACCTCTTCACGGTCTCGCCGCGCGTGAAATGTGAACTGAGCGGATCGTATTTCTCCGACAAGGCGACCGCGCAGGGTTCGGAGTTGTCCCGCTGGAGCGTCAACCTCGGAGTGAAGACGCTGTGGCTCGGGGGCAAACTGGAGGTCAACCTCTCCGCCAACGACATCTTCAATCGCATGGGCATTCGCCAGAACTTCGACCAAGGCGGTGGCTACCGCACGTTCTACGAGAATGCCTACGAGACGCAGGTGATCTCCGTGAGCACGAAGTTGAAATTCTAGGAGACGGGCATGGACGGGGCCGGGCGGTCCGACCAGGCGACCGGCAGGCGCACGCTGAATTCCGTCCAGCTCTCCGAGCATTGATCCGTCAGCCCCATCGTGCCCCCGTGGAGCGCGACGATCTCCCAACACAAAGCGAGGCCCAGCCCGTGACCCCGCGTGTGGGGTCGGCTCGCATCGGCCCGGAAGAACCGCTCGAAAATCCGTTCGTGCAGCTCGGCCGGAATGCCGGGACCGGTATTCGCCACGTTCAGCACCGCCTCACCCGCCTCCTCCTTCAGCTCGCATCGCACGCGCCCCGCGGGACGGTTATATTTGCAGGCGTTATCAAGGAGGTTGAGCACGAGGCGCCGGAGATGCAGTTCATCGCCTTTGATCCGGACCCCGGGCGACAACTTCACTTCGAAAGTGATCCCGGCCGCCGTGGCGAGTAACTCAGCGTCCTCGCAAATCCCGGCCAGCAATTCCGAGAATCCAAGCGCTTTTGACTCCAGCACCACCTGCCCCGCGTCGAATCGCGCGAGTTGCAAAAGTTGCTCGGTGATCCGATCCAGCCGCGCGATTTCATCCTGCAAGCTGACGAGCTTGCTCAACGCCGCCGGTGGCAACTGCGGTTGACGCAAAATCTGCTCCACCTCGCCGCGCATGATCGTCAACGGCGTGCGCAACTCGTGGGACGCATCCGCCGCGAAGCGCCGCGTTTGTGAGAAACTTTTCTCCAAGCGCGCCAGCAGCGCATTGAAGCTCGCGGCCAGCCGCTGAATCTCATCCTTCGCCCGCGATTCTTCCACCCGCCGGTCCAGTCGATCCCACTGCACGCCCTCGATTCCCTCGGCCAGCGCGCGAAAGGGTGCGAGTGCGCGCCCCGTCGCCCACCACACCCCCGCCACCACCACGAGCACCACCAGTGGCAGCGACCACGCATACGCGACGACCAGATCGGCGAGTGCGTTGTGCACGATCACGATTTCATAACCCACCACAAAAGTCCGGTTCGGCCCTGCCGGGAACGCCCGCACCCTCCATCCGTTCCACAGGTTTCCCGTCGCCACGATGCCCTCCGCCCCAAGCGCCGGCCGCGCCGCTGCCTCGGTAATGATCGCATCCTTGCGCAGCATGCGCCCGCGCTCATCGAACGCCGTCCAGCCCATGTGCGGATCGAGTTCCCAGGCGATCTCCTCCGGTAGCTTGCCCGGCAGAAAGCCCGTCAGCTCGCCGGCCTCCGTCCCAATGTTTCGATCCGCCTCACGCACGAGCCTCCAATAAAGCGTGAACAAAGTCCCGCCCGCCAACGCCCCGAGCGCGAGCGCCATGGCCAGACCCGACCAGAGTGCAAACTTCGCGCGAATCGGCCACGCTCTCATGTCGACGCCTTCAGACAATACCCCACTCCGCGCACCGTCTGGATGAGTGCCGACGAAAAACCGTCCTCCAATTTTCCTCGCAACCGCTGCACGGCCACGTCCACGACATTCGTGCCCGGGTCGAACTGATAACCCCAAACCTGCTGGCTCAGTTCCGTGCGCGTCACGACCTTTTCCGCCGCTCTCAACAGACACTCCAACACCGAGAATTCCCGCGGCGTCAGCCTCAGCACTTTTTCGGCGCGCCGCACCTCGCGCGTCCCCAGATTCATCACCACATCGGCGTAGGTCAGCACGTTGGACGTCACGCCCGCGCGCCTCCGCCAGACCGCGCGCAGTCGCGCCACGAGTTCGGCAATTGCAAACGGCTTCGCAAGATAGTCGTCGGCGCCGAGATTCAATCCCTCCACGCGCTCGTCCACATCGCCCCGCGCCGTGAGCAGCACCACCGGCACATTGTGCCCGTCCGCGCGCAGCTTCCGCAAGATGCTCAATCCGTCGCGCCCCGGCAGCATAATGTCGAGCACGAGTCCGTCGAACGCTTCGGTGGAGGCTCGTTTCAAGCCCTCGTCACCGTGATGACAGACCTCCGCCGCGATGCCGTGCTCCGCGAGTCCGCCTTTCACCAAGGCAGCGACTTTCTTTTCATCTTCCACGACCAGCACACGCATAACGGTGGGCAACGTAAGGCAGGTAATCCGATTTCGGTCGAGCCGGCACGAGCGTAAAATCGCGCCCGGCTAACGAAGCTCCAACTATTGGATTACGGTGTCGTAATCCGAGCGCCCAGGGCTCGCCCCACCTCAGTCGCGGCGCACATTTTTTCACCATGGTCACCTACCCCGTGAGAGCCGCCGTAAACGTGCTTCTATGGATCGTCGGGCAGGCCGTTTTGGCGACCATCGCTTTTTCTGCGCCTGCCGCGACCGCGGTTCGCTCGCTCGAACCCGCCGGCGCCATCGCCCTCCCGGGAGTCAAAGGCGGATTCGATCTTATGGCCGTCGACGCTCCGGGACAGCGCCTCTTTCTCGCCGCCGAAGAAAACGGCTCCCTCGAAATCCTCGATCTCAAGGCTCGCGCACGTCTCAAGAGCATCGGCGGGATGGATGAACCCAAGTGGGTCGTGTATCGCCCCGAGTCGCACCGCCTCTTCGTTTCCAACGGCGACGGCAAAGTCCGCACCTTTGACGCCATCACCTACGCCCCGGGTCGCATCTTCGAATTTCGCGAGAAGGCCAACAACCTCCGCTTCGACGCCACCACCGGCGAACTCTTCGTCGGCATCGGCAAGAAATTCGGCGCCCTCGCCATCATCAACACGCGCACCGATATCCTCGGCGTCGAAATCCCGCTCGCGGATTTTCCCAAGCAATTCGACCTCGATGGCGACCGCATCTATGTGAACGTCCCGACCGCGAATCACATCGCCGTCGTCAGCCGTGCGCAGGGCAAAGTGATCGCCACCTGGCCCGTGCGGGCCGCCAAGGACAATATTCCCATGGGCTTAGACCGCGTCTCGCACCGGCTCTTCGTCGGCTGCGAACCCGGCAAGCTTGCGGTCTTCGACACGACCACTGGTCGTGAAATCACCAGTCTGGACATCTCAGGGGAGCCGGACGGCGTGCACTACGACGCCAAACGCCATCTGATTTACGTCTCCTGCGGCGCCGGTTTCATCGACGTCGTTCGCCAGCAAGACGCGGATCACTACGCGCGGATCGAACAGATACCCACCGCCAAAGGCGCCGCCACGTCGCTCTTCGTCGCCGAGCAGGATCGCCTCTACCTCGCGGTGCCCGCCCAAGCCGCGACCCCCGCCGAGCTGCGCATTTTCCGTCCCCGCGCCCCGTCTCCGTGACTCGAGTCGCTTTCTTTCCGCTATGCCGCTTCCCCGTTTTCTCCCCGTAGCCCTCGCGACCGGCCTTCTCGCCGGCTGCACGTCCTATCAACCGAAGGACCTTAACCCCGCCACTTCGCAGGCCCAACTGGAGAGCCGCACGCTCGCCGACTCCGGCCTCGCGCGTTTCCTCAGCGCTCACGGCTCACCGGCTGCGACCGAAGAGTGGGACCTTCACCGCCTCACTCTCGCCGCCTTTTATCTTAGCCCGGAACTCGATCTGGCCCGTGCCCAGCTCGCCGAGGCCGAAGCCAACGCCCAGACAGCCGCCGCCCGCCCCAATCCGTCGCTCAATTTCACGCCCGGCTATAACAAGGACGCGACCGGCGGCGTGACTCCGTGGATCCTAGGCTACGCCCTCGATATCCCCCTCGAACTCACCGGCCAGCGCACCTACCGCACCGCCGAGGCCAAGGCTCAAGCCGAGGCCGCCCGCCTGCATCTCGCCTCGGCCGCCTGGCTGGCCCGCACCACCGTGCGTCGCGCGCTCACCGATCTTCACGCCGCCGAAGGCACCGCCCTCGTCTGGCGCGATCAGCAACCGCTCCTCGCGCAGGCGGCCATGATCGTCGAGGCGCAGGTGAAAGCCGGCGAAGTTTCTCCGCTCGAAGCCGCGCAATCCCGCATTGCTCTCAATCGGGCCTTGTTAGCGGCCCGCGAAGCCGACCGCGCCGTCGCCCTTGCTCGCAGCCGTCTCGCCGAAGCCGTTGGCGTCCCGCTCGCCGCTATCATTGGCATTAACGTTTCCTTCGCCGGTCTCTCCGAGCCCGCCGCGCCGCTCGCTCCCACCGAGGCTCGTCGCCTCGCCGCGCAAAATCGCGCCGACCTCCTCGCCGCGCTCGCCGACTACGCCGCCAGTCAGTCCGCCCTCCAGGGGGAAATCGCCCGTCAGTATCCCGAACTCACGTTCGGCCCCGGCTACCAACTCGACCAAGGCGAGGGCAAATGGTCGCTCTCGCTCGGCCTCACGCTCCCAATCTTCCACCAGAACCAAGGGCCCATCGCTGCCGCGCAAGCCCGCCGCGAATCCGCCGCCGCAAAATTCCTCTCTCTCCAACACCGTATCCTCGCCGAGGTTGACCGCGCCTCCGCAGCCTACACCTCCGCCCTCGGTGATTTGGAAACCGTCAACGCGATGCGCGCCAACCTCACCCAGCAGGCCAAGACCGTCCTCGCCCAACAAACTGCCGGCGAGACCTCCCGCCTCGACCTGACCCGCGCCCAGCTCGAACTCGCCGACAACGCCCGCGCCGAACTCGAAGCCCGCAGCCGCGTCGAGCAAGCCCTCACCGCCTTTGAAGATGCCCTCCAACGTCCGCTGGCGTGGCCCGAAGACGCTTGGCGAAAAGCCGCCCGCACCACCTCCAACTAACTCCCGTTCCTTACTCCCATGCTTCCCCGCCTCGCCCGCCCCGCCGCCCTGTTCCTCCTATTGTCCGCACCGCTCGCCGCCCTCCGCGCGGAGGAAGAAAAAAATCCCGAGACCGTCGTCACCGTCTCCGTGGGTAAAGTCGTCCGCACCACGCTGCACGCCTACGTCACCGGCTACGGCACGGTTGAGACCTCGCCTACGGGTGGCGCTCGCCTCGCCGCTGCGGCCTCCGGTTTGGTCGTGGCCGTGCCCGTGCTCGAAGGCGCTTCCGTCGTTGCCGGCGCGACGCTCGTCCAGCTCGACTCCCGCGCCGCCGACGCCGCGCTCGCCCGGGCGCGCGTCACCGTCGCCAACGCGGAAAAATCCCTCGCCCGCCAAACTCAACTCCAAGCCGCCGACGGCACCTCTGCCCGCGCCTTGCAAGAAGCCGAAGACCGCCTCGCCGCTGCCCAAGCCGAACTTGCCGCTGCCCAGCTTCAGCACTCCCAACTCGCCATCCGCGCGCCGCTCGCCGGCACGATTGCCCGCCTTACTGTAAAACCGGGCGAGTGGCTCGACGCCGGCAAAGAAGTGGGCGAACTCGTGAACTTCGACCGCCTCGTGCTTCACGCCCAGATTTCCGCCGCCGAGGCCTCCACCGTCCGGCCCGGCCAGTTCGCCGCGCTCCTCGCTCGGCTCGGCAGTGACGAGAAACCCGTCGCCACCGGCACCGTCGATCTCGTCGCCCCACGCGTCACTCCCGGCACCGATTCTGTCCTCGTGCGCGTCACGCTCCCTCCCGGTGCCCCCCTGCGTGCCGGCCAGTTTTGCGGCGTGCGTTTCGTCACCGAGGAACGCGCCGACCGCCTGGCCGTTCCGCGCGAGAGCGTTTACACCGACGGTGAAGGTCAGAGCACGCTCTCCGTCGTTACCGGCGATGTTGCCCGCCAGCTCGTCGTGCAGGCCGGCCTCCGCGACGGCGACCTCGTCGAAGTCAGCGGCACCGGTCTGGCCGAAGGCACCACCGTCGTCACGCTCGGCTCCTACGCGCTGCCGAAGGAAACCAAAATCCGCGTGCTCGTGCCCGCCACCAAGGAGGCCGCCAAATGAGCGGCCAGACCTCCGGCACGCCCGCCGGCGCCAGCTCGTTCGCTGTGCGCCATCGTATGGCGATTGTTTTCATCACGCTCGCCGTGTGTCTCGGCGGCGTGTTCAGCGCGTTCAAGATGCCGTCGTCCGTTTTCCCCGAGACGGAATTTCCGCGCTGCGTCGTCCTCATCGACAACGGCGTCATGCCTGCTGACGAGATGATGGCCACCATCACGCGGCCCATCGAGGAGGCCATGAAGGACATTCCCGGTGTCGTCCAAGTGCGCTCCGCCACCGGTCGGGGCAGCGCCGAGGTGAACATCTTCTTCAACTGGCAGGTCAACATGGTCGAGAGCGAGCTCTACGTCCTCAACCGCAT
The DNA here is from genome assembly GCA_016794665.1 of Opitutaceae bacterium. Taxonomy (GTDB): domain Bacteria; phylum Verrucomicrobiota; class Verrucomicrobiia; order Opitutales; family Opitutaceae; genus ER46. Next base: position 6,689 of record JAEUHB010000489.1, read on the forward strand.
TTCCCAGCTCAAGGCTTCGCTGCCCCAGACCGCCAAGACCACCGTCTGGCGTCTCACGTTCAACGCGTTTCCGATTCTCGGCGTCAGCCTCACCAGCCCCAAACGTGAACTCACCGAGCTGTGGGAACTCGCCCGCTACGATCTCAAGCCGCGC
>JAEUHB010000015.1 GCA_016794665.1 Opitutaceae bacterium
CCCTCGCCGAACGCCAGCGCATCCCCGGCCTGCCCGCCGCGCGCGCCGATGTTTTTCTGGCGGCGCTCGTCACCCTGCTTGCGGTGGCCGACCTCGGCGGCTTCGCGCATTTCCGCAATTCCCTCCGCAACCTCCGCTACGGGCTGGCGGACCAGGCGCTAGGCAATTTGTAGACCCTCAGCCCGCTCAGGCCTTCGCGCGCGATTCATTCCCACGCGGCCCCAGCAAGGCCGTTGCTACCGGCGCAGTCCGCGGTTAGCGACCAAGTCCTCTTCGCGTCGCTTGGCCTTTGGTGCCGCCGTCGCAACGGGCTTCGCCAGCTTCTTCAGCTGCTTGATCATCGCCTGGAAATCCGCCGGCAGTGGCGCGCGGAGATCGAGTTCCTTGCCGTTGATCGGGTGCGTGAGAATGAGGTGCTCGGCGTGCAGCATCACACGTTCGGGCTGGGCCGCGAGGCGCGCGTCGGGCTTCCAGCCGTAGAGCGCGTCGCCCAGGATCGGGTGGCCGATTGATTTCAGATGGACACGGATTTGGTGGGTCCGCCCGGTGAAAATCTGGCAGCGCACGAGCGCGGCGAAGTCGCCGAAAGCCTCGGCGCGCTCCCAGTCCGTGCGCGCCGGCTTGCCGCCCTCCCCAATCGTCATGCGGTGCCGGTGCGTCGGGTGCCGCGAGATCGCGCTGTCGATGGTGCCGCTGAGCAGCGGCGGCACGCCGGCGACCAGCGCCACGTAGAATTTCTTCAGGCTGCGCGTCGCGAATTGATCCGCGAGCGCGCGGTGCGCGGCGTCGGTCTTCGCCACGACGATCACGCCGGTCGTCTCCTTGTCGAGGCGATGGACGATGCCGGGGCGCTCCACGCCGCCGATGCCGCTCAGCGAATCCGCGCAGTGCCCGAGCAGCGCATGGACGAGCGTGTCGTCGCCGGTCGCCGCGCCCGGGTGCACGACCATGCCCGAGGCCTTGTTGATCGCGAGCATGTGCTTGTCCTCAAACAGCACATCAAGCGCGATGTCGGCCGCCTTGAGTTCGAGCGGCACGGTGTCGGGGAAGGAAAACTCGAGCGTGTCACCGCCCGCCACCGCCACATCGCGCTTGATCGCGGCGCCGCGCAGCGTGACGTGCCCGGCGTCAAACGCCCGTTGCAGGGCCGTGCGGCTGTGCTCGGGAAACGCGAGCGCAAGCGCCTTGTCGGCCCGCAGGGCGCGGACGCCCTCGGGAACGGTGTAGGTGTGATTCATGTTGGCCAGGGACCCTCCCCGACGCGTTACGAATTTGCGAGCCGATCAATCGACGCGATCATCGCGGCCCGCGTGGCGGCCGGCACGTTTGCGACCTCCCAGCCATTGCGCGCGACCTGCGCCAGCTCCGCCCGCGTGAACCCCGCCTCGGTCGCGAGCACGGTGTATTCCTCGGTAATCGAATTGGCGAAGTTGAGAGGGTCGTCCGTGCTCACCGTGCAGCGGACTCCGGCTTGCATCAGGCGGCGAATCGGGTGCGCGGCAATCGACGGCACGACGCGCAGGCCGACATTGCTCAACGGGCAGACGTCAAACGTCGTGCCGGTCTCGGCGGCGAGTTTCACGACCGCCGGATCCTCGATGGCGCGCACGCCGTGCTGCACGCGGCGCACGCCCAGCACCTCGATGGCCTCGCGCACGCGCGCCGAACCGTCGAACTCGCCCGCGTGGCATTTCGTGACCTTGCCCGCCGCCCGCACGCGCGTCCAGACGGCCGCAGTCTCCGGCGGCGTCGGCATCGTCTCGTGTCCGTGCAAATCAATGCCCGCGAGGTCTGCCCACGTGTGCACGTGATCGATCACCGGCCGCAGTGCCCCCACGATGTCGGAGCGCAGCATCCCGGCGAACACGCGCACCTCCAGCCCGGCGGGCGCGGCCGAGCGGATCGCCGCGATGATCTCGGGGCCGGGGACGTTGATGAAGCCGGTCACCGGCAGATGAAAACTGGTCTCCACGTA
>JAEUHB010000032.1 GCA_016794665.1 Opitutaceae bacterium
CGTGCAATTCGACGTCGGCCGGGTTCGAGAGATGGATGGCCACATTGCCGCCGCGAAACACCGGCGGATTTTTCGGGTCGGCCGCGGCAATCACGATCGGCCGGCCCGGCTCGCCGCGCACATCGGCGAACCGGTAGCCACCGCCATAGTCCCCACCCGCGAGCAGCAGGCGCGCGCCGGGCCTGGCCGCGGCCACGGCGGCGCGCAACTCCGCGGGACCGGCGACCGCCACGTCCGCCGCGACCGTGCCGACGGCCGGGGACAGCGCCAGCAGGATGATTCCTGCCCCGCTGCGCCACGCGCTCATGGCTCGGCGTTTTGCTTGGGCGCCGGACGAGTCCCCCGACCGCCGCCCTTGAGGCTGGCAAGATAAGCCACGACATCGCGCAGCTCACGAGGCTGGAGAATGCCGTTCATCGCCGGCATGATCGAGACGGGCGGGCTCTGGCTCGCGATGTCGGCGCGCGCGATCACCTGCTGCTTGCCGTCGAAGGCGCGCACCGTCACCGCCTCGGGCGTCTCCTTCGCGATCGTGCCGGTGATTTCGGTCCTGTTCCTCAACGTCACATTCACGAGGCCGTAGCCGGTGGCGATCTGCGCGGAGGGGGCGAGCAACGACTCGAGCAAATAGGCCGCGTCGCGCTGCGAGCCGATCGTGCGGAGATTGGGGCCGACCTCGCTGCCGCCGGTCGCCTCCGTGGAGTGGCACGCCGTGCAGTTGGCGTTGAGGTGGTTCGCCACGATGTTGCGGCCGCGCACCAGATCGCCGCCGCTCAACAGCTCGGTCCGCGCCATGCTCGCCGTGGATGCCGTGTAGCGCTTGAGCTTGGCGGCCAGCGCGGGGTCCTTCGCCTCGCGCGCCTGCAAGGCCTCGATCACGTCGAGCTTGAGGGCCGGTTCGCACGTTCCGGCGATCAAGCCGTCGGCCAGGGTGCCGAGCAGCGCATCGCACTCCGCGGCGCCCGCCCGGGCGAGCAAGGCGATCAGATGCTGTTTCTCCGCCGTGCCCCGTGACGCGAGGCCCGAGCGCGCCTCCGCGACGAGCCGTCCCGGCAGGCCGGGAAGCAACAGCGAGAGGCCGGCTTGGTAAAGCGGAGCCGGAGAACCCGCCGCGAGCGCGACGTCGAGCGCCCGGCCGAACGCCGCGTCGTTGCGCTGCTCGCCGCCAAGCAGCCGCAACGCCTGCGCGCGCAGCTCGCCCGAAGCCCGCGACTCGCCGACAATCGCCGCGATCTGCGCGGGGGCGGCCCGCAGCGCGTGCGCCACCATGATCTCGATCGCGAGGGTCTTCAGCGCCGGATCGGTGAGCGCGAGCAGCGCGTCGAGGCGCGGCGTGAGCACGCTTTCGATCTTGGCCGGCCGGAAGGTCCGCGCGCAGCCATCGACCAGATCGAGGCGCGGCGGAAGGGCCCAGAGCTTGAGGGCGTTCAGCGCCTCGGCCCGCATCGGCTTCGGCGACGTTTCCCGCAGCGCAAAGTCCAGCACGCGCTTGGCGTCGTCGACGGAACCGCCACGCAGCGCGGCGTTGATCGCACGGCGCGTGAGGGCGTCGCTGCGATGCGCCGCCGCGAGCAAAGGAGGCAAGGCCGGCAGCGCCGCGGGAATCGAAGTGTCATCGTGGATCGCACGCGCCGCTTCCCCGGCCACGAGCTGATCGGTATCGGTGAGGAACGCGGTGATCGCCGGCGACGCTTGGCGGCGCAGCGCGACCACCGCCGCCAAACGCACGCCGAGGGCGGGGTCGGACTTTTTCGCCGCGAGCTGCTCCGCTGTCGCGCAACCGGCGAGTCCGGTCACGGCCGCATGGCGCATCACGGGCTCCGCGCCCTCCTTCGCCGCCAGGGTGAAGAGCGCGCCGACGGCCGTGGGCTCGCGATATTTGCCGAGCGCGATCGCCGCCTGCAGCCGCACGCGCGGGGACGGATCAGCCACCAAGGTGATGAGCGCCCTGCCCTCCGCCTTCGCAACGGTGGTCGCCGCATCGCCGAGCACCTTCGCCGCCTGCGCGCGAATCTCCGCGTCGCCGTCGCGCAGCAGCGCGGCGGCGGGCGCGGACTCGGCCGCGCCGCGGCGCAACAATTGCCCGTAGCCCCACACCGCGTGAACGCGCGCGAGCTGGTTCGCCCTTTCATCGCGCGCGACTTTCAGCAACGCCACCTTGGCGTTGCGTTTCGCGAGCTCGAACTGCGCTCCTTGCCGCACGCGCTGATCGCGATACGCGAGATGGGCGACGAGTTCGGACTCGGGGCGTTTTTCAAATCCGGCCGCGAGAATCCGCTGTGTCTCCGCGCGCGCGGCCCGGTCGATGCCGTCCTTCGCATCGACCCGCCACACGGCGCCGAGGCCGTCGAGCGGATAGCCGCCGATCCAGTCGGCCATGAACAGCGAGCCATCGGGGTGCCAGCTGAGGCCGATGCCCATGATGCCGTCGTTGAGGATGGTCGCGTCCTTCATCGCGAAGGTCGCGCCGTCACGCTCGGCGCGGAAGGCGCGCATCTTGCCCGAGGGAAATTCGTTGAGCAGCCAGAGCCCGCGCTGCGCCGCGCCGAGCGCGGTGCCGGGCTCGAGCTTGAAGCCGGCGGGGCCGTCCGAGTAGCTCGCGAGCGCCGGCAGCAGGTAGGCGGGCTGGCCGGGGAAGCGCGGCTTCCACAGGCCGTCGCGCATCCAGGGGCTGTCCATGCGCATGTATTGGAAATTGCAGCGCCAGCCGGTGTCGCTCGCCTCGATGATGTGCACGAAGCGCTCGCGCTCGCCGGGCTGGTCCGCGTCGTTGTCGACGCCGAGCAGGTCGCCAAAGTCGCTGAACGCGGGCTCCTGCACGTTGCGCAGGCCGCGGGCGAAGACCTCGAAGCCCGAGCCATCGGGCTCGACGCGCATCATCGCGCCTTCGTTCGGAAACGCGAACCGCCGGCCCTCTTTCGAGAGCACGTTGAGACCCTTGTCGCCGATGCTCCAGTAGATGCGGCCATCCGGCCCCGCGATGGGCCCGTGCATGTCGTGGCCCGCGTAGGCGAGGTGCACGCCGAAGCCCGTCGCGACGACCTCGCGCACGTCCGCCACGCCGTCATCATTGGTATCCTTGAACCGCCACAGGTCGGGTGCGATCGTGGCATAGAGCCAGCCGTCGTGCCAACCCACGCCCGCGGCGATGCCGGTGACCTCGGTGTTAAAGCCCTCGGCGAAGACCGTCATCTTGTCAGCGGTGCCGTCGCCGTCGGTGTCACGGAGCTGGTAAATGCGCTCCGTGTGGTGCGTGAGGTCCTTCCAGTCGATGGAGCCGTCGCGGTTGTGATCCGCCAGCGAGCCGCGGGGCGCGCGCATTTTTCCGGGCGCGAGCTCGCGTTTGAAGAAGGCGCGCTTGTCGTCGACGCTCGTGAGCGCGACGTCGTCGGGCACCCACATGGTGTGCTCGCGGATGTCGAGGTCGCCGACCTTGCGGCGCGTGGTCGCGGACACGTAGACGCGCCCCTGCGGATCGACGGCGACGGCGACGGGATCGGGGACGTTGATGGCGCCGGACCATTTGTGCAGGGCGAGGCCGCCGGCGGCGCGGGCGTTGAAATCGGCGCTCCGGGTCTGTTGCGCGACGGCGAGCGAATCGAGCGCTACGACGACCACGGCGAGGCGGAGCGAAGGGGCAAAGTAACGGCGCATGAGGATCAGGGTGAAAACAAACCCGCCCGCCTGACGCGAGCCGCGAAGCAAAGGCTCGCCATCGGTGGCACGTTTGCGCTCGATTCCCCACCCCTCAATGAACGGCTACTTCGGCGTCGGCGACTGGCTCGTCATCATCGGCTACCTCGCCGCTATGATCGCGCTCGGCATCTGGTTCGGGAAGGACCAGCACAACACGCGCGACTACTTCCTCGGCGGGCGGGACATCCCGTGGTGGGGCATCGGCGCCTCGATTGTGGCGACGGAGACGAGCGCGCTCACGATCATCGGCGTGCCGGCGATCGCATTTGGCGCCGGGGGCAACCTGGGCTTCATCCAGATGATCATCGGCTACGTGATCGCCCGGGTGATTCTGGCCATCGTGCTCGTGCCGCACTACATGAAGGGGGAGATCTTCTCGCCCTACCAGTTGCTCGAGCAACACCTCGGGCGCGGGGCGCGGCGGCTCGCGGGGGCTCTGTTCTTATTCCTCGAGCCGCTCTCGGCCGGCGTGCGTGTCTATGTCGCGTGCATCCCGATCCGCCTGATGCTCGGCGAAGAGGTGTGCAGCCTCGGCGGCCTCGTCGACCCGATCCTCGGGGCCATTCTGCTCTTTGTCGTGCTCTCGCTGGCCTACACCTACGTGGGCGGCATGAAGGCCGTCGTGTGGACCGACGCGATTCAGATGGTCCTCTTCGTCGCGGGCGGCGTCTACGCGCTCTGCTACGTGCCCACGCTGATCGACGGCGGCTGGGGCGCGGCGCTCGGCGAGGCGGCGAAGGCGAGCAAGCTGGAATGGCTCAACCTCAACTTCTCCCTCGCCCCGCCCTTCAACCTCTGGATGGGCATCATCGGTGGCACGGTGATGGTGCTCTCGTCGCATGGCGCCGACCAGTTGATCGTCCAACGCGTGCTCGCGTGCCGCGATGTGGCGGAGGGCCGCAAGGCGCTCGTGTTCAGCGCGGTCGTGATCTTCCCGCTGTTCCTGTGCTTCCTGCTCGTGGGCGTGATGCTCTGGGTGTTCTACCAGCACCACCCGTTCAAGATCCCGCTCCCCGAGGGCAGCCCGGGCATCAAGTCGAACGATTTCGTTTTCCCGATCTTCATCGTGACGGAGATGCCGCCGCTCATGAAGGGCTTTCTCATCGTCGCGATCCTCTCGGCCGCGATGTCGTCGATCAGCTCGGCGATCTCGGCGCTGGCCTCGGTCTCGACGATGGACTTCCTGAAGCCGCTCATGCCCAAGCGCGACGAGGCGTGGCTGCTGCGCTTCAGCAAGCACTCGACGATCTTCTGGTCGGCGGCGCTGATCTTCGTGGCGTGGCTGACGCGCGAAGTGACCTTCGTGCTCAACGCCGCCTTTTCCCTCCGCGGCCTCACGAGCGGCGCGCTGCTGGGCGGGCTCGTCCTCGCGATCTTTGGCCGCGGCGTGGGCCTGCGCGCAGCGATCATCGGCATGGTGGCGTCCGTCGTCGTGATGAATTTCCTCTACTGGCCGGCCAATGTCGCCGCGACCAAGGACTGGTGGACGCAGACCTTTGGCGGACCGATCTTCTGGCCGTGGTTCACGCTGATCGGAGTGAGCGTCACGCTCGGCGTGGCGTGGGCCGCCAGCAAGCTTCGGCCGGCTTCACCCAGCTCACGCCCATGAGCCTGTCCCCGCTTCGCGCCGCGCTGCTCGTTTGCTCGGCCTCGGTCGCGCTGGCCGAGGTCACGCGCGTGGAGATCACCCAGCGTGCCGATATCGGCGCGTCGGGCTACGAGAAGCTGACTGGCAGGATCCATTTCGCGATTGATCCGAAGCACACCCGCAATCGCCTGATCGCCGACGTGGACCTGGCGCCGCTCAATGCGCGGCGGCGCGTCGAGTTCTCCGCGGATTTTTTTGCCCTGAAACCGAAAGACGCGGCGAAAGGCAATGGAACGGCCCTCGTCGAAGTGTCGAATCGCGGCCGCCGGGGGCTGTTGCGGAGCTTCAGTCGCGCC
>JAEUHB010000034.1 GCA_016794665.1 Opitutaceae bacterium
AGGCCGAGCGTGCACAGCATGTTGAGCCGCGAATGTTGCTCATGGAATTTGTCGGCCGGGACCAGATGGAAGCCCAGCGGCGTGAACGCCGACCCGGGATATCCTCGGCGATAAGTGGACATGCGGAACGCAAAAACATGCTCGCCCGGCGTGGTCGCGATCGCCGGGAGCTCAATCTTGGCCAATGCCATCGGGCCGACCTCCTCGCGCGCGCTGTTGCCCGGGACGCCGGAGGAGTGAATCAATACACCGTCGCAGAAGAGATCGTGCGCCTTGTTGTCGGGCATCACCACGAGCGACGGGAGGCGTCCGCGGCTGTCGCGCGAGCGCACATGCAGCCGCACCCAGAAAATCCCGGCCTGCAGTGGCAGGCGGTTCTCCGCTACGATCTCCCAGCCGGTGTCGTCCAAATCGGCCGCGGCCCAGCGCGGGTCGTCGCCCATGCGAATTCGCAGCTCGGAATACTCGAGGTCAGGCGGGATCAGACGGGCGAGGTTCGACTCATCCCCGTGCCGCGTTTTCCATGTGCGCGACGTGGACGGGGCGGAATCCGCGGCGACCGCCGGCGCGACGAGGGCGAAGGCAATCCAAGTCCAAAGCAGCGGGGCTCTGCATCGCGGCGGCATGAAATAGCGGCGGTGCAGACTAGGTCGAGGACATGGTGCGTCCACGACTTTCCATCCGAGGCTCGCTCGCGCTTCACGCGGAATCGCCGTGTCCGTCACCGCAGTCCGTATATTTCAATCAGCGCCACGCCGCTGCCCGTGCCCACGCTGCTCAGTTGCACGGTGTAGGCCCCGGGTGAGAACGTGCCCAGCATCGCGGCGTCGCGGCTCGATTGTTCGAGCGGGAATGCGCCGACGCTCGCGGCGGTGGCCGCGACCTGGGCGCCGTTGTTCGGAGTGTCGGTCCAGTTGTCCACGGCGGCGATGGGCGCATCCGTGCCAACGCCGCTGCGGAAAATATCCAACCGCGGATCGGCCAGCGCGCCGGCGACGCCGAATGCGCCCAAGCCGGGGCCGACGCCGCGCACGAGCAGTCGCTTCGGGCCGTTGCCGCTCACGACGAATCCGACAATGAGCGGACTACCCGGCGCGACCACGGCGCGGCTCGAGACGTTGGCCACCTGCGGTGAATCGGCGGTGAGCAGGTGCGAGCCGATCATCTCGGCGAGCGGGCGCGTCAGCACCCCGAAGTCGGTGCCGAGTGCGATCCGATCCTCGAAAATGCCAATCGCATTGATGCGCGAAGTCCATCCGGTGTTTACCGGGGTCCAAGTCGCTCCGTTGTTTCGCGTCACGAACAGGCCCGTGGGCGTTCCAGCGAACAGATCGGAGCCATGAGCGAGGAGCGCGCCCACATTGGGGGAGGGGAGCCCCGCGCCGGGAACGGCCGCCCAGGTGGCGCCGTTGTTGGTCGAGAGGAAGAGACCGCTCGCGGTGCTGGCGAAGACGTTGTTGTTGCTGACGGCGAACTCGCTCACGTTGGTGTTGGGCGCGCCGATGGACATGAGCGTCCACGTGGCGCCGAAGTCGAGTGACCGATACGCGCCCGTGCTGTTTGTGCCGATAAAGAGCGTGGTGCCGAGCGCCGCCATCCTGGCTACGACGGCCGTCGACAAGGCCGGCGTATTGCGCGGCACCCACGAGGCGCCGCCGTCGGTCGACATGAAGACGCCGGAGCCGGCGGTGCCGGCAAATATCCGGCTGCCGATCACAGCTTGGCTGAACACGACGAGATTCGTCAGCCCGGCATCGCCGGTCTTCCGCCACGTCAGGCCGTTGTCGGCCGACGCATAGATGCTGTCGTTGGTCGCTGCGATCAGCGACGTGCCGAACTGATCGATATACCGGATGCTTCGGTTGCTGAAAGAATTGATCCACGTGGCGCCGCCGTTGGTCGAGGTGTAGATGCCTCCCGCCGCCGACCCGGCGATGAGCAGGCCGGGACTGCTCGAGACCGACAACACGGCGGCCTTTCCCGGGACTGGACTTCCACCCACGCTCGTCCAACTGGCCCCGGCGTTGACCGACCGGTAGACACCGCCGCCCGCGGCGCCCGCATACACGGCATTGCCGCTGACGGTCAGTGCGAAAATGATATTGAACGCGATGCCGGTGTTCACGGGCACCCAGTTCTCACCGGCATCGGTCGTCACGAATACGCCAGCGCCGTTCGTGCCGACGAACACGTTCACGCCGTCGGTGGCAATCGCCACCACCTCCTTGAATGTAATCCCCTGATTTTTTTCAACCCACGTGGCGCCGTTGTCACTCGAGACAAACACGCCACCACCGAGGGTCGTCGCGAAAATCTTGCCCGCGTGCACCGCCATGCCGCGGATGATGAGGTTGGTGAGGCCGGTGCTTGACGCGGTCCACGACGCACCGTCGTTCGTCGAGACGTAGACGCCGCCGCCCACCGTCCCGGCGAGCAGCGTCGAGCCGCTGGCAATCAGCGCCCGCACTGCGCCGGTGGGCAGGCCGGTGCGCCGCGCCGTCCACGTGAGCCCGTTGTCACTCGAGACGAAGACCCCGGTGTTGCCGCTCACAAAAAGCGACGGCCCGACGGCAAGGAACGAAAACAGCGAAGGCGCGGGCGACCCGAGATCGATGGCGCGCCACGTGGTGCCGCTATTGGTCGAGAGGAAGAGGCCCGCGCTGGTGCCCGCGAGGAGGTTGGGGCCGGACCGCGTGAAACACTGCACGGTCACGAAGGGCGCCATCCCGGAGTTCATCTCCGTCCACGCGGTGCCCGTGGGTGTCGTCGCGAAGACACCGACGCTTGTGCCGGCGAGAAGTGTGCCGCCGTCGACCAACAGTGCACGCACGTCCGGGCCCAGCGGGCCGGAGGTGGGCACCCATTGGGCGCGCAAGATTGAGACGAGGGCGAACGCGGCGACGGTCAGCCTGCCGGCCGACGAAACAAAGCGGAGCAGTGAGGACGTGGTGATCATGGGTGAGTTTGCTGCGCCGTTGGGCCGGACAAGGGCGTCACTTGCGCCATCGCCGTTACGGAATGCTCGCGCTGGTCGGCATCGCGATAGGTAAGGGCGACCGTGACGACATCGGCGTTGATGGAGGAGGAATCGAAGGTGATTTCCGGCTCGCCATAGAGGATGCGGATCAGTTCCTCCGATCCGCCGGCAGCAATGGCCCTTGAAACGGGCGCCTCCGGGATCCTGCCCTGTGTCTCGCGCGGGAAGGCAAAGGTCACGCCCGTGACCGTGATCGCCGTCGCGCTGGTCACGCGGATGCGAGGCTCGTAGTAGTAACGCCCGCCCACGCGTGACATCTGGACGGTGAAAGTCTCCACCGTGAGCGGCGCAGTGGTCGCGGGCAGAGCGGTCGCATCGCTGATTTCAATCTGCGCAGTGCCACGCGTGTCGTTTGCGCCGCGCACAATGGCGAGGTAGGCGCCGGGCGGAAGGGTAAGCAGGAGCGCAGCGTCCTTGCTGCCGAAATCGGAACGGATGCCGCCCGCCTTTTGCAGCGACCACGAGAGCGGCGTGTCGTTCGCAGACCAGTTGTCGTTCTGCGCGACCGGCGTGCCGTCGCTCCGCACAATCTGCAGCTGCGGATCGGCGAGGGAGTCGGTGACGCCGAACGCCGCCAGCTTCGGCCCGATCGCGCGGGCGAGGATGAGCGCGGGCTTCTCGCCGGTGATTGCGAAGCCCGCCACCAAGGTCTCCCGGCCCGGGCCGATGCGCCCGCGGGCCGAGACGTGCGCGATCCGCCCGTTCTCCGGGTCCAGGTCGAAGATCTCCGCCAGAACCGCCGCGGAACCGGCTGACGGCGCGGCCCGCAAGGCTGTGCCGTAGTCGCCCGGCGCCAAGCTGAGAATCCGCGCCGCGTCCATCCCGGCTGCGGCGAGCGGCAACGCTCCAACCTGAAGCGTAGCCCGCGCGAGCGCGGCGTCGCTGGTGTCCCAACCGTCGATCGCCGCGAGTCGCACTCCGCCCTCGCGCCAGAAATCGAGCCCGATCTGGTCGAGGGCATTGACCGTTCCGAGCACCGGCGACAACCCCGAGCCGACCGCGCGAAACAACAAGGGCTTCTCGCGATTCTTGTCTCCGATCACAGCGAGTCGCTGAAGCACCGCGGTGCCTCTGGAATCGACGGAGGCTAGGGTCGAGAAATTGGCGATTTGCGCCGCGCCCCTGGGCGCGGGCGGCAGCTCGTCGGGCGCGATGGCGATGGCCAGCTGCCGCGCGCCCACGTCGATCCGGCCCGAGAGGCGCGTGCCGTTGGACAACGTCACGGCAAATTCGCCGTGCTGATCAACGCGCGTGAACCCGACCACGCCGTTGGTCAGCGAAGAGCTCATGGCAACCAGCGCCATCCCACTGGGGCCGACGAACGCCTCGACCGTGGGAAGCGTGGCTCCGACGATCGAGCGCGTCCAGAGCCCGGCGAAAACGCTCGTGGCGCCTCCACCGCTGTCGATCGCGCCAGAAAAACGGTGGGTCGCTCCGGCGGGCCTGTTTGGTCCGCGCGTATTGGTGGTTCCGCTTACCCGACCCGCCGCAATTGTTCCGGTGATGTCGGGTTGTATGTCGGAGAATTCCCCGCTGGGGGAAACATACGCGGCATATGGGTAGCTTCGGATATAGGGGCCGTCGTCCGACAAGCGCCCGACAAACTCAAAAGTCTCCTCACCAAGCCAAGAGACCGTCATGGCCCACGGGCCGCCGGTTTCCTCAAACGTCCCGAAATAGACCCCGAAGTAGGGAGCGACCCGCGAGTATGCCGAAGTTCCCTGGGACACGAGGCGCACCGACGCGACGAGACAGATGGAAGTCAGGAGGAGCAGCCGCGCCACCCGCGGAAAGCCGGGCGAGCGATGGCACAACCGGTGAGAGTTCGTCATTTCGATGAGGAACACTGCCCGAGCCCGCGGGGCGCGAGCCTCCGGCGGTGAACGACACTCCGCGTCGGTGAACGGCAGTCCGCGAACGCGCCACGAATTCCATTTGACGGTCCTGGCCGCTTCGCGACCTTCGCGGCATGGCTGAAACCATCGAATACGATCTCATTGTCATCGGCGGCGGCCCCGCGGGCTACGCGGGAGCGATCCGCGCCGGGCAGCTCGGGAAGAAAGTCGCGTGCATCGAGCTCGAGCGCGCCGGCGGCACCTGCCTCAACTGGGGGTGCATCCCGACGAAGGCGCTGCTGAAGAGCGCGGAGTTCTACCGCTCGCTGCAAAAGGCCGAGGCCTTGGGCGTGACGGTGAAGGGCGCCACGGTCGATTTCGGCAAGGTCATGGATCGCTCGCGCGGCGTCGCGGGGCAGATGGCCAAGGGCGTCGAGTTTCTCTTCCGCAAGAACAAGGTCGATTACCTCGTCGGCCGCGCGCGAGTGAGCGCGCCGGGGCTCGTCGAGGTGACGGAAGGCGAGCACAAGGGAAAGTTTTTCAAGACGAAGAACGTGCTGCTCGCCACGGGCTGCAAGCCGCGTCGCCTGCCCGATGTGGCGGTCGACGGCCAGCGGGTGATGACCTCGCGCGAGGCGCTGGAGCCGCGCAAGTCGCCGCCCAAATCGATCGTGATCATCGGGGCGGGCGCGATCGGGGTGGAGTTTGCCTATTTCTACAACGCCTTTGGGACCAAGGTGACGCTCGTCGAGATGCTGCCGCAGGTTGTGCCAGTCGAGGACGAGGATGTGGCGAAGGCGCTGCAGCGGTCGTTTGAGAAACAGGGCATCGCGGTGCACGTCGGCACGAAGGTGGAGAACATCCGCGTGAAGAAGGACAAGGTGGAGCTGTCACTGGTGAAGGCCGGCGAGGCCAACTCGACGGAAATCGAGGCCGAGTCGCTGCTGCTTGCCATCGGGGTCGTGCCCAACCTCGACGGCGCGGTGGGCAAGGGCGTCGCGCTCGAGCTCGAACGCGGCTACGTGAAGGTGAACGATCGCTATGAGAGCAATGTGAAGGGGATCTACGCCGCGGGCGACATCATCGGGCCGCCGTGGCTGGCGCATGTGGCGACCTTCGAGGCCGTGAATGCCGTGAACGCGATGTTCGGCCACCACAGCGCGGGCCGCGTGAAGATCTTCCCGGGAGCGACCTACTGCCAGCCGCAGATCGCGAGCACGGGGCTCACGGAGAAGCAGGCGAAGGAAAAGAAACTCGACTACAAGGTCGGCAAGTTCCCCTTCACCGCGTCGGGCAAGGCCGTGGCGGCGGGAGACTCGGAAGGTTTCGTGAAGCTGATTTCCGACGCCAAGACCGGCGAGATCTACGGCGCCCACATCCTCGGCAACGAGGCCCCCGAGCTGATCGCGGAGTATGTGCTCGCGATGAACACGGAGCTCTCAATCGACGAGGTTCATCGGACAATCCATGCGCACCCGACCCTGAGCGAGGCCCTGATGGAGGCCGCGGCGGCGACCACGGGCGAGGCGATTCACATCTGAGCCGAGCCTGCCCGCCTCGCCTATTTCCGCTTCCGAAAGGGCGTCGCGCTTTTTCCCGTGACGGGCAGCGCCCCTTCGGCGGCGAGCTCCCGGATGACCGTCGTGAGGTAGGGGATGAGCTGCTTCTTGCGGCTCACCACGCCCGGCATGTCGAAGATCTCGTCCTGCTCGACGTGCGGGTAGCTGATGCGGCTGATGATCGCGGCCTCGCCCTTCACGAGAAGGACTGAGTTCTGCGTGTTGATGTCCGTGACGAGCAGCGCGGCAAAAGCCAGCTTCTCCTCCTCGCGCAAGTCCTGCACGGCCTGGGCGATGGGCTTGGCGTGCTGCCAGAAGTTTCCGAAACCCAGCTCCTCGACCTGCGAGACAGCGAACTTGATGCCCTCCTCCTCGTAGATCTTGAAGTCGGAGCGGACGACCTTCTCCGGTGGCACGGCGAGGATGACGGAGCCGGAATTGAAAATGGCGTCGGCGAGCTGCTTCGAATTCACGCCGGCGATTTCGGCGAGCCACGCGAGGAGCTTCGCGTCCTTGGGCGTGGCGGTGGGGCCGTTGAGGTGCAGCGTGTCGGAGATGAGGCCCGACATCATGATGCCCGCGATCTCCGGCGAAGGCAGGAGGTTCTCGCGCCGGAACAGATCGGCCACAATCGTGCAGGTGGATCCGACGGGTTCGTTGATGAAAAGGATGGGTTGCGCGGTGTTCATCGCGCCGAGGCGATGGTGGTCGATGATCTCGGCGATCGTGACCTCCTCGGCGCCGGGCACCGCCTGGGTCAGCTCGTTATGATCGACGAGGACGAGCCGGGTGGGGACGGGCTTGAAGATGTCACTCTTCGTGAGAATCCCGATGAGCACGCCCTCGTCGTTGGGGACGAGGATGGCGTGGTTGGTGACGCTGAATTTCTTGCGCACGTCGGCGATCCGATCGTCGGCGCCGACGGTGGAATACGTCCGCTCGATCACGCGTTCGATGCTGGAGGCCGTGCGCACGACCCACGCGGTCGTCGCGGAGTCGTAGGGGCTGCTGATGACGGTGACGCCTTTCTCGCGAGCGAGCGCGATGATCTCGTCGTCGATGGCCAGGCTGCTCGTGATGACGAGGGCGCGGATGCCGAGCTCGATGGCCCGACGCTGCACGTCGCGGCGGTCCCCCACGATGATGATCGACTGGCTCGCGGGGATGTTCTCCTTTTCCGAGATGCTCCAGAAGGAGCGAATGTCCATCGTGCCGAGGCGGACAAAAAAGTCCTCGACCTTTTTCTCATCGACGACGTGAAAGGCGCGGCCCTTGAGGGCGCGGGCAATGCTGGCAAGGGAAGTATGGACCTGCCGCATGAGCCGCGGCTCGCTGACCCGTGGCACAAACACGCCGCCGAGTTGAGCAAGCGAGACCGTGCCGACGGGCTTGCGGCGAGCGTTCGTCACGGGGAGCAGGCTGATATCGTGATGGTCGAGCAGCTCGAGCGCCTCGGCGCACGTGGCGGTTTCCGTCACGGAGATGACGGGCGCGGTCATGAGGTCGCGCACGCGGGGCGAGACATCGCTCAGGTAGTGGGGAAGCGGCTGGCGGAAGCGCGCGAGGATGGTGTCGATGCGGGCGTTGGAGTTGCCACAGCGGGCGGCGATGTAACCCCGCTCGCCCCGGGCCTCCTTGTAGGCAGCATAGGCGATGGCGGAGCAGATGGCGTCGGCGTCGGGATTGCGGTGGCCCACGACATACGTGGGAGTCGTGGCGGGCTTCGAGGCGGGAGCAGCGGACGGCGTCATGGAGCCGGGCACGTTGGCGCGCGGAACGCGGCGGGGGAAGCGGGAAAAGAAAAAGCCCGGCTTTAGGCTAAGCCGGGCTCGGAAAAGAAGCGGATACTCGGGGCGACTCAGGGCCCGCGCTGGGCGTTCGTGCCCGCGCCGGGATTGCCGAGAATGCCACCGCTCGTGGGCGGGATGCCGTAGATGCGGGCGAGGCGGGGGGTGAAGGGAATCGCCTGGAGGATGTTGCTGATTTTGCGGGCGGAGTTGTTGGACGTGAACACCGGCTGCGGCGTGGCCGTGCTGGTGAACCATTCGACGTTGCCACCGAGGAAGGCGATGTAGCCGCCGGTGTCCTTGTAGACGCCACTGTTCAGGCTCCAAGTGCCGTTGGTCTGGAGTCCGCGGGTGAAGACCACGGGCGTCGTCGCCGGGTCGCTGGTGCGGAGGCCGCCGACAAACTCGTAGGCGATGGCGCGACTCTGGACAAACGTGTTGTCCAAGGAGCGCTTCGTCGTGTCGGTCTGGTTCATGATCGACGGCGGGTAGGTGCCGGTGAACGCCGGATCGAGCTTTGAGAAATAGATCTTCGGATCCATCAGGATGCCGTTGCGCGCGATAATCCCGGGCCACAGGAAGGCCCGCTGCTGGGCGTTGAGGACGGTCGCCGGAATGCTCGTGGGCTGGGGATCCGGCAGGCTGTCGTTGTTGTCCTGCGCGTAGATGCTGGCGGCCTTGGCGATCTCGCGAATATTGGTCTGGTCGACCGCGCGCTGGGCCTTGTCACGGACTGAGCCGACGGTCGGAATCACGATGGCGGCGAGGATGCCGATGATCGCGATGACGGTGAGCAGTTCGATGAGGGTGAAGCCGGCGGAGCCGGAAAAACGACCGAGTCGTGGGCGGGAGTGAAGGCGCATGGTGGGCAAATTGAAAGGGCTGGGGCGGTGACTAGACGCGGTAATCGCCCGACAGTTTCGGCGAAAAATCGCGGGCACAAGCAGAAATTCCCCGCGGCGGACTGGACAAAACTTTTCCCCGCCGCCTACGCTGCGCGACGATGAAGATCTATCTCGACGGCAAGTTCGTGGACAGCGCCGAAGCCAAGGTGTCCGTGTTCGACCACGGCCTCCTTTATGGCGACGGGGTCTTCGAGGGAATCCGCCTCTATGGCGGCAACGTCTTCCGCCTCGATGAGCACCTCGAGCGCCTCGAATACTCGGCCAAGGCCATCATGCTGAAGCTCCCTCTCAACCGCGCGGAGCTGAGCGAGGCGACCTGCGAGACCTGCCGGCAAAACGGGCTGACCGACGCCTACATCCGCCTCGTCGTCACGCGCGGGGTGGGTGACCTCGGCCTCGCGCCGTGGCTCTGTCCGAAGCCCTCGCTCTTCATCATCGCCAGCAAGATTTCGCTCTACCCGAAGGAGTATTACGACAACGGCCTCGCCATCGTGACCGTGCCCACCCGCCGCATCAACCCGGCCGCGTTGCCGCCGACGATCAAGTCGCTGAACTACATGAACAATATCCTCGGGAAGATTGAGGCCAAGCAGTTCGGCGCGCTCGAGGCGATCATGCTCAACGACCAAGGCTATGTCGCCGAGTGCACGGCGGACAACGTCTTCATCGTCCACAAGGGCGAAATCATCACCCCGTCGGCTTCCCAGGGCGCGCTGAAGGGCATCACGCGCTCGGCCGTGATCGACATCGCCAAGCACCTCGGCATTCCGTTCCGCGAGGCCGACATGACCCGCTACGACGTGTGGGTCGCCGACGAGTGCTTCCTGACCGGCTCTGGCGCCGAGGTGATTCCGGCGGTGAAGCTCGACGGCCGCGAGATTGGCGACGGCCGACCCGGCCCGGTCACCCAGCGCGTGCTGACGGAATTCCGGAAACGCGTGCTCGTCGAGGGCACGCGGATCTGAGCACGGCGCCCGCGCCGGTTCATCGGCGCGCGGGCGCGTTTCTTGAGGCTTGAAAAACGCCGCGCCCGGAGCGCCGCCTACAGTTTTTGGGGCGCGTCACGATTGCACTTTTGGCGCGTGCCAACGCGCCGCATCGGCCCGTCTTTCGCAGTCGCACGCGCGCACTTGCCAGCGTGGGACTCCGTGGCATGGTCCGTGCAAACCGAATCCTTTTCATGGCCAACCCGCTCAAGTGCGACCTCTGCTCCAAGCCCGCGACCGTGCATCTCACGCAGATTGTGAACAACAAGGTTCACAAGATGGATCTGTGCGAGGCCTGTGCGCAGGCCAAGGGCGTGACCGACCCGGGCGGGTTTTCGCTGGCGGACCTCCTGATGAAGGCGTCGCTCAACCCCGAGGCCGGCCCGGCCGCGCCGGCGGGAGTGAAATGCGGCCAATGCGGTTTCTCCCAACTGGACTTCAAAAAGCACGGGCGGTTCGGCTGCCCGGCGTGCTACGAGACCTTCCGCACGCTCGTCGAGCCCATGCTCGACACCATGCACAACGGCACGACTCACGCCGGCAAGGTCCCGACCCGCGCCCTCGAGCGCAAGTCGCTCTACGATCGCCTGACGAAGCTCGAGCTCGATCTCACCGAGGCGATCAAGAGCGAGCGCTACGAGGACGCCGCGCGCGCCCGCGACGAAATCAACCAGGTGAAGCAGGCCTTCAAACCCGATGCCGCGCGCTGAACCCATGACGATCAACGCGCTCATCGACTCCCCGTCGGAGCTCACGGATTCCTCGAGCGCCAGGACCGCGATCGTGCTGATGACGCGCATTCGTCTCGCGCGAAATCTCGCCGGCCAGCCTTTTCCCGGCTGGGCCAAGCCCGCGCAGCGCGAGGCCACGCTCAAGGCCTGCCGCGCCGCGGTGGCCGGCACCGCCCCGATGAAGCGCGCGTTCAACCTCGGTATCGCTGAACTGAGCGATCTCGAGCGGCAGATCCTCGTCGAGCGCCACCTCATCAGCCGCGAACTCAGCGGGGCCAAAGGCGGCGCGGGCGTAGTCATCAGCAAGGACCAGACGTTTTCCGTGATGCTCAACGAGGAGGATCACCTCCGCATCCAGGTCCTTCGTTCCGGTTTCAACCTCAAGAAGGCCTGGAACGCGATCAACGACCTCGACACCTCCCTCGAGGAGTCGCTCGACTTCGCGTTCTCGCCGACGCTCGGCTACCTCACGGCTTGCCCCACCAACCTCGGCACGGGCATGCGCGCCTCGGCGATGATGCACCTGCCGGCGCTCGTCATCTCAAACCAGATGGAAAAGATCGTCCGGGCGGTGAACCAGCTCGGTATGGTGGTGCGCGGGCTTTTCGGCGAGGGTTCCGACGCGAGCGGGTCCATTTTTCAAATCTCGAACCAGACCACGCTCGGCGAATCCGAGGAGGACATCCTGAAGCGCCTCTCCTCCGTGCTCCAGTCGATCGTGGAGAACGAGCGCAACGCCCGCGAGAAACTCCTCGAGGCCGACGCCGGCAAGCTCCTCGACAAGATCGGCCGCGCCTACGGCATCCTGCAAAATAGCCACGTGCTCAGCTCGAGCGAGGCGATGAACCTCCTCTCGCTGATCCGCCTCGGCGTCGACCTCGGGATTTTCCCCGACGCGAGCCGCTCGCTGATCGACCGGCTCTTCATCGAGGCGCAGCCGGGCCACCTGCAGCACGCGCAGAAGGGCGAGTTCGAGCCCGGCCAGCGCGACGTGCTCCGCGCGGCGCGCGTGCGCGCTGAATTTGCAAATTTCAGCCGGCCCGACGTCAATTTCACCAACCAAGAGAAAAACTAACGTCCCTCAGACCTCACGACCATGTCCCAGGAACCGATGAACAACTTCACCCCCCGCGCGCAGCAGGTCCTCGCGCTGGCCCGCAAGGAAGCCGATCGCTTCCACCACAACTACGTCGGCACCGAGCACCTCCTCCTCGGGCTGATCAAGCTCGGGCAGGGCGTCGCCGTGAGCGTGCTCCAGAAGATGGGCCTCGACCTCGAGACCGTGCGCGCCGCGGTCGAGAAGCAGGTCGGCACAGGGCAGGAGACCAAGACACAGAACAGCGTGCCCTACACGCCGCGCGTCAAGAAGGTCCTCGCGCTCGCCGGTCGCGAGGCGAAGACCCTCAATCACTCCTACGTCGGCACCGAGCACATCCTCCTCGGCTTGCTCCGGGAGGGCGAGGGCGTCGCCGCCCGCGTGCTCAAGTCGCTCGACATCGACATCGAGCGCACGCGCAACGAAATCCTCCGCGAGCTCGACCCTCAGTTCTCCGGCTCCCAGCCCGGCGAAGGCGGCGGCGGCGGCGAGGAAGCCGCGGCCGGCGGGGCGCAGCGCCCCGGCGCCCAGCCCGAGGACAAGAAGGAAGTGAAGACGCCCGCGCTGAAGGCCTTCGGCCGCGACCTCACCGAGCTGGCCCGCAAGGGCGAGATGGATCCCGTCGTCGGCCGGAAGAACGAGATCCGGCGCGTCATCCAGATTCTTTGCCGCCGCACCAAGAACAATCCCGTGCTCATCGGCGAGGCCGGCGTGGGCAAGACCGCCATCGTCGAGGGACTAGCGCAGGAAATCGCCGCCGGGCTCGTCCCGGAGATCCTCGCGGAGAAGAAGGTCATCACGCTCGATCTCGCCCTCATGGTCGCCGGCACGAAATACCGCGGCCAGTTCGAGGAGCGCATCAAGGCCGTGATGGACGAGATCAAGCGCGCGAAGAACATCATCCTGTTCATCGATGAGCTCCACACAATCGTCGGCGCCGGCGCGGCCGAGGGCGCGATGGACGCGTCCAACATCTTCAAGCCCGCCCTCTCGCGCGGCGAGCTCCAGTGCGTCGGCGCCACGACGCTCAACGAGTATCGCAAATACATCGAGAAGGACTCCGCCCTCGACCGCCGCTTCCAGTCCGTGAAGGTCGAGGCCCCGTCGGTCGACGACACCGTGCTCATCCTGAAGGGCATCCGCTCCAAGTATGAGGATCACCACAAGGCCGTCTTCACCGACAAGTCGCTCGAGGCCGCGGCCAAGCTTTCGGACCGCTACATCACCGGGCGTTTCCTGCCGGACAAAGCCATCGACGTGATGGACGAGGCCGGCTCACGCGCTCGCATCGGCGCGCTCAACCGCCCGCCGGACATCGAGAGCCTCACGAAGGAGATCGAGGCCGTCTGCGCCGCGAAGGAAAAGGCGATCAGCGACCAGCATTTCGAGGAGGCCGCCAAGTTCCGCGACCAGGAGAAGCAGCTCCGCCTCCGGCAGGAGCAAATCACCGAGCAGTGGAAGAAGTCCCGCGACGAGAAGCGCATCACGATCGATGAGGATCTGATGATGCAGGTCGTCGCCGACTGGACCGGCATCCCGCTCTCGCGGATGGAGAAAAAGGACAACGAGAAGCTGCTCTCCCTCGAGGGCGAGCTGCAGAAGGCCGTGATCGGCCAGGACGCCGCCTCGACCTCGATCGCCCGCGCGCTGCGTCGCTCCCGCGCCGATCTCAAGGACCCGCGCCGCCCGATCGGCTCGTTCCTCTTCGTCGGCCCGACGGGTGTCGGCAAGACCATGCTCGCGAAGCAGCTCGCCGCGCAGATGTTCGGCAACCAAGACGCGCTCATCCAAATCGACATGAGCGAATACATGGAGAAGTTCGCCGTGTCGCGCCTCGTCGGCTCGCCCCCGGGCTATGTCGGCTACGAGGAAGGCGGCCAGCTCACCGAGGCCGTGCGCCGCAAGCCCTACGCCGTGATCCTCTTCGACGAAATCGAGAAGGCGCACCCCGACGCACTCCAGCTGCTGCTCCAGATCATGGAGGACGGCCGCCTGACCGACTCGCTCGGCCGCGTGATCGATTTCCGCAACACGATCGTGATCATGACCTCGAACGTCGGCGCGCAGCTCCTGCAGCGCCAGACCTCGATGGGCTTCGCCGCGGCGCAGGGGAATTTCAACGACGCCGAGAAAATGCGCGAGAAGGTGCACGAGGAGGCCAAGCGCGTCTTCAAGCCCGAGTTCCTGAACCGCATCTCGGACATCATTTTCTTCCGCCCGCTCGGCAAGGACGACCTCGTGAAGATCGTCGAGCTTGAGACCGCGAAGTTCGCCAAGCGCCTGGCCGATCGGAAAATCACACTCGAGTTCGCGCAGGAGGCCAAGGACCTGCTCATCGAGAAGGGCTACGACGAGAAATACGGCGCGCGCCCGCTGCGCCGCGCCGTCGAGCACTACCTCGAGGATCCGCTGGCCGAAGCCCTGCTCAAGGGCGAGGTCCGCGATGGCGAGCCCGTGCTCGTCGCGCGCGACGGCGACAAGCTTATCTTCAAGCAGAAGGCCCCGCCGGCGCCGGCGAGTGAAGTGTCGTCCTAGCTTCCTCCCGCCGGGCCGCCGGTCGCCGGCCCTTCGCCCAACCCCGCCTCACGAATGACGCTGTTGTTCCGTTGCGGGGTTTTGCTTGGCTCGGTTTGCGGCCTCGC
>JAEUHB010000053.1 GCA_016794665.1 Opitutaceae bacterium
AGCGCGATGGTGGGGCGGCAGCTGCCGTTCTTCTCGCTGATCGTGCCGTTCTGGCTGGTGGCGGCGCAGGTGGGCTGGCGCGGCATGGTCGCCGTGTGGCCGGCTTGCCTCGTGGCCGGCGCGTCTTTTGGCAGCGTGCAGTTTCTGGTGAGCAATTTCCACGGGCCGTGGCTCGTGGACATCGTGGCGGGCGCGGTTTCGATGCTCTCCGTTGTGGTGCTGATGCAGTTCTGGAAGCCCGCCGAGGAGCAGGCCAACCCCGCCCCGGCCGCGGCGCCGGATGCCGCCGCAGGCGAAACCGGCCCCGCTTGGAAGGCCTGGTTGCCGTGGATTTTTCTCACCGTGTTTGTCTTTGCGTGGGGCATGCCGCAGGTGAAGCGCGCGCTCGACGGTTGGTTCGCGCCGCAGCTCCCCGTGCCCGAGCTGCACAATGCCGTGATCAAGGTGCCGCCGGTCGCGCCGAAACCCACCCCCGATCCGGCGATCTTCCGGTTGAACCTCCTCTCCGCGACCGGCACCGCGCTGCTGCTGGCGGGCATCGGTTCGGCGCTCGCGCTTGGCGTGGGCTTCGGCCGCGCACTGCGCATCTACGGGCAGACGCTGTGGCGCGTGCGCGTCTCGCTGCTCACCATCTCGGCGATGATGGCGCTGGGCTTCACCACGAAATACAGCGGCACCGACACCACGATGGGCCTCGCGATGGCGGGCACGGGGTGGTGGTTCCCGTTCTTCTCGCCGATCATCGGCTGGCTGGGGGTCGCGCTCACGGGCAGCGACACGTCGTCGAACGTGCTCTTCGGCAACCTGCAAAAGGTCACCGCCGAGCAGCTCGGCCTGCCGCCGATCCTCACCGCGGCCGCCAACAGCTCCGGCGGCGTGATGGGCAAGATGATCGACGCGCAGAGCATCGTGGTCGCGAGCGTCGCCACGGGCGGCCACCCCGACAGCCCGACGGCGGGTGCGATCTTGCGCTCGGTCTTCTGGCACAGTGTGGCGCTGGCGTTCCTCGTCGGCGTCTTCGTCATGCTGCAGGCCTACGTCTGGCCGGGGATGATTCCGCCGATGCCGGTGGCGAAGTAGGCGCGCGCCGAGCCGCCGCGTTTTCGATATCGGCGGGGCGACCGTGCCGCGTTTTGCTGGCGTCCGTTCCCTGATGGTCCGCTCCGGCTTCCTTTCCGTCCTCGCGATCGTCGCCGCTGTGCTGCTCGCACACGGCGGCTCGCTGCGCGTGCCGTTTCTCTTCGACGACTCCGCCGCCATCGCGAACAACCCCACGATCCGCCGCCTCGCGCGGCTCGGCGATGTGCTCTCGCCGCCCGCCGGAGGGAGCGGGGTGGCCGGCCGGCCCATCGTGAACCTCTCGCTCGCCATCGACCACGCCTTCGGCGGGCTGAACCCGCGCGGCTACCATGCGACAAACGTGCTCCTCCATGCGGCGGCGGCGTGGCTGCTCTTCGGGGTGCTCCGGCGGACGCTGCGACGGGCCGCCCTCGGCGCGACGGCCACACCGGTCGCATTTGCGGTGGTGTTGGTCTGGGCGGCGCATCCGCTGCAGACGGAATCGGTCGCATGCGTCATCCAGCGGACGGAGCTGCTCGCGGGTATTTTCCTGCTGCTCACGCTGTATGCTTTTGCGCGCGGGCTCGACGAACCGCAGCGACGGCGCTGGCCGGTGGCGGCGGTCGCGGCGTGCGCACTCGGGATGGCGAGCAAGGAGATCATGGTGGTCGCGCCGGTCCTGGTGTTGCTCTACGATCGCGCGTTCGCGGCCGGTTCGTTTGCCGAGGCTTGGAAACGGCGTCGCGGCTGGCATCTCGCGCTCGCGGCCACGTGGCTCGTGCTGCTGGGGCTGCTCATCGGCATGGGCGGCACGCGGGGCGCCGCGGCGGGCCTGGGGCTCGGCGTGCCGTGGTGGGCCTACGCGCTCCGGCAATGCGAGGCGATTCCCGCCTACCTCGGGCTCGCCGTCTGGCCGCATCCGCTCGTGCTGGACTACGGCACCGAGGTCGTGAGGGACCCGCTCCAGGTGCTCGCGCCGGGGCTCCTGCTGCTCGGGCTTGTCGTCGCGACGTTGATCGCGCTTGCGCGCTGGCCGCGCGCGGGCTTCGCGGCGTTTGCGGGTTTTGCGATTCTCGCGCCGAGCTCGAGCGTGGTGCCGCTCGTCACGCAGACGATGGCCGAGCACCGGATGTATCTGCCGCTGGCGGCGGTGGTCGCCCTTGCCGTCTTGGCCGCGCAACGGCTCGTCGGTGCGCGCGCCGTGCTGTGGGTTTCGCCGGCGCTCGGTCTCGCGCTCGCCGCGATGTCGGGCGCGCGTGTCCGCCTGATGCAGGACGAGCTCGCGATTTGGGCCGACACAATCGCGAAGCGGCCGGGCAATGCCCGCGCGCGCGCGAGCTACGCGCTCGCGCTGTCCGGCGTGGGCCGATCCGCGGAGGCCGTGCCCCACTTCCGCCGCGCGCTGGCGATGGAGCCTGGCTCTCCGCACACGGAGATCAACCTCGGCACGGCGCTCTTTGAGCTGCGGGACTACGCCGGCGCCGCGGCCTCCTTTCGCCGCGCCGTCGCGCTCGATCCCAAGCTAGCGATCGCGCACACGAATCTCGGCGCCGCGCTGCTGGAGCTGGGCGATGCGCCGGGCGCGCTCGCGGCTCACGAGGCGGCCCTCGCCCTCGATCCGCGGCACCTCAACGCGCACCGCAACGCCGCGCGCACGCTCTTCCTGCTCGGGCGTTTCGCCGACGCGGCGAGGCACTATGCCGAGATTGTCGCGCGGGAGCCGGGGCATGCGGGGGAGCACTACAATCTCGGCCTTGCGCTCGCGCGGGCGGGAGAACTGTCGCGCGCGCGAGAGCACTTTGGCACGGCCTTGCGCTTGCGGCCTGATCCGGCGGCGTTTCTCGCCTATGCGCGATTCCTCGCGGAGGCCGGCCAGATCGGCGAGGCGCGCGGCGCGGTGGAAAACGCGCTGAAGCTGCGGCCGGATTTCCCGGAGGCGCTGCGCGAGAGGGAGCGGCTGAACGCACCGTAGGTCGGGCTTTACGGCCGACATGTCGGGCCGCCCCAGGTCCTACTTTTTCGGCACCACACTGTTGCCCGCGGGCCGCGCGGACTGCCAGGCGACCAGGCGCCAGGTGCCGCTCTCGTTGCGCCACACGGCGAGGTAGCGCAGATATACCTCCGACCAATCGGGCCCGAGGCGCTTCCTCATGCGCTGCGCGCCGATGATGGTCACTACGTCCGGTGCAATCAGCTTGGTCTCGATCTCGCTCAGCTTCACGTCCGCGTAGGCGGTGTCGCCCGCGAGGAGGTTCTTCACGTAGTCGGCCTTCGACTCGACGCGGCCGTCGGAGTGCGCGAAGCGGAGCTGATCCGACATCAGGTTGGCGAGCGCGGTGGCATCGCCGGCCATCATCGCCTTGGTGCGGGCCTGGTCGGCCTGGACGGCGGCGATCACTGGTGGGACGGCTGCAAAGGCGGGGACGGCGAGCAGCGCGAAAAACGTGATGACGCGGGCGAGGGCTTTCATGACGAGGAAGAGGCGCGATACGCGTCGCGCAGCACCTGCATCGTGTGGCGCACGCGCACGGGCGAGCCGAGTTTTTCGAGGTGCGTCTTGAGTTGCGTGAGGCAACCGATGTTGCCGGTCGCGACGACGCTCGCGCCCGTGCCGATCACCGCCTGCGCCTTCTGCGCGCCGAGCGACTCGGCGATGGCGGGTTGGTCCAGGTTGTAGGTGCCCGCGCTGCCGCAGCAGAGGTGGGCGTTGGGGAGCTCGCGCACCTCGACGCCGGGGATGGCGCGCAGGAGCCCGCGCGGTTCGGCGCGCACGCCCTGCGCGTTGGCGAGGTGGCAGGCGTCGTGGTAGGCGACGACCAGCGCGCCGCTGGCGGCGACGGGTTTCTCGCGCAGCCCGATTTTGCCGAGAAACACGCTCACATCGACGACGCGTTTCCGAAACGACTCCGCGCGCGCCTCGTCGGGCGTGCCCTTCAGGATGAGGTGATACTCGTGCATCGCCGAGCCGCAGCCGGCGGCGTTGGTGAGGATCGCGTCGACGTCGCCTGGGAACGCGTCTAGGTTGCGCCGGGCGACCGCCCGCGCCTCTTCCAAAGCCCCCGTGTGCCACGAGTCGGCTCCGCAGCAGCGCGGGGCGGGGTGCACGCGGACCTCGACGCCGTTGCGCGCGAGCACCTCGATGG
>JAEUHB010000114.1 GCA_016794665.1 Opitutaceae bacterium
CGGCGAGTCCACGAGGCGGTCGCTGGCCTTCACCTCGGCCACGCGTTCGCCGAGCGTGTCCTTGAGCCAGCCGGTGAGCTTCTTCACGTCGTCGTCGCTCAGCGCGCCCTCGGGCTTGGGCAGGTCCGCGAGCTTGACGTCAGCGTGGTCGGCGGCGGTGAGTTTCTTGCCGTCGAACTCGCGCACGTTGTTCATCACGTATTCGTCCACGGCCTCGAAGCAGAAAAGCACCTCGAGGTTGCGGGCCTTGAAGCCTTCGAGATACGGGCCGCTTTCGATCGCAGCGCGGTTCGGGCCGACGAGGTAATAGATTTCCTTTTGCTCCGCGCCCATGCGCGAGACGTAGTCCGCGAGCGAGGTGGGCTTGCCCATTTCGGTGAGGGAGGATTCGTAGCGGAGCAACTTTGTCAGGGCCTCCTTGTGCGCGAAATCGAGCGCAGCGCCCTCCTTCAGGAAGTGGCCGAATTCCTTGTAGAAATCTTGGTAGGCGTCGGCGCGGTGCTTGGCCTCTTCCTCGAGAAACTTGAGGAAGCGCTTCGAGATGACGGAATTCAGGCGGGCGACGAGCGCCTTGTCCTGCATCGTCTCGCGCGAGATGTTCAATGGCAGGTCCTCGCTGTCGACGACGCCCTTCAGGAAACGCAGCCACTCCGGCAGCAGGTCCTTCGGCTTCGCGTCGATCATGACCTTGCGGCAGTAGAGCGATACGGCGGGCTCCAGGCGCGCGAGGCCGAGCTTCTCGGTGTTCTCCTTCGGGACGAAGAGCAGCGCATTGATCGAGAGCGGGGCGTCCGCGCTGAAGTGGAGCCGCAGGCGCGGCTCGTCGTAGGCGTGGGCCTGGAACTTGTAGAACTCGGTGTATTCCTCGTCCTTGATCTCCGCTTTGTTGCGGAGCCAGAGGGCCTGGACGGTGTTGACGCGCTTGCCGTTGAGGTTGATCGGGAACGACACGAACGCGCTGTAGCGCTCAAGGATCTCCTTGATCTCGGAGTCCTGCGCGAAATCGGCACAGTCGTCCTTCAGCTCGATCACGATCTTGGTGCCGCGGCGCTCGCCTTCGCTGGGCTCAATCTCGTAGCTGCCGGAGCCGTCGCTCGTCCAGACGTGGCCGGGTTCGCCGGCGCGCCACGAGCGCGAGTAGACCTTCACCGCCTTGGCCACCATGAAGGCGGAATAGAAGCCGACGCCGAACTGCCCGATGAGGTTGGTGTTCTTCGCGCCGCCTTCGCCGAGGGCCTTCAGGAACTGCTTCGAGCCCGAGTGCGCGATGGTGCCGAGGTTCTTCACCAGCTCGTCGCGCGTCATGCCGATGCCGAAATCCTGGATCGTGATGGTCTTGGCCTTGTCGTCGGTGGTGACGTTGATCTCGAGGTCGAGCTTATCGTCGAAGATATCCTTCTCGGTGATTTGCGTGTGGCGGAGCTTCTCGAGCGCGTCGGAGGCGTTGGACACGAGCTCACGGACAAAGATCTCCTTCTCCGTGTAGAGCGAATGGATGACGATATCGAGGAGCTGCTTGATCTCGGCTTGGAACTCGAACTTCTGCGGCGTGGCGGTGGACATGGATGGAAAGGGTGAGCCGGCCATTTTAGCGGACGGTCGGAAAAATCAAGCGGTCGCGCACACTCAGGCCGACTCGGTGAGTTCGGAGGAAGGTGGCCGCTCCACGCGCAAGCGGCGCGCGCGCTCCGCGGTCACATCGGTGGCGGTTACGCTGAATTCGCCGATCGCAAACGTCTCGCCCCGGCGCAGCGTGCGGCCGCGGTTGCGTTCCGCCCAGGCGGCAACGGTCTCGCGCGGCAGCCAGTCGAAGGCCCAGCCCGTCTCGGCCTGGAGCTCACGCATGGTGAAAAGGCCGCTGACCACGATGGCGTTTTCCGTGTGCTCGTAGATGGGGCCCGTCCCGAGGTCGAACTCGTCGCGGATGTCGCCGACGATCTCCTCGAGCACGTCCTCGAAGCTCACGATGCCCGCGGTCTTGAGGTCCTGATCGAGCACGATGGCGAGGTGGACGCGCGACGTGCGGAACAGCTCGATCATCGAGTGGATCGGCGTCTTGAGCATAAACGTGAGCGGCGGGCGCACGAGCGGCTCAAACGGCGCGTCGGGCCCGAGCACGGTGATCTGCCAGAGCCATTCGCGCACCAGCAGGATACCCTTCACGTTGTCGAGCGAGCCGCTGCAAACCGGGAAACGGCTGTAGTGGGCCGTCTGCGCGATACGGAGGTTCTCGTCGAGGGGCCGATCGAGCCAGAGGGCGACGATCTTGTCGGGCGGCCGCATCACTTGCTGCGCGGTCACGCTCCGCAGGCGCACGGAGCGCACCATGAGCCGGTTGATGAGCGCGTCGCCGGGGTGCGTGTGGCGGGCGTTGGAGAAGACATACTCGAGCTCCTCCGCGCTGAAACCATGCTCGCTCTCCGAGGCCGGCCGCAGGCCGAAGGCGCGCAGGATGAGCGCCGCGGTGTGGTTGAGCACCCAGATGAACGGGAAGAAAACCCAGTAGAAGAAGATGAGCGGCGCCGCCACGTTGACGGACACGCCCTTGGGCCGCTGGATTGCGAGCGACTTGGGCGCGAGCTCGCCGAGCACGATGTGGAAGAACGTGATCAGGCCGAACGCGATCGCGAAGCCGAAGGACTTGATCGCGTCCGGGTCGGTCACCCCGGCCTGCCGCAGGATGGGCTCGATGCGGTGGCCGATGATCGGCTCGCCGACCCAGCCGAGGCCGAGGCTGGTGAGCGTGATGCCGAGCTGCGTGGCGGAGAGCACGGCGTCGAGCCGCTCGGTCGCGCGCAGGGCAAACTTTACGCGCCACCCGCCGTGCTTGGCCATGGGGCGGAGCTGGCTCGCGCGGATCTTCACGAGCGCAAACTCCGCGGCCACGAAGAAGCCGTTGGCCAGCACGAGGCCCAGCACGAGGGCGATCTCGGCGGCGATGCGCAAGGACTCGGACATTAACGGAAACCCTCCGGCGATGGCGATGGCATGGACGCATCGTGGGCGCGGGGACGTCGCGCACAAACGGAAAGTGCGGCCCCGCGCGCCAGGCCCGCGCGGCCGCGCTAGGGTCTCGGCGCGATCCGCATCGGCAACCCGAGCCTGGGGCGCAGCGTCATGCGGCCCAGCGGCTCGACCGGGTGGCCGGGGCGCAGCGTCAGCCGCCAGTCGCGGACGATCATCGCGAGCAACAGCACGGCTTCCATCAACCCGAGGTGCTTGCCCAGGCAGATGCGCGGGCCGGCGCCGAACGGGATGTAGGCAAAGCGCTCGTTCTTCTCGGCGCGGGGCGGGAGGAACCGCTCCGGATCGAATTTCTCCGGCGCCTCCCACCACAGCTTGTGGCGGTGCAGCACCCACGAGGAGATGGTGACGAAGGTGCCGCGCGGGATCTTCACGCCCGCGATCTCGTCGTCCGCGGTCGCGCGGCGCGAAAACACGTGCACCGGCGGGTAGAGCCGCAGGGTCTCCTCGACCACGGCGCGCGTGTAGGTGAGCCGCGGGTAGTCCTCGATCGTGGGGGCGCGGGAGCCGAGCACGTGGCGCACCTCGGCGACGAGCCGCTCCTCGACCGCCGGGTGCGTTTCCAGCAGCCAGCTGGCCCAGCCGAGGGTGATCGCCGTGGTCTCGTGGCCGGCGAGAAAGATCGACGCGACCTCGTCGCGCACCAGCGACGGGTCCATCGGCCGGCCCTGCTCGTCGCGAAAGTTGATCAAGAGCGCGAGGAACTCCTCGAAGTCGGTCACGTTGCGCGCGCGCCCCGCGGCGATGATCTCCATGATTACGCGGTCGAAGCGCGCCACGGCGCGGCGGCCGCGCAGCCGGCTCGGCCGCGGGAGCCAGTTGGGCAGGCCGAGCAGCTCGGCCATGTGCACCCGGCCGTGCGAGGCTTGGTAGGCGGCGAAGGCGTCGAACAGCTCGTGGACCTTTTCCCCCAGGCGAAAGCCAAACATGATCCGCGAGATGATCTCGGCGGTGAGGAGGGTGAAGTCCTCCGTCACGTCGACCTCGAAGCCCGCGGGGCGCGCGCGCCAGCGGGCGAGCATCTCCTCGCCGGCCTGCACGATCGCCGCGGCGTAGCCGGGCAGGCGGCCGGTGTGCACCGCGGGCGTGACCGCGCGCCGCTGCCGCAGCCAGAGCGGGCCTTCGCTGACGAACAGCCCCTGGCCGAGCAGCGTGCGCAGGGCCTGGTCGTTGCTCGGGCTCTTCGGGTAGCGGTCGGCGTGCGAGACGAGCACGTGCTGCACGCCGGCCGGCAGGTTCACGATCACGAGCCGGCGGCCCAGGAGCTTCTCCACGATCATCTCGCGCCGGTAGTAGGACTTCGGCCACGCCGCGACCATGTTGTCGCGCGCGATCATGAGGTGGCGCAGCGCGTCGCGCGCATCGCGGAGGAGTGAAGCCATGGGGACAGGACGAAACTGCGCGCACCGCCAGCCATGACAACGCGAATAACAGCGTCCCGCCCGCGGCCAGTTCGCGTTTGAACCGCCCGCGGCGCGCGCCCAAAACCACGCGATGCCCTCCAGCCTTCGCCCCGCGTTGCTTGCCGGCCTCGGCGCGCTCGCGCTGGCGGGGTGCGTCAGCCAGCCGGCGGGCGACCTCGCGACGCTCGCCCGGGCGCCCGCCGACGCGAAGGGCCGCGTGATCTTGCTGCGCGGCTGGAACGATCTCTCGCCCGGAATCGATCCGCTCGCCGCCGAGGTCCGCGCGACCGGCTGCGAGGCGGCGGTCTTTCGCCACAGCCAGTGGCGCGATCTCATCGCGCCGCTCGCGGGGCCGCGGCGCGGGCCGCTCATCCTGCTCGGCCACTCGTTCGGCGGCGATGCCGCGCTGCAGCTCGCCGCTGAGCTCGGCCGGGCGGGCGTCGCCGTGGATTTGGTCGTGACGCTCGACCCCTGCTGGCCGCCGCCGGTGCCACGCGGCGTGCGCGTGTGCCGCAACTACTACCTTTCACGCGGCCTGCGCGGGGTGCTGCCGTTTTTTCGCGGCGTATCGCTGGACCTCGGGGCGAACAGCGGGGCGGCGCTGACCAACCTGGACCTCAACGGCAGCCACGCGGAGCTGCGCGAGCCGGACACGGATCACTTTACGCTGACGACCAACCCCCACGTCCACGCCGCCATCCTCGCCGACATCGCGGCCGTCGTAGCGGCGCCGGCGGCCGCCGCCCGATGAACCGAGTAGCGCGCCGCACCCTCCTGCACCTCGGTGGCTACGATCCCGTGCGCCCGGAGGATCAGCACCGGCTGTTTGGGCGCGAGCTGGCGCGCTACGCGCGCACGTGGGGGCTCACCGCGAGCGCCTCGGCCCTCACGGTGGAGCCGGACGGGCTGACCGCAGGCTGGACCGCCGAGACCACCGGCCCCGATTGGAAAACGCACACCACCTACCGCGTGCTGCGTTGGGACGACCTCGTGGCCGCGGACATGGCCCGCGCGACCCCGGGCCGTCTCGCGCGGGCGTTGGTCACGTTGGCGGATTTCGCCGGCACCGGCACGGCGCTGCGCTACGTTCGCGCGAGCTGGCCCTACGCGCTGTTCTTTTGTTTTCCGTTCGCGGCGCTGGCATTGTTTGCGGCCGTGGCTGGGGCGGTGGGAGTGCCTGTTGCTACCAAGGCCGGCGTGCCGGCGGGAGCGGCCGCGGGGGTGGCGTTGTTTGTCGTGCTCTACGCCACGGTCGGCCGCCACTGGCGCGTGGCGCAGGCGCTCGACGACTGGGACTTTGCGCGCGGCTACGTGCGCGGGCACCGCCCGGAGGTGGGGGCCCGGATCGAGAAACTGGCCGAGGTGCTGCTGGCGGAGGCGCGAGCCGGCGCGGCGGACGAGATCGTGCTCGTAGGGCACAGCTTCGGGGCGACGCTTGCGCTCGAGTTGCTGGCGCGCGCGCTCGACCGCGAGCCGGGGCTGCGGGTGCGGCTGCTCACCGTGGGTGCGACGATCCCCAAGCTGGGCTTGCACCCGCGCGGGGCGCGCGTGCGGGCGTGCGCCGCCCGGGTGGCCGCCGCGCCTGGGCTGGCGTGGGCCGAATACCAGGCGTGCGACGACCCGATCAGCTTCTACAAGGTCGACCCGCTTTCGCTCCGGCGGCAGCGGACCTATGAGCCGGGCAGCCGCCCGATGGTGCGCCGCGCGCACGTGCGTGAGATGCTGGCGCCGGAGACCTACCGGCGCTTCCGCCATCGCTGGGTGCGGCTGCACTACCAATTCCTGATGGCGAACGACCAGCCCGCGCGCTACGACTTCTTCATGTTTGCCTGCGGCCCGCTCAGCTTTGACCAGATCGTCGCCACGCCCGGCGGGCCGGCGGCGCTTTTCGCTGCCGACGGGAGCGTGAGGGCCGCGCCATGAGCCTGAACATGGTCGCAGGCCTCGTCTGGGGCGCCGGCGTGGTGGGCTGGTATGTGATTCGGTTTCCGCACGCGCTGCGCGCCAAGCGCATGGCCGTCGAGCGCGCGCCCGGCCGCGCCCTCGAATTGGTGCTGCTCGTGATCTCGTTCACGGGGCTTTTCACCGTGCCATTCGCGTGGGTGATGCTGGGCTGGCCGCGCGCGGCGAACTACGCCGCCTCGCCGTGGCTGATCGCGGCGGGCGCGCTCGTCTTTGCCGGGTCGCTGCGGCTGTTTGCGCGGACGCACCGCGACCTCGGGAAAAACTGGTCGGTGACGCTCGAGGTGCGCACGCAGCACCGGCTCGTGACGGAGGGCGTGTATGCGCGCGTGCGGCACCCGATGTATGCGGCCTTCTGGCTGTGGGCGCTGGCGCAGGCGCTCATCCTGCCCAACACAGTCGCGGGCCTCGCGGGGCTGGTCGGCTTCGGGACGCTGTATTTTGTCCGCGTGGGCCGCGAGGAGCGGATGATGCGGGAGAAATTCGGCGACGAGTATCAGGCCTACACGACGCGCACGGGACGAGTGATCCCGCGGTTCAGGGCGTGAGCGCCTTGAGCGGCGTGAGCGTGACCGGTCCAAGTAGGCCGCTGGGCGTGAGCGGCCAGGAGCTGGCATCGAAGGGCCGGTAGTTGATGTTCACGAAGTTGATCTCGCGCATGATTTTCCAGTCCACCTTGCGGCGGTCGAGGTCGCGGATGCGGTTGGCGGCGAGGTTGGTGACGTCGAGCTCGAGGATATTGCCGGTGGGCTTGAGCAACGCGCCGTTGAAGCGCGCCTGAAACGGGATGCTCCACAGCGTGCCGAGATCGCGGCCGTTGAGTCGCACGCGCGCGCTCTCGCGCACGTCGCCGAGGTCAAGGAGCCAAGTGTCGGCTTTGGCGGTGGGGGCGTCGAATTCGAGTCGGTAACGCGCGGTGCCGCCGAAGCGCTTGGCTTCGTCGCCGCCGAGGTCGGTCCATGATTTCAGCTCGGTCGTGGTGAGCGCGGGCGGAAGTTCGGGGCCGCCTTTGGTGAAGCTGAGGGACCATTGGCCAGAGAGGGCGATAGGCTCGGTGGCGGAGGGTTGGCTGTAAGGCCAACGCGGTCCGCGGGCATCACTGTTCAGTATGGTGCGCAATACGAGACTCTCACCGGCGCGAAGCTGAAGACGAATTTCAGTGCGCCTTCTTCCTGCGTCCGAAACTCCATTGCGACGAGACGCCAGCGCGGTTTGGCCTGTAAGCGGATCAAGAATATTGACGCTACTGGCCTCCCGACCGAGCGGCAGCCAGCCGTCGAAAGGACGGGATGACAGATTGGAAATGAAATAGCCGGAGCCGGCATCGGTGCGACGCCGCACGATCGATAGGCCGATTTCGGCGGCAGGTTCTCGTCCGATCCCTAGGAATCCGTCGGAGAGTGCGCGCATTAGTGAGTCCGTTGACGTGAAAACAAAGGCTGAGTTGAAACCGAGTATTTCCCTGGCGGGAGTTTTCTTCGGCAGACCGACGGCAGTTCCCAACTCAGGCACCAGCTCCCTAAAGGTCCATTCGTCGATTGAGGCCTTCATCTTCGCACGGCGGTCTGTTAGCTGCCCGTAACCGGGCACATCTTCGGGCAAGGATTCGACGAAGAAAATGCTGGCACCTCGCTCCGCGAGACCGAGAAGACGTTGCAGGGATTCGAGGGGCATCCGGCGAGTCTTCGGAACGACAATCGCACGATACCGGCCACCAGGAGTTTTGATTCGGCCGACGTTGCCATCCCAGTCGGTAAACTCCGTCTGCAGGAGCTGCGCGTCCGAGATGTAATCGAATTGGAAGCCTTTCGCGGCGAGTTGGTGGGCGAGTTTGCCGACGGGTTGCTCGGTCAGGAATTTCACGTCGTGGACGGTGAGCATTTTGGCGAGGCCGTCGGCGTTGTCCCACACGTCGGCGAGGGGCCAGTAGAGGAGGATGTCGTTGTCGGGCTGGCCGGCTTGGAGCACGGACTGCACGCGGGCGACGTAGCGGTTGAGCGCGGCGAAGTCGTCCCACCAGGTGTTGTTGGGGTTGAACTGCGTGGAGGCGTAGAAGAGCCAGCCGGGCCACGCGGCGTCCTGCGGCGAGAAGACGGTGCCGTGGTAGAAGACGTGGTTGATGCCGCTGGCGAAGACGGCGTCGATCTCGGGCTTCACGTAGGCGAGCGAGACTTTCCAGTGCTCGCGCAGCCAGGTGGCGGTCTCGCTCGAGGCGTAGCGGCGGCCCATCACGTGCGCGGCGGAGGAGGCCATGCGCATGACGAGCGGCTCTGGCAGGTCCTGCTCGTTCCCGGTGCGAATCTCGTCGGCGTTGCGACGGAGGCCGGGGATGGGAAACGGCGTTGAGCCGAAGGTCTCGGTCTCCGGGATGTCCACCGCGCCGTAGAGATCGAGGAGGTTGGCGGGCGCGCCGTGCGATTGGTTACGGACGAGCCAGCCTTTGTCGTGCGACCACTTCACCCAGGTCGTGAGGTAATCGAGGTGAAGCGCGGCGAGCGTGTCGCGATAGTCACTCTTGATGCGCGCGAGGGTGTCGCGGTCGATGGTCTTCACGTCGGCGGCATTGCGCGTCGTGAGCTCGGTGGCGAATTGCTGGATGTCGTAGCCGTGCATCGCGCGGAAGACCTCCGGGAGCCTCGCGGTCCAGCTCGCCTGAAAATACTCGAACGAGTCGTGGAACTGGCCGCGCACGAGGCCGCGCGGGAAATTGGCAAACGCCTGGTCGAATGGCGCGAGGTAGCGGCGCAGCGCATCCGGCGAAAACGGATCGGCGACGAGGCCCTCGCCGCCGGGCGCGGCGCGCTTCACGAGCATCTTGCTCGGCTCGCCGACAATCTTGCCGTCGCGGAGGACGGCGCGTTGGAGGGCGTTTGGCTCGTCAATCCACGGGCCGCCGAAGGGCCAGCCGGTGCCGGTGGCCATGTCGACGCCGAGGCCGAGCCGCTGCGCCTCGCGGCCGACGTGCTCGAGCATCTCCATCCACTTCGGTGAGAGAAACGGGATGTAGCGGGACTCGTAGCCCTTGGCGCCGTAGATGGGGGTAATCTCAACGCCGCCGAGGCCGGCGGCGGCGAATTTCTCGAGCTGTGCCGTGAGCGAGGCCTTGTCCACGCCGCTGCCGGGCCACCACCAGCGGGTCCAGGGTTTGTTTTCGCGCGTGATTTCCGGCCACGGGGAGGAGGACGAGGAATCAGCGGCGTGCGACGGAGCGAAAAGGCAGAGAACGAAAAATGCGACGGACGAGACCGATGCGAGGCGGGGCAGGGCGGAGCGCATGACGGGCAGTGGACGCGAAGTTGCTCCGTTGCGCAAATGCCGCCGTGCGCCGGACAGTTCGCGCTTAGCCGGCCGGCGCGAGCGGGAGCGTGGCGACAAACTCGGTCCAGTCTCCGCCTTCGCGGGCGGGCGCCAGAACGAGGTCGCCCTCGTGGGCGCGCAGGATCTCGCGCGACAGGCTGAGGCCCAGCCCGGCGCTCGGGACGGCGCCCTGCTGGGTGCGGGCACGGTCGCCGCGAAAGAAACGCTCAAAGACCCGCGGCCGATCTTCGGCGGCGATGCCCGGGCCGGTGTTGCCGACGCGGAGGGTGGCCGTGCCCGCCGCGCGATCCACGCGCAACTCAAGGCGGACGAGCCCGCCGTCGCGGTTGTATTTGATCGCGTTGCCGGCGAGGTTTTGCAGCGCCTGTTCGAGCAGCACGGCGTCGGCCGGCACGAGCACGCCCGCGGGCAAGGCGTGCTCGATCACGAGCCCGGGCGCGAGGGCGGCGCAGTCCTCGGCCACGTTGGCCAGCAGGCGCCCGAGGTCGGTGGGCGTGCGGTGGAGCTCGAGCCGCCCGGAGTCGGCGAGTGAGAGCAGGAGGAGCTTCTGCACTATCGCCTTCAGGCGGTGCACTTCCTCGAGCAGGCTGGTGTAGCTCGCGGCTGCGGCCGAGCCGGGGGACGCGGCATTGAGCGCCTGCTCCAGCTCGGCCTGCAGCAACGCGAGCGGGGTCTTCAACTCGTGCGAGGCGTCGGCGCTGAACCGCGTGGCCTGCCGGAAGCTGACCTCGAGCCGGTCGAGCATCGCGTTGAACACCGACGCGAGCCGCTGGAACTCGCGATTGTGCGCCGGCACCGCGATGCGTTGCGAAAGGTCGCGGGCGCTCACCGACTCGGCGGCGCGCGTGAGCGCCGCGATCGGCCGCAGCGCGCGCGTCGCGAGCCACCAGGCGCCGGCGCCGACGACCGCGAGCACGATGGGCAGCGCGAGCAGCAGACGCTGGCGCAGGCGGTTCAAGTCGGCCTGCAGCTCGTCGAGATTCGCGGCAAGGATGAGGGTCACGTAGGGGTTGCCCGTGACGGCGACGCGCCATGCGCTGCCCTCGGCCTGCGCGGTGACAAAGGCCGGCTGCTTGAGCGGCAGCGCCGGGTTGCGCGCCGAGATCGGCTCGCGGCGCGGGGGGGGCGGCGGCGTCTCGAAGGTCAGGCCGCCCTCGTAGACGGACGTTGCGGGCAGTTTTTCGGGCGCGAGGCTGGCGGGCCAATTGGGCGAGCGGTAGTCCTCGCGGCCGTTGCGCCCGGCCCAGATGGCGTAGGCGCGCGGCCGGTCACCGCCGGAGACAAACGCCAGCGCGGTGTGCAGGCGATCCCAGTGGCCGCGGTCGTTGACGCGGTCGAGGTTGCCGCCCGCGAGATGGCGCAGCTCACGGTCGAGGCGGTCGAGGCTGAAGCGCGTGGCGATGCCCCAGCCGGCCCACGCGGTCGCGAGCAGGAGGGCCGCCGTGAGGGCGCCCACCAGCAGCGCGAGGCGCACACGAAACGAGTTCATGGCGCCGCACCGGCGGCGGTCTCGGGCCGCGCGCGGTAGCCGACGCCGCGCACCGTCTCGATCAGCGCGGGCCCGGCGTCGCCGAGCTTCTTCCGGACATGCTGCACGTAGACGTCGACGAGGTTGGTGCCGGGGTCGAAGTGGTAGTGCCACACGTGCTCGCAGATCTGCGCCCGGGTGAAGGCGCGCCCGGGCGAGCGCAGGAGGAAGGAAAGCAGCGCGAACTCGCGCGCGGTCAGCTCGACCGCCGCGCCTTTCACACGCACCTCGCGCGTGAGGAGGTTCACGGTGACCTCGCCGTTGTGCAGCAGGCTCAGCCCGACGCCGCTCGCGCGCCGGATGACCGCGTGCAACCGCGCGATCAGCTCCTCCACGTAGAACGGCTTCGTCAGGTAGTCGTCGGCGCCGAGGTTCAGGCCGTCGAGTCGCTCGTCGAGGGCGCTCCGCGCGGTGAGCAGGACGACGGGGGTCGCGATGCTCTTCGCGCGCAGCTGGCGCAGGATGCTCAGGCCGTCGCGCCCGGGCAGCATGATGTCGAGCACGAGCGCGTCATAGCTGCGGGTGGTGGCCAGCGCGAACCCGTCGTCGCCGTTGGCCGCGTGGTCGACGACAAAGCCGCGCGCGCGCAGGCCCTTGAGCGCGAGGCCGGCGAGCTTGGGGTCGTCTTCGACGAGGAGGATCTTCACGCGCCGTGATCGCCCGTCCGAAGCGTGCCGGGGTCAAGCGGGGAAAGATGAAGGTCTCTTAATCCGAAACGGCGCGCCGCGTTAATTCGCCCGGCACATCCTTGGACCGTGAAACGTCTCCCCTCCTTGCTGTTCATAATCGCCGGCTCGGTGCTTGCGCTCATCGCCGCCGAGCCGGGAACCAAACGCGCCCGCCCCCCGAGCCAGCCTGGCCTCGTCAAGCCCACGATGGCCGACACCATCAAAATCAACGTCTACGCCGACAATTGGTTCGTGCTCTACGTCAACGGCCGCCTCGTCGCCGTGGATTCAATCCCGTTCACGCCGCACAACGTCATCTCCGTCGATTTTCTCCCCGAGTATCCCATGACGATCGCAGTGATGGCGAAGGACAATGCCGACCCGAAGACCGGCCTCGAATACGGCGACCACATCGGCGACGGTGGGTTCATCATCAAGTTCGGCGACGGCACCGTCTCCAACGCGAGCTGGAAGGCGAAGTCGTTTTTCCGCGGCCCGCGCAACGGCGACGTGAAGAACCCCAAGGTCGAGCACACGCCGATCCCAGAAAAGTGGTGGGCGGTGGACTTCGACGACAGCGCGTGGCCCAGCGCCGTGGAACACACCGAGGAGCGCGTAAGCCCGAAACAGCCCTTCTACGACGCGGATTTCAAGGGCGCGAAGTTCATCTGGACCGCCGACCTCGACCTCGACAACACGATCATCTTCCGCACGCGCATCGAGAAGCCCGACTGGAAGCCGCGCTGGAACACCAAGCCCGACCTCGACGTGAGCGGGGCGCCTTTGAAATGACACACTGCGCCATCGTCCTCGCTGTCATGAAGGGGTTCTTGGCGAAAATTCTCCTCGCTTGCGTGTTTGCCCCGGTTGCGACCGCGCACGCGGCGGCGGAGGGCTGGACGCGTTTCCGCGGCTCGGACGGGACAGGCACCGCCGCGGAGGCGCGACCGCCCCTGGAGTGGAGCGGGACGAAAAACCTGCGGTGGAAGACCGAGTTGCCCGGGCCGGGCGCCTCGAGCCCGATTCGAACCGGCGGCGCGATTTTCGTCACGTGCTTCAGCGGCTTCGGCGAGAACGCCAGCGCAGAGGGCGATCTCGCGCTGCTCACGCGGCACCTCGTGTGCCTCGACGCGACGAGCGGCAGAATCCGGTGGACGGCGAGCGTCCCCGCCGTGCCGGGCGAGGTGCGTTACACGCGGCTCGCGGAGCATGGCTACGCGAGCCACACGCCCGCGACGGATGGCGAGCGCGTCTTTGTCCTGTTTGGGAAAACCGGCGTGCTCGCTTTCGGGATGGATGGGCGGCGGCTTTGGCAGGCGGACGTGGGGCGCGATTCCGGCCGGCAAGGCTTCGGGTCGGCGGCGAGCCTGGTGCTGCACAAGGACCTCGTGCTGGTGAACGCCGCCGAGGAGAGCCGCTCGATCCGCGCGCTCGACCGGGCGACGGGCCGCGAGCGCTGGCGCGCGGAGGGAACAGGTTTCGCCAACGTCTACAACACGCCGCTGCAGCTCACG
>JAEUHB010000116.1 GCA_016794665.1 Opitutaceae bacterium
GGCCCCGACACGGGCTTCGATTCGGTCGGCGATTTCCCGCAGGCCTCCGCGCTCTCGCGCTACCTCAACGCCCTCGACTCCACCGACCAGCTCCCGCGCACGATCCTCTACAACAACAACCCGAACGACAACTACGTCCTCGGCACGATGATTGGGAATTTCCAGGACGGCTCCGTGGCCGGCAAGATGCAGTTTGGCAGCGGGTGGTGGTTCCTCGACCAAAAGGAAGGCATGGAGTGGCAGATGAACGCGCTCTCGAATCTCGGCCTCCTCTCGCGCTTCGTCGGCATGATCACGGACTCGCGCAGCTTCGTTAGCTACCCGCGCCACGAGTATTTCCGCCGCACGCTCTGCAACCTCCTTGGCGCCGACATGGCCGCCGGCCTGATTCCGAACGATCCCAAGGTCGTCGGCGCGATGGTGAGGAACATCTGCTTCGCCAACGCCCGCGACTACTTCGGCCTGGCGCTCGCGAAGGAGTTTTCCAAGTAGGGTTGGTCTTTGACCCGCCCTGCTTCAGAACCCCAGCGCCTTGGGCAGCGCCGTTGACAGCGCCGGCCAGAAGGTCACGAGCATCAGCACGGCGAACATCGCGAAGAAGAACGGCAGTAGCGGCCGCCACACTTTCGCGATCGTCGTCTCGGCGACACCGCAGCCGACGAACAGGCAGCTGCCCACCGGCGGCGTGCACAGGCCGATGCAGAGGTTGAAAATCAACATCAGGCCGAAGTGCAGCGGCGTCATCCCGAATTTTTGCACGATGGGCAACAGGATCGGCGTGAAGATCAGCACGGCGGGCGTCATGTCCATGAAGGTGCCGACGACGAGCAGCAGCACGTTGATGATGAGGAGCAGCATCACCTTGTCGTCCGTGATCGCCAGAATCGTCGCGGTGACGGCCTGCGGGATGTTGGCCGACGACATCACCCACGACATGCCCATCGAGGCGCCCACGAGCAGGAGCACGATCGCAGTCGTCGCGGCGGAGTCGGTGAGCAAGCCGGGCAGCTCGCGCCATTGGATTTCCCGGTAAACCAGCACCGAGAGGACAAACGTGTAGGCCACCGCGATCGCGCTCGCCTCCGTGGGCGTGAACCAGCCGAGGATGATGCCGCCCATCACGAGCAGGACGAGCAGCAGGCTCGGCAGCGCGGCGAGGAAGATCCGCACCGCCTCGGCCAGCGCGATCTTCTCGCCGACGGGGAGGTTCTTGCCCTTGGCCACGATCGCGATGGTCGCCATCAGGGCCAGCCCGAGCACGATGCCGGGCACATAGCCGGCGAGGAAAAGCGCCGCGATCGAGACGCCGCCGCTCGCGAGGGAGTAGATCACCATCACGTTGCTGGGCGGGATGAGCAGCCCGATGGGCGCGGCGGAGATGTTCACCGCGGCGCTGAACTCGCGGTTGTAGCCCTCGCGTTTCATCATCGGCGTCATCGTTCCGCCGATGGCCGCGGCGGCGGCGACCGCCGAGCCCGAGATGGCGCCAAAGAGCATGCTCCCGAGCACATTCACGTAGGCCAGCCCGCCGGGCAGCCGGCCCACGACCACCTTGGCCAGATCGATCAGGCGGCGGGCGATGCCGCCGCGGTTCATGAGCTGGCCCGAGAGGATGAAGAACGGGATCGCGAGCAGCGCAAAGCTGTCGAGCCCCGAGGCCATGCGCTGCGCGATCACCGTCGTGGCGGCCGTGGGATCGAGGGACACGAGCAGCGCGCCCACCGCTGCCGCCCCGATGGCAAACGAGATCGGCACGCCCGCGAACAGCAGCACGGCGAAGACGAGCGCGAGGATGATGGCTTCGTTCATTTCAGTTCAGCCCCGAGGATTGCTGGCCCGACTCCGTCTGCCCGCGCGCCGCGTCGATGAGCGCGAGGACACTGTAGAAGGCGATGAACGCTCCGGCGAGCGGCACCGCGAGGTAAACGTAGCCCGTCTTCCACTGCAGCGCGGCCGACTGCTGGCCGAGCGAGAGCTGGATGTAGACGAGCCGCCCGCCGCCGCCGACCATCACGCCCAGCGCAAAGAGGAGCACCACCGCGTGGATGAAGAACTCCGACGCCCGTTTCCGCGCACCCTCGAGCCGCGCGGTGAGAAGATCGAGCGCGAGGTGGGACTTTTTCCCGGTCGCGTAGGCCGAGCCCATCAGGCCGACCCAGATCATCATGTAACGCGCCAGCTCCTCGGTGAAGCTCGACGGGTTCTTGAGGATGAACCGGGTGAAGACCTGCCAGAGGACATTGAGCACCATCCCGCCCATCAGGACGCAGATGAACCCGCCGAGCAGGCGATCGAGGCCGAGGCGGACGGACTTCATGGCTGCGTCTCCGCAATCCGCCGATCGAGCGGGCCGACGATGGGGTCCTGCCGCGCCTTTTCGCGCAGGTCGCTGACGGCGGCGCGGAACGCCGCCTTGTCAGGGCGGATGATCTCGACGCCGGCTTTTGCGACCGCGGCGAGCGACTCGGCGGTGGAGGCCGTCCACAGCTTGCGCTGATGGGCGGCGGATTCGTCGGCGGCCTCCTGCACCCAGGTTTGCTGCTGCGGCGTGAGGCTGTTCCACACGTGCGTGCCAATCACGAGCACGTCGGGCACGACGGTGTGCTCGTCGAGGGAGTAGAACTTGCAGACCTCGTAATGGCGCGAGAGGTGGAACGTCGGCGTGTTGTTCTCCGCGCCGTCGACGACGCCCTGCTGCAGCGCCGTGTAGAGCTCGCCAAACGCGATCGGCGTGGCGGAGGCGCCGAAGGCGCGGATGAGCGCGAAGGCCATCGGGCTCTCCTGCACGCGGATCTTGAGGCCCTTGAGATCGGCGGGCGTGCGGATGGGTTTTTGGGTGTAGAAGCTGCGGCTGCCCGAATCGTAGTAGCAGAGGCCCCGCAGAAACTTGCTTTGCGGCGCGACGAGCACCTCGCGGCCGATGGGGCCGTCGAGCACGGCGTTGCGGTGGGCCTCGTCGCGGAAAAGGTAGGGGAGGCCGAAGACC
>JAEUHB010000143.1 GCA_016794665.1 Opitutaceae bacterium
GAGCTGCGCGCGCTGGGCGGTTGCGTCGAGATGGGCGTTGTGGAGGTGCTCCAGCAGCTGGGAGGCGCGTTTGCCCTCGGTCTCGATGTAGGTGCCTTGGTAGGCGCCGGGGAGGAACGACGACTGCCAGTTGTCGGCGCCCGCGACCGGCATGCCCTTGGGCACGAGCACGACGAAGCCCGGGAGGTTTTCGTTTTCCGTGCCGAGCCCGTAGGTGATCCAGGCGCCGATGCTCGGGCGCGCCATGATGCTCGCGCCGCAGTTGAGCAGGCGCAGGCAGTTCTCGTGGATCGGCGAGTCGGAATACATCGAGCGGATCACGCACATGTCGTCGGCGTGTTTCTCCGCCAGCGACGCGAAGAGCTCGCTCACCTCGAGGCCGCATTGGCCGTGGGGGGAGAACTTGAACGGCGAGCCGAGCGCGGTGGCGGTGGGGCGCTCGGTCGCGAGATGGATGGGCAGGCGCTTGCCGTGATATTTCGTCAGCTCTGGCTTCGGATCAAACGTGTCCATCTGCGACGGCCCGCCGTTGGCGAGGATCTGGATCACGCGCTTGGCGCGCGCGCGGAAATGGGGCGGTCGCACCGCGAGCGGATGCGCGGGCGGGGCGCCTAGCGCGGGCACGCGAGCCAGGAGCGCAGCCAGGCCGAGTGTGCCGAAGCCGGCGCCGCAGCGGCGGAGCATTTCACGGCGGGAGAGCACGTCGATCGGGCTGGAAAACGGAAGGGGCATGGCCGGGGGCGGAGGGAGGAAAGCGGGGGCAGGCCGCAGTGGCAACGTCAGCGAACCGGGGTTGAGCGGGTGGCAAGTTCGAGGACGGGGACGGACGCCACGCCCAGCCCCGGCGCGCCGCCGCGGCCAGCGGCGTTGAGGCAGACGTTAAGCGCGTCGCGCCACGACGCACGCTCGCCGAGCACCCGCAGCGCGACGGCGAAGTTGTCGGTCCAGGTGCCGGCGAAACCGAGCGCGAGCGTTTCTCCGGCCGCCTGGTCGAGGCCGCGGCGCAGTGCGTCGTCAAGCGTCGGGCGGAAGGTGTGATCGGCGGGCAGCACACGGGCGAGCTCGAGCAGATCGCGCAGGAGGATGTGATGGTAGACGGCGCAGGCGTTGTGCGCGTCGAACCATCGGCCGCCGGGCAGCTGGCCGGAGAGGACGCCAACCTCGGCCTTCCGCACCGCCGCGGCGATATACCGGGGCTCGCCGGTCGCGCCGTGGACGCGCGCGAGCAGGCCGACGCTGAAGGCGTTGTAGTTCCAGTTCGTCACCATCGCGCGTGGGACCGCCCAGTCGGCGGCGCGGCGGGCCGCGGCGAGATGACGTGGATCGCGCGTGAGTTCCCAGGCGCTCACGAGGGCGCGGCCGCACAACCCGTGGTCGAACTGCAGGCCGCCGTCACCCGGGTCGTCGGGAATCCAATCCTCGACGACAATCTCCGGGCGGGCGGCGACGGCGCGCGCGACGATCTCGCCGACCTTGTCGCGCGGCTTGAGCG
Organism: Opitutaceae bacterium; assembly: GCA_016794665.1. Taxonomy (GTDB): domain Bacteria; phylum Verrucomicrobiota; class Verrucomicrobiia; order Opitutales; family Opitutaceae; genus ER46. The sequence goes on from JAEUHB010000143.1 coordinate 1,493, forward strand.
CGGGGCCGATGGGAAAGGCAAAGCCGCCGTCGGCGCGTTGCAGGCGCACGAGCCAGTCGGCGCCCGCGCGAACCTCGAGCTCAAGTGCGGCGCGGCGCTCGGGAAAGAGCAGCGCGGTGCGGGCGAGAGCTTCGAGCGGAACCGCGGCCTCGCGGAGGCCGGCGGTCATGAGGCGCGGATTGCCGGCGGGATTTTTCCGCCACGGGACGCCGCGGAGGTTGCGCGCGATCTCGGCAAGCCACGGTTCGCGCAATAGCGCCAGATCAACGGGCGCGCGGTCGGGCGGCGGGTGGTGGCGCGTGGCGGTCTCGGGGTTGCCCGCCCACGGCCCGAGGGCCGCGACCGCCTCTGCGACCGCCGCGCGAACGGCAGCGGCATCACCGGCTGCCAGCGCGCGCTGACCGGCGTCGAGAGCCGGGCGCACCCGCGCGAGAATTTCGCGGGGCGGGCGTTGACCGGGGATGGGCGCGGCGGCGGAGTCAGCCGCGTGCGACAGGGGCGCGGCGGCCAACGCCGTGGCGAAGAGGAGGCGGAGACCGGTCATGGGCACGCGTTCAGTCGCAGAAGAAAAACTCGTTTGAGAGCAGCAAGACCTGCGCAAACTGGATCCACTGCGCCTCGGTGGGCTTCGCGCCAAGATAGCGGTGAGCGAGCGCGAGGTCGGCTTCGTCCGGGTGGCGGATCAAGATGCGGCGGTAGAGGGCGAGGATGCGGGCCCGCACGTCAGTCAGCTCCGCGATCTCGGGCTGGCGGTTGACGTGCTCGGCCTGCGTGCGGACGAACGGGCTGTTGAGGAAGAACAGCGCCTGCAGCGGATGCGTGGTCTCCCCGCGGCGCGCGATCGACTGGTCGGGATTGGCCATGTCGAAATTCCGCAGGAGCGCGGGAATCCGGAACCGGTCGGTGAAGCCGTAGACGGCGCGGCGCACGTAGTCGTCTTCGAGCGGGGCGCCGCGCCCGCCGAGGCGCACGTCGAGCCGGCCGGCCACGCGCAGCAGGCTGTCGCGCAGCGCCTCGAAATCGAGGCGGCGCGGCGCGATGCGCCAGAGCAGGCGGTTGGTCGGGTCGCGCTCCAGCGCGGCGGGCTGCGGCGCGCCGCTTTGCTGCCAGGTGGCGGAGGTGAGCAGGTAGCGGTGCAGCGCCTTGAGCGACCAGCCGTGCGCGATGAACCATGACGCGAGGTGATCGAGCAGCTCGGGGTGCGACGGGCGCTCGCCGACGGCGCCGAAGTTGTCGGCGGTCGCGACGAGCCCGGTGCCGAAGTGCTGCTGCCAGACGCGGTTCACGATCACACGGGCGGTGAGCGGGTTCTTCGGGCTCGCGAGCGACTCGGCGAGGGCGAGGCGGCCGTCGTCGGCGAAGGGGCGCGAGTCGAGCGCGGCGAGGAGATGCGGCAGCCGGCGCGGCACGGCGGCGCCGGGCTTGAGCCGATCGCCGCGCGTGAGGATGCGCGGATCGAAGGGCGTCGCGCTCGCGAGGAGCACCTGCGCGCGTTCCACGGGCGCGCCGGCCTCGAGGGTCGTGAGCCTCTCGCGGATCTTGGCGGCGGCCTCGCCGTCGCGGCGCGCGACGATCTGATGCTCGGTCACGAAGCGGAAGACGTCGATCGCGACGGCGTCGCGGTTAAACTCGGGAAACGAGTCCGCATGATTGATGCGCGCGGCGAGCGTGGCGGTGGCAGGCGCCGCCGGATCCTTCAGCGCCGCGGTGATCACGCGGCCGAAGGCATCGGCGGCGTCGAGCATCGTCGAGAGCGGTTTTTCACGCAGCGCGGCGAGGATTTCCGCGTCGTGCGACGCGGGGTGTCGTGCCGCTTCTTCCAGAAGGGCGTTGGCGCGATTCGGAAAATCCGCGGCGGGCAGGGCGAGCAACGCGGGCCAAAGGGCGAAATATTTTTCGCCGCGCGCGAGCGAGGCGGAGATAAGGCCGGCCCACGCGGGCGCCCCGCCGAGCACGAGCAGGCCGCGCGGCGTGTCGAGCGGCACGAAGCCCTCGAGCGTGCGGTGGTTTGCCGATTCCTGCACGAGGTGGCGCAGGTATTCGGGCGCGAGTTCGCGCAGGAGCTTGCGCGAGCGATCGGTGATTTCGCCGAGGAGCTTTTCGTAGTCGGTAAAAAGCTTGGCGCGCTCGGCGCGGTATTTTTTCACGGCGTCGCTGTCCGCGGCGCGCCCGACCTCGGGCAGGTCCATCGGCTCCTGGGTGCTGGCGAGGATGCCGTAGAGTGAATAGTAGTCGGCGGTCGGGATGGCGTCGAACTTGTGGTCGTGGCAGCGCGCGCAGGCGAGCGTGAGGCCGAGCACGCCGCGGCCGATGGTGTCGATGCGCTCATCCACGATGAGTTGCGGCGCCTCGAGGTTGCCCTCGAAGCGGCGGCCAACCGTGAGAAAACCGAGCGCGCGCAGGTCGGCTTGGTCGCCGGCAGGCATGCGGTCGGCGGCGATTTGCTCGCGGATGAAACGGTCGAAGGGCTTGTCCGCGTTGAACGCCTCGATCACGTAGTCGCGGTAGGTGTGGGCAAAGGGGATGCGGCGCTCGCTGTCGGTGGATTTTTCCGTGGTGTCCGAATAGCGCGCGACATCGAGCCAGTGGCGGCCCCAGCGCTGGCCGTATTCGGGGCGCGCGAGCAGCTGATCGACGAGCTGGGCGAAAGCGTCCGGGTCCGGATCCGCGGCGAACGCCTCCACGCGCTCGAACGAAGGCGGGAAGCCCAGCAGCGCGAAGTAGGCGCGCCGGATGAGCGTGCGCGGATCGGCGCGGGGATTGGGCGCGAGTTTTTCCTGCGCGAGGCGCGCGCGGATGAAGCGATCGATCGGGTGGGAAGGAGGGGAGGGATGGGACGAACGGGAAAGAGCTGGGACCGGCGGTGAAGCGATGGGTTGGAAGGCCCAATGCTCGCGCGCTTGATCGAACGTCATCGCGGTGATCTTGGGCGTCGCGTCGGTGGGCACGGATGCGCGCGGATCGGGCGCGCCGCGCTTCACCCACTCGACGAGGACGGCGACCTCGTCGGCGCGCAGCGGGTTGTCCGGCGGCATCTGGAGATCCTCGTTCTTATAGCGCACCGCCTCGATGAGCCGGCTCGCCTCGGGATCGCCGGGCTTGATGACCGGTCCGTCGTCACCACCGGCCTGCCAACCGAGCCGCGAGTCGAGGCGCAGGCCGCTCTTCTGCTTCTTCTCGCCATGGCATTCGTAGCAACGACCGACGAGGAGCGGGCGGACCTTGGATTCGAAGAATGCGAGATCGTCGGCGCTGGGCGGCGCTGCGATGGCCGCGGGGACAGACGGGAGAAGCGCGAGAAAAGCGATGACGGGGGTGCGCATCGGAGGGCGAAGAGGGAACCGCGCTTGTCGGTTCGAGGACAGCCAAAACGCGCGCGAGAGGCCCTCCGGCCCGCGCTACTTCAGCTCCCAGACGCGCACATTGTCGAAGAGCATCGCGTCGCCATCCTTGCCCATCACGCGGAACACGAGTCCGGGTTTCTTCACGTGAAAATCCTTGGCGCTCGCGCGCAGCGCCTCGCGGCCGTCGACGCGCGCGACCACGTCGTTGCCTTTCACTTCAAGCAGCAGGGTGTGCCAGGTGTCGCGGGGGAATTTCACGGCTGCTTTCGCATGCACCGCGTTCTTCGACTTCGGGTCGGACTTGTCCACATGCTCCATGATCGACCACTGCCCGGGCGTCACGACGAGGGAGAAGAGGTGCCCGCTCTTTTTGAGTTCACCCGGCGCCGGGTCGAAGCCGAGGTGGAAGGTGGTCGCGCCGGCAAACTTGAAGTCCACCTGGATCGCGCAATCGCGCAGCGGCAGGGCCCGGCGGAACGCCGCCGCGTGCTGGTCGCTCGCCTGCTGGCCCGCCCGCAGCGCCCCGCCGCTGAGGCTGAGGGCGCCGAAATTTTTCGTCCATGCCTTCGGCACGGCGTCGCCCTCGAATTTCTCCTCCAGCAGCAGCTTGCCCTTTTGCCCCAGCACCGGGGCGAGGTCCGCCGCGGGGAGCGGCAGGAACGTGACGGCGAGGAAGAGAAGCGAGGCGTGCGATTTCATGGGGCGGGTGGGTGCCCCGTGATCTCGCGCCGCGGCGTCGGCGACGCAAGCCCGCACCCAGATCGGCATTGAGCCCCGGCGCGGGGCGGCGACACTCCGCGCCACGCCCGCCCGCCATGCGCCGCCTGCTCTTCCCATTTCTCTGCGCGCTCGCATCGCTGCGAGCCGCTTCGCCCCCGAATGTCCTCGTCGTCCTTTGGGATGACATCGGGTTCGCGCAATTCGGCTGCTACGGTGGCCCGCTCGCCACGCCCACCGTCGACCGCCTCGCCGCGCAGGGCGTGCGCTACTCCAATTTCCACGTCGCGCCGGTCTGTTCGCCCACGCGCGCCGCGCTTCTCACCGGCCGCAACCCCCACGCCGTCGGCATGGCGGCCATCACCGAGTTCGCCAACGGTGAGCGCAACAGCCGCGGCGGCCTCGACCCCGCCGTGCCCACGCTCGCCGATCAGCTCCGCGCCGGCGGCTACGGCACCTACGCGGTCGGCAAATGGCACCTCACGCCGATGACCGAGCTCAACACTGGTGCCTCGTCGCGCCACTGGCCCACCGGCCGCGGCTTCGATCATTTCTTCGGCTTCATGTCGGGCGAGACCAACCCGTGGGCGCCGGAGCTTTTCGCCGACCGCACGCGGCTCGAAGTTCCTCCCGCCGGCCACGGGGAAGCCGCGCTCGTCGATCGCGCCATCCGGTTTCTCGCCGAGCACCGCGCGACGGCGCCGGCCAAGCCGTTCTTCCTCTATTTCGCGCCGATGGCCGGCCACGCGCCGCACCATGTCGCCGCGGAACGGCTCGCGCGTTGGCGCGGAAAGTTCGATGCCGGCTGGGATGCCGCCCGCGACGAGACGCTCGCCCGCCAGAAAAAACTCGGCCTCATCGCGCCGCACGTCGCGCTCCCGCCGCGCAACCCCGGCATCAAGGCGTGGGCCGATCTCCCGGCCGCTGAGCGCCGGCTCTACGCGCGCTACTACGAGACCTTCGCCGCCTTCGTCGAGTTCGCCGACGAACAGCTCGGCCGCCTGATTGCTTTTCTCGAGCGCTCCGGCCAGCTCGACAACACGCTCGTCATCGTCGCCTCCGACAACGGCGCGAGCCCGGAGGGAGGTCCCGAGGGCATGTGGAACGAAGTGCGGCTCTTCACGACCAACTCCTTTGACCGCGCCGCCGACGGCCTGCCGCGCCTCGACACGCTCGGTGGCCCGCTCAGCTACCCGACCTATCCGACCGGCTGGACGATGGCGGGCAACACGCCCTTCCGTCTCACCAAAGGCGCCGCGCACGAGGGCGGCACGCGCGTCCCGCTCATCGTCCGCTGGCCCGCGCGCATCCGCGACGCCGGCGCGATCCGCCATCAATTCCACCACGTCGTCGATCTCATGCCCACGGTGCTCGAGGCCGCGGGCGCGCCCGCGCCCGCCGGGCTCGCGGGCACGAGCCTAGCCTACTCGTGGGCCGATGCCGCCGCGCCCTCGCGCCGCGAGACGCAATACACCGAGATCTACGGCCACCGCTCGATCTACCACCGCGGCTGGAAGGCCGTCGTGTTTCACCCGCCCGGCAAACCCTTCGCCGAGGATCGCTGGGAGCTCTACGACTTCGCCCACGATCCCAACGAACTCCACGACCTCGCCGCGCGTGAACCCGCCAAGCTCGCCGAGCTGATCGCGGTGTGGGACCGCGAGGCTGCCGCCCACGACGTGCTGCCCCTCGACGATCGCCGCGCCGCGCGCGAGCTGCTCCTCCCGCCCGATGCGCCGGGCCGCGCCGCCCGCATCGTTTTCGACGAGCCGGTGAGCGGCCTGCACAAAGGCGTCGCACCCGATTTGCGCGGCCGGGCGTGGACCCTCACGGCGGATCTCACCACCACCGAGGCCTGGGCGAGCGGCGCGATCGCGGCGTTTGGCGGGCGCTTCGCCGGCTGGTCGCTCTACCTGCGGGACGGCGCGCCCTGCTTCGCCTACAACTACGCCGGCCTCGAGCGCACCGCGCTCGCCGCGCCGGCACCGCTCCGGTCCGGCCCGCATCGCGTGGAGGTGCGTTTCAATCCAGCGGCCGACGGCGCCGCGGAAGCAATTCTCTCGGTCAACGGCCGCGAGGCCGCCCGCGCCCGCGTGCCGCGCACGCTCACGCTGATCACGCACGAGACGTTTGATCTGGGCTGCGATCTTTTCACGCCGGTGACGGAGGACTACACCTCGCCCGCGCGCCTCGCCGGCGCGGCGCTCGGCCGCGTCGTCATCGAGTCGCGCGACGCGGGCAGGTAATCCTTACCGCGCCGTGTAGCCGCCGTCGACCGGGAGATTGATGCCGGTCACGTAGGTCGAGGCGTCGCTGAGCAAGAACACCACCGCGCCGCCGATCTCCGCCGCGTCGGCCATGCGGCCGAAGGCGGTGAGCTTGTTGTAGCGCTCGAGGAATTGCGGCGCCTGCGGCTTGTCCGGGTTGTAGATGCCGCCGGGCGAGACGACGTTCACGCGCACGCCCTGCGGGCCGTAGTGCGCCGCGAGCCAGCGCGTGAGGTTGATCATGCCGGCCTTGTGGAAAAAATAATCCGGCGCCGCGCCCATGCTTGTGCCTTCGTAGAGCATCGGGTTCATGCCCACGTAGCCATACATCGAGGCGATGTTGACGATGGAGCCGGCGCGCTTCGCCGCCATCGCGTCGCCAAATGCCCGCACCGTCGCAAAGAACCCGGTCGAGTTCACCGCCATCGACGCCTCCCAGTTTTCGATCGGGTCCGCCACGCTGCGCATCGTGCGCGTGACGGCGTTGAAGACGATGCCGTCGACCCGGCCGTGCGCCGCGAGCAGCCGCTCGCGCAGCGCGAGGATCGAGCCCTCGGCGCCGATGTCCACTTCGTCCACCAGCACGTCGTGCCCGGCCGCGGCCTCGGCCGCGACAATCGGCGCCATCGACGCGCGGTTGCGCGTGGCGACGACGAGCGTCGCGCCCGCCGCACCGAGCGCGTGCACGAGCGCCCGGCCGAGCAGGCCGGTGCCGCCGAACTGGACGATCACTTTGTCGCGCAGCGAGAACGAGGTGGGATCAGTGGGCATGGGAAAACGCTCAGGCGGGGATCCGAAATTCGCCGAGGGAAACGCGCGCGCCGCGCTCCGCCGCGGCCAGCGCCGCGAGGTTGAAGCGCAGCGTCTGCGCCGCCGCCGCCAGCGTGCAGACCCGCGCCGGCTGGCCGTCGACTTGATCGAGAAAATCGCCCGCCTGCTTGGTGAACAAGGTGTCGCGCTCGAGGGACGGCAGCGTGTGCCAGGTCCACGCGCTCGCGCCCGCGGCGCAGGTGCCCCAGCGGAGCGCGTGCAGCTCCACCCGCACGCTGCCACCCGCCGCGTCGAACTGCACGGCCGACTCGTTGGGCGCCTGAAATTGGTTCAGCGAGTAGCTCACGAGCGCGCTGCCGTTGCGCGCCGCGATGTGCACGGTGTCCTCCACCTCGACGCCCGGCAGGAACTGGTGCGCGCAATCGCACAGCACGCTGTCCGTGGGGCCGACGACGCTTTCCATCCAGTTCGCCATGTGCGTGAGCGCGTCCTGAATCGCGCCTCCGCCCGTCGCCCGATCGCGGTAATAAACTTGCGCGTAGGCCGGGCGGAACACGTGAAACGGCTGCCCCGAGACCACGCTCGCGTGCAGAACCGGGCCAAATTCGCCGCGCTGCACGAAATCCCGCGCCGCGCCCAGCAGCGGATGCGCGTGCAGCACGTAGGCGACCGCCGCCTGCCGGCCCGACTCCGCGTGAGCGCGGAGCAAGTCGTCCACCCCCGCGAGCGAAGTGGAGAGCGGCTTCTCGATCAGCACGTGGAGGCCGGCGCGCAGCGCGCGGATCGCCAGCGGCACGTGGATGTGCGCCGGCGTGCAGATGACGACGGTGTCGTGCGTCCCCCCGGCGATCGCCTCGGCCGCGTCGGCGACCGCCGGCACGCCGTAGGTCGCGGCCATCTTTTCGCGCAGCGCGGGCGAGGTGTCGCACGCGGTCAGCCGCGTGCGGCCCGTGTGCTGGAAGCACCGCAGGTGGCGCTCGCCGATGCTGCCGCAGCCGACGATGAGCGTTGAGTGGACGAGGGACATTGTTTCGTAGCGAAGCCGGGCCGCGGCCCGCCGCCAACTCAGTTCCTTGGGCTTTCTCCTCCCGCCGGCGACCAGACGAGATCCGCGATTTTCTCCGCCGCCGGCGGCGGCTCGAAGCGGCTCACAATCGCCGCGACGATCATCGTCGTGAGGCACCCGATCATCGCATACCACATGAACGACACGCGCGTGCCGAGGCTCGCATACAGCGCCAGGCCGAAACCCGCCATCCAGCCCGCGACCGCCCCTCGCGCCGTCGTGCGCCGCGACAGCATCCCGACCAAGAAAATGCCGATGAGGGGGCCGCCAATGAGCCCGATGACCTTGTTGGTCGCCTCCAGCAGCGTGCCGAGCCGATGGACGAGGAAGGCGAGCGCGACCACCAGCACGCCGTAGCCCACGGTGAGCCACCGGGCGATCTTCAGCTGGTTCCCCTCCGAGAGGTTGGGCGCGCGCCAGAGCCGCTGGTAGAAATCGATCAGGCTCGCGGAGGTCAGCGAGTTGATCCCCGCGGAGATCGTTGACATGCTGGCCGCGAAAATCGCCGCGATGAAAAGCCCCGGCAGACCGTGCGGCAGCTCATGCACCACGAAGTAGGGGAGGATTTGATCCGCCTTCGCGATTTTCCCCGCCGCCAGCGGATCACCGTGGACTTGGTAGTAGGCGAAGAGCACGAGGCCGGTGCCGTAGAAAACCGCCGTCACCGGCAGCGTCAGCCAGAGCTTGATCCACAGCCCGCGCTGGGCGACGGCCATGCTCTTGGCGGAGAGGTAGCGCTGCACCGACACCTGATCGGTCGCCATCTGCACGAGGTGCATGAACGCCGCGCCGATGAGCAGGCCCCACAACGTCAGCCGCACCGTCGGATCCGGGCTGAAGCTCAGGTCGAGCCGTCCCCCTTGTTTGCCGATCTCGATCACCTGCTCGAGTCCGCCGGGCACCCGGCCCATCGCGATCAGCGCGATAACAAGCTGTCCGCCGAAGAGCACGATGAGCTGCATCACGTCGGTCCAGATCACGGCGCGCATCCCGCCGAAGGTCGTGTAGGCCGTGGTGATCAGGCCCGTCGTGAGAATTGTGAACCACAGCGGCATTCCGGTCGCCTGCTCGAGCGCGAGCGCCGGCGCGTAGGTGGCCGCGGCGAGCCACAGGAGCACGCGCACGATGAACGACCCCGACGCCAACGTGCGCAGCACCACGCCGAAGCGTTCCTCGAGATACTGGTAGGCCGTGAAAAACCGCGCGCGGTAGTAGCACCGCACAAAGATGATCGAGGTCACGGGCGTCGCGATGAAGAACGCGACGTTGGCGAGGTAGAAGATTGGGCCGTTGGCGTAGCTCTCCGCCGGGCCCGCGAGGAACGAGATGCCGGAGAACAGCGACGCCAGGATCGTCATCGCCACGATCACGCTGCCCATCGAGCGGCCCGCGAGGAAGTATTCGTCGAGGTTGCGCTGCCCCTTCGTGAACATGAACCCGATCGCGACCGTGAGCACGAGGTAAAGCGCGAACACCCCGTAGTCGAGGAGCGTGAACGTGGAGGACAGCGACGGCATGCGGCGGGGTGCTGCGAGCACGGAAGCAAACCAACGGCAGCGCAATGCAATCCTCCGCCGCGGCCTGAGAATGCCGTTGCCGTTTCGCGCCGCCGCTCATCGGCTGATCACAACCCCGACTCCCCGTGATACCGCGTGTTCTTCTCATCGTCCTGGCGGCGCTGTCCGCCGCGATCCTCCGCGCCGAATCCCCGTCCGCCCCCGCCGGCTGGTCCACGGCCGCGCCCCGAGCGGAGATCGCTCCGCATTTTTCTTTCGAGCCCGCGGGCGGCCCCGCGCGCACCGGCGCCTTCGTGATCGAGTCGGATCGGCGCGAGGGCCTGATCGGCCGCTGGCACAGGACCGTGCCGATCGAGGGTGGCGCGCACTACACGTTTCGCGCGCAGCGCAAGATCACCGGCGCCGACGGCCGCCGCGCCGCCGTGGCGCGCGTGCTGTGGCAAGACGCCAAGGGCAAGGCTGTCGACGTCGACGATCCCTCGCCGGCGACCTACCGGCCCGGCCGGCGTCCGCGCGCCGAGCCCGAGTATCCCGCTGATGGCGCCACCGACGCAGCGGGGTGGACGACCGTCACCAGCACCTGGCGCGCGCCGTCCGCCGCACGGCAGGCGGTGATCGAGCTGGAATTTCGCTGGGCGGCCAATGCCCGCCTCACGTGGTCCGACGTCGCGCTTGAGCCCGCGGCCGCGCCTCCTTCGCGAATCGTGCGGCTCGCCGCGGTGCATTTCGTGCCGCGCGCCGCGAAGACGCCCGCCGCGCGCCGCGACGCGTTTGTGCCGCTCATCGCCGAGGCCGCGGAGAAGCGCGCGGATCTCGTCGTGCTGCCCGAGGTCCTCACGTTTGGCAGCGGCACGTCGTTTGCCGAAGCCGCCGAGCCGATCCCGGGGCCGTCGACGGAGTATTTCGGCGCGCTCGCGAGGAAACACGGCCTGCATCTCGTCCCCGGCCTCGTCGAGCGGGACGGCCACTTGATCTACAATGTCGCGGTGCTCATCGGCCCGGACGGCGAGCTCATTGGCAAATACCGGAAGGTCGCGCTCCCGCGCGGCGAGATCGAGGCGGGCATCACGCCGGGGCATGAGTATCCCGTCTTCGAAACGCGCTTCGGCAAGGTCGGCATGATGGTGTGCTACGACGGGTTCTTTCCGGAGATCGCGCGCGAGCTCAGCAACCGCGGCGCCGAGGTGATCGCGTGGCCCGTGATGGGGTGCAACCCGCTCCTCGGCGCGGCGCGCGCGTGCGAGAACCACGTCTACGTCGTCAGCAGCACGCACACCGACGCGAAGGAAAACTGGATGGTCTCCGCCGTCTACGGCCACGACGGCCGCGCGCTCGCGCAGGCGAGCGAATGGGGCACGCTGGCCATCGCCGAGGTGGATCTCGGGCAACGCCTCCTCTGGTCGAGCCTCGGCGACTTCAAGGCCGAGATCCCGCGCCATCGCCCGTGAGCGCCGGATCGCCGTGGGCGCGCTGCCACGCGGCGAGTTTTTCGCGGAGCCGGGCCGCATGCGCGGCGTGGGCCGGATCGGCGATCAGGTTGCGCAGCTCCAGCGGATCGTCGAACACGTGGAAGAGCTGGAAGCGATCGCTCACCGGATAGTGGATGAGCTTCCAGCCGGCGGCTTCCCGCACCATGCGCTGGGTGCCGGTGAAGTAGCCGAAGATCTCGTCGTGGATTTCGGTCCGCTCGCCGCGGAGCACAGGCCTGAGGCTGCGCGCGGCGACCGATCCGGGGATTGCGATGCCCGCCAGCTCGCAGAGGGTCGGGTAAAGATCGCGGAGGTAGCATTGCGCCGGAAACACGCCGCGGGTCACGCCGGGGCCGGCGAGGATCAGGGGCACGTTGATCGTGTGCTCGTATTGGTTCTGCTTGCCCATCAGCCCGTGGCTGCCGAGCGCCAGGCCGTGGTCGCTGGTGAACACGAAAATCGTGCGTTCCAGCCGGCCGGCGCGCTCGACGGCCGCGACGATCCGGCCGACCTGCGCGTCGATGTGCTCGACCTGCGTGAAGTAGATGGCGCGCTCGCGGCGCACGGCTTCGGGGGTGCGGGGCGGCGCCACGATGCGCTCGTCGCGGCCCGCGAGGTTGCCCGTCTCGAACGGATGCGCGGCGCGGAAATTCCCCGGCAGGGCCATGGAGCGGAAGTCGCGCGCGCCTTCCCGCCCCGCCGGCCAGTGCAGCGGATCGTGGGGCGCGGTGAAGTTGACCTGCAGGAACAGCGGGCCGTCCCCGGCGCGCGCGGCCGCGGCGACGGCGAAGTCGGTCATGATGCGATCCGTGTGCGGGGTGAGGCCGACACCGTGCTGCGGCAGCGGCTTGTTGTCGTTGTCCTTGAAAGTCCAGCCCACGTAGCCGGTCGCGGCGCGACCGGTGGGCGTCTCCGGGAGGGTCGCTGCCACGCCGGCCGGGCCGCCGCGCGGGCTGAAAAGCCCGGCCGTCTCCGCGAACCCGGCCGCGCGCGGACTGCCGGCGACATGCCACTTGCCGGAGTGGATCGTTCTCCAGCCGAGAGCGGCGAAATGCGCCGGGTAAAGCGTCCACGCCGGATCGAAGGGGAGGGCGTTGGCGCCGTTTTTGCCCGCGGCGGCGACGAGGGGCCGGCCCGCGAACATCTCCGTGCGGCTCACATGGCAAATCGGGTAGGAGCACGTCGCGCGGGTAAAGCGCGCGCCGCGGGCGGCGAGCCGGTCGAGGTGCGGCGTGCGGACCTCCGGGTTGCCCGTGACGGCCAGGGCGTCGGGCCGCAAGTCGTCGGCGACGATCATGACGATGTCCGGCCGCGTGCGCTCGGACGCGGTCGCGGCGACCGCAAGGGTCAGTATCCCGAACAACCATGAGGCGCGACGGAACATGAGTGCGGCGGAGGCTTGGGCGCGCGGACTGCTACGGTTTTTTCTTCGCCGCCTTTTTCGCGGCGCCGGGGGTAAACGCCGGGTCATCCTGCTTGCCGAACTTCGCGCGGCGGTCGCGCTCATGCAGATCGGTGCGGGCGAAGGTGCCCTCGCGCACCGGCTCGTGGGCGGCGGCCGCGAGCGCGGTGAGCTTCGCGAGCACGGCAGGCTGCGCGGCGGCGACATCGCGCGATTCGCTCGGATCGTCGGCGAGGTCGTAAAGTTCCCACCCGCGGGCGTTGGCGGGTTTCACGGCGCGCCAGGTGCCCTGGCGGATGGCGGTCCAGCCGTTGATTTCCCAGTAGAGGTAGTCGTGGATTTTTTGCTCGCCGGGGCGGCCGAGCAGGGTGGGGAGAAGGGACACCCCATCGACCCCGGCGGGCAGGGTCGCGCCGGTGGCGGCGGCGAGGGTCGGCATGATGTCCGGAAAATACGCGAGCAGATCGGTGCGCGAGCCGGGCGGGATCTTGCCGGGCCAGCGCGCGGCGAAGGGCACGCGCAGGCCGCCTTCATAGAGGTTGCCTTTCCGGCCCCGCCACTCGGCGCCCGTTGCGGGGTGCTTGTTGGCGGAGTGGACGCCGCGGTTGTGCTGCGGCGTGACGAAGTAGTCGTTGCCGCCGTTGTCGCCGCTGAAGGAGACGAGGGTCTGCGCGTCGAGGCCGAGCTCCTTGATCAGCGCGAGGATTTCGCCGACCTGCCGATCTACCATGGTGACCATGGCGGCGTAGCGGCGGGCCTCCATCGGCCAGTCGGTGCGGTCGCGGTAGAGCGCCCAGGCCGGGTCGGAGTCAGGGATCGTGAAATTGCCATGCGGCGGGGTGTAGGGGAGGTAGGCGAAGAACGGGCGCCGCGCGTGGTCGCGGATGAACTGCTTCGCGGCGTCGTGGATCAAATACTGCGCGTAGGCGGGCGCGTGGTTGCGATCGCTGCCGTCGTTGCCGGCGATGGGCACCTCGGTGCTGTTGCGGATGAGATACGGCGGGTAGTAGGTGTGCGCGTGGACCTGATCGTAGTAGCCGTAGAACACGTCGAAGCCATGATGCTCCGGCACGCCCGTCGAACCGCGGCCGCCACAGCCCCACTTGCCGAATCCGCCCGTGGCATAGCCCAGCGGCTTCAGCATCGCGGCGATGGTCGTCTCGTCGGCGCGCAGCGGAGTGCCGCCGCCGTTGGCACGGATCGAGGCGTGGCCGGCATGTTTGCCGGTCATGAGACAACCGCGCGTGGGCGCGCAGACCGAGGAGCCGGCGAACATGTGGCGGAACACCATGCCCTCCGCCGCCAGCCGATCGAGGTGCGGCGTGCGGATGTTTCTCCCGCCCATGAAGCCCGGCTCGTAGTAGCCGAGCTCGTCCGCGACGATGTGGATGATGTTGGGTCGCGCGCTGGCTGCAGCCGCCGACGCCCGCGGCGCGAGCGAGACGGCAAGCGCGATGGCGAGGCAGACGCCGGGCAGACAGGATCGCCGGGAAGGATTCATCGGCGTGGCTGGATTAGCGGGCGGGAATCACCCGGAGGTTGGCGAAGTGCGCGACGGTGGAGCCCTCGAACCAGAGAGCGACGGCGCCCTTGCCCGTCGCGCCGGTCTTCACGTCGTTGACGATGAGCGTCGGCTGCTCGGCGTTGTTCACGAAGAGCCGGGCCTTGTCGCCCGCGACGACGATTTTCACGCGGATCCACTCGGCGGGCTGGATGTCGACGTAGGACTCGTAGCGTGACGGCGTCGCCTCGCGCAGCGCGAACCACGTGTGCGCGGGGTGGGAGACGTATTGCGCGGTGTGGTTGCGGCGTTCCTGGTCCTCGGCGCGGCCGTTGGTGGGGCGGAGGTAGAAGCAGTCGTAGGTCCGGCGGTCGGCTCCCACGCGAAACGCAATCCCGACGAAGCCGCGTGCGCCGCCCGCGGCGCCGGCACCCGGTTCGCCGGCGATGTCCACCTCGATCGTGCCGTCGGCAAACTCGAGGCCCTCGACGATCGCGAGGTGGTCCGTGCGGGCGGCTTCGCCGCCGCCGCCCTTCTTGCCGGCGCCCTTCTTTTTGGCGGCGGCCGCGCCCGGGGCGGAGCCGGGGGCGGCCGGCGGGGCCGTGAGCCGCAGGGCGGCGCGGCCCTTGAACGTGGCGGGCGTGGCCTCGGCGTGGTGAAGCGCGAGGCCGTGGGCGGTATCGAGCGGAAGGCGCCGCTCCTGGGCTGCGAGCGCGCCCGACGCGACGGCGACGATGGAAACTGAGAGGACGAGGCGCAGGGGATTCATGACAGGGCAGGGGATGTAGGGGAAACCGGAGTTTCCACCACCTGGAGTCCTGCTTCGAGCCGAATCTTGCCGTCGGCGGCGAGGCGAACGGAAACCGAAATCCGGGTCAGCGCGGAACCGCACCCGCGCTCGATGCCCACACGGCGGCGGGCAAGTCCGCCGGCACGGCTGGCGCCGCGGGAATCACCGGCAGCGCGGCGCCGAGCTCGGAGCGACGCTGCGTCCCGCCCCCGGTCGCGAGGAAATACCCCTGCGCGCCCGGGCTCGGGCCGGTCGCGCGCACGCCGGCGTCGATATTGTCCCGCGCCTCCCAGGCCGCGCGCGAGGCGGTGAACTTCGCGGCCGTGAGCGGGCTCCAGACTTCGCCGGCGCCGGCGGCCTTCACCCAACCGCCGCCAAAGCTCGCGCGCCTCACCTCGCCCGCGCTCTTGCCGTCGCGGCGGAAATCCTCGACGAACGAGTAGAGCCCGCGCAGCAGCTTGCCGCTGTTGCGGGTGCGAAAGGTCACGAGATGGCGCCACGCCTGCGCCTGCGGGTCGAACAACCACCCCGAATACGCGGTCTTGCCGCCCGGTTCACCGTTGGTGCCGGCATGCAGCTCCGCGCGCACGAGGAAGCGCACGGGTTGGCCGACGGCCCACGAAAAATCCAGCAGGCATTGCCCGCCCGTGCCCTCGCCGCCGAAGCGCTTGATGCGCGTGCCCGCGCCCTCGTGCAGCAGCTCCACGCGATCCTCGGGCCGCACGGCCTTGGGGTCGTCGCCTTTCGTCGGATCCCACACGGAAAAGATCGCGACCTTCTTGCCGTCGCGCAGCTCCTGGATGCCGAAGTAGCCGCCGCCCCAGCCGCAGGCCATGAAGTAGCTGCCCGGTGTGCTTTGCTCCACCGCCATCTCAAGGTAGAAGGCCGCGCTCTCCGGCGCCGACCACTGCAAGTGCACGGAGCGCGCGGCGCGCGGCGGCTCCTTGCCGCCGATGCTCTCGGCACCGGCCGCGATCGTCGCGCTCAACAGCAGGGCCGGCAGAATGTGGGCGAAAAATCTCATAGGCGGGGTCCCGAGCATCCACCGCTGCAATCGCCGCGCGGTCAAGCCACGCGCCAGTTACCGTTTGCCCACCATCGGACGGCCTGCACGCTCAGCCGCTACCGGCCGCCGCTCCGCTGCGCCGGCCTGCCCCATGAAATTTCCGCGCGCCCTCGCCTCCCTTGTCCTGCTCGGCGTCCTCACTCGGTCCGCCGCCGCGCCCGCGTCGAAGCCCAACCTCGTCTTCCTTTTCTCCGACGACCAGACCGCGCGCGCCGTTGGCTGCTACGGCAACCCCGACGTCCACACGCCGCACCTCGACCGCCTCGCGCGCGAAGGCGTGCGTTTCACGAACCACTACAACACCACGTCGATTTGCATGGCCAGCCGGGTGAGCGTGCTCACCGGCCTCTTCGAATACCGGCACGGCTGCAACTTCGAGCACGGTGACCTCGAGCGGCGCGTGCTCAACGACTCCTACGCCGCGCGGCTGCGTGCCGCCGGCTACTTCACGGGCTTCGCCGGCAAAATCGGCTTCGACCTCAAGGGTGAAAAGTTCGAGGCGCTCGCGCCGTTCTTCGATCGCTGGGCCGGCGGCCCCGGCCAGACGTTCTACGAGACGGAGAAAAACGCGGGCATCGCGCGCTACGCCGCCCGGCACCCGCACAGCTCGCGCGCCTACGCCGCGTGGGCGGCGGACTTTTTTCGCGACGCCAAGGCCAGCGGCAAACCGTTCAGCCTCTCGATCAGCTTCAAGGCCCCGCACCTCCCGTTCACGCCCGATCCCGCCGACCTCGCGCGCTACGAGGGCCGCCCCTTCACGCGCCCGCCCAACTACGGCGTCGAGCGCGGCCGCCATCTCTCTGCGCAAGCGCGCACCAGCCGCGCCGCCACCGGCTACCGCGAATGGGTCAACGACTACGACCGCACCGCCGCGCTTTACTACGCGCTCATCACCGGCGTCGATGCGGCCGTCGGGATGATTCGCGAGGCGCTCGCGCGCGAGGGCTTCGCCGACAACACGGTGATCATTTTCACGTCCGACAACGGCTACAGCGCCGGCGCGCACGGCTTCGGCGACAAGGTGCTGCCCTACGAGGAGGCCTCGAAGTCGCCGCTCATCATCCACGATCCTCGCCTCCCGCGCGCCCACGCCGGAGCGGTCAGCGACGCGATCACCGCGGGCGTGGACATGGCCGCGACCCTCTTCGCGCTCGCCGGCGTGCCCGCCCCGGCCGACATCGACGGCTGCAATCTTGCGCCGTTGCTCACCAATCCCGCCGGCCGCGTGCGCGATCATCTGCCGCTTTTCAATTTCTGGGGCGTGCCCTCCGCCCAGTCGCTCGCGATCGTCGCGCCCGGCTGGAAATACAACTACATCCACTGGTATTTCGGCGGCGACGGCCTCGCGCCCACCGACGAGCTCTTCGACCTCGCCGCCGATCCCTTCGAGATGAAGAACCTCGCCGGGGATCCACGCCACGCCGCGCGCCTCGCCGAGCTGCGCCGCCTCTACGACGCCGAGGTTGCGCGCATCGGCCGCCTCGTGTTCCGCGGCCACGGCTACGAACCCTACGCCACGCTGTTCGACCGCACGGTGAGCTGGGACCGCAAGGCCCCGCTCATCGCGCGCCCCCCTTCCACCAAGAAAAACAAAAAGTAGCCGCAAATCCCCCCGGCTTTCCACCCTATGCCTCCCCGTCTACCTCTCTTTATTGCTTCCGCGATCACTCTCCACGCCGCGATCCCCTCCGCTCCACCGCCAGCAAGAGACACCCCGGTTACACTAAACCCCTTCGAGGTCACGGCCAGCGCCGACGTCGGCTACGAGTCCTCCACCGCGATGAGCGGCACGCGCACCAACGAGTCGCTCGCCAACCTCCCTAACTCGATCTCCGTCTTCAACACCGAGTTCCTCTCCGACCTCGGCATCACCGACTTCTTCCAGGCCGCCGACTTCGCCGTCGGCGCCGACAACATCTACAACGACAACATGCAGGTCGGCGCCCCCGTCGGCGCCCGCTCCGGCAACCAAATCAATTTCCGCGGCCTGCCCTCCGTCCGCCAGCTCAAGGACGGCTTTCCCACCTACACGCCGCAGGACACCTACAACACCGAGCGCATCGAGATTTCCCGCGGGCCCGGCGGCATCGCCTATGGTGACACCGACGCCACCGGCGTCATCAACCTCACGAGCAAGCGTGGCCAGTTCCGCAACATCACCGACTTCGCCACGCGCCTCGACGACCGCGGCTCGCGGCGCTTCACGATCGATTTCAACCGCGTGCTCGTCGACAAGACCCTCGCCGCGCGCGTCAACCTGATCGATTCCCGCCTCGAGGGTTGGCACGAAAACACCGGCCGCGATTTCCGGGCCGGCGCCGGCGCGCTCCGCTGGCAGCCGTTCAAGTCCGGCCGGACCGTCGTCGACGCCACCTTCGAGCGCGGCGACATGGTCACGCACATCAGCCACACCGCACTCAACAACCAGATGGCCGCGTATGTCCGCGGCACCGGCACGATCGCGCGCGACGCGAATCCGAATCTCGCCGGCGTGCAGACCAACGGCGTCGGCACCGCCCGCCTCGCCGCCCCGCCCACCGCCACCGCCGACACGCATGCGTGGACCATGATCGGCGGCCAGTTCTACAACCTCCAGACGATGGGCACCACCGATGCCTTTCCCACCTACCGCATCACGACGATCATCCAGGGCGCCGCCGCCACCAGCGCCACCGATCCGCAGAATCCCAACCGCATCCCCATTTTGCCGATTCCCGTCTCGTGGTTCCCGCTGAAGCAGGACTGGGCCGGGCCCGACGCCAAGGTGGACTACGACTTTAGCGCCGCAAATTTCTCCGTGCAGCACAAGGCCGCGCGCAATCTCGACGTGTGGCTCGCCTACAACCGGCAGGACGAGACCACCGCGCAGAGCCTCACGCGCAACGGCAACATCGCCGGCGGCAACGTCCGCGCCGTCTTCCTCGACGTGAACCCGCGCCTGCCCGACCCCGCGTTCCCCAACGACCCCACGCGCACGATCGCGAACCCAAATTTCGAGCAGCAGTTCATCGGCGGCACGATCACACGCCGCCTCGAGAAACACAGCATCCAGTCCGGCCGCCTCATCGGCGTCTACAGCGCGGAGTTTTGGAAAACCAGCCACCGCTTCATCCTTAGCGCCAACCACCGCGACGAGATTTACCGCACGCAGAATTTCAACTGGGGCCTCACGCCGCAGGAGATCGCACGCCGCGGCCTCACCGGCATCGGCGCCCGCCTCGCCAACAACGTCGTCACGCCGTGGTATTACTTCAAGGACGGCAACGGCGACAAACTGAAAATCCCCCGCGCGCCCGGCGTGCTCGACTACTTCATCAGCGGCACCGGCGGCCTCCAGTATTTCGACCAGTCGCTCAGCAGCGGCGTCTTCCAGCACCTCGGCACCTTCATGAAGGGCCGCCTCCGCACGAGCGTCGGCCTCAGCCGCGACCATTGGAAGCAGGCGGGCAATCTCCCGGTCCTCGCCTTCGGCCCGCATCAGGAATTCCGCTTCGCGGATGCTGCCGGCAACCCCCTCGCCAACGACGCCGACGACATCCCGACCCGTCCGCTCGCCGACACGTGGAAAACCAACACGAGCTACGGCGGCGTCTTCAACCTCACCGACTGGGTCGCCGTCACCGCCTCCTACCAGGAGTCCGCGCTCTTCACCGACAACGTCGGCACCGATCTCAACGGCAACGCCCGCGCGCCCACGCAGGGCTCCGGCGTCGATCTCGGCCTGCGCTTCAGCCTGCTCAAGCACCGCGTCAACGCCTCCGTCGTCGTCTACGACAACACGTCCGGCAACAATCGCACCACGCTCGGCGCCGCGCTGCGCACCGAGGTGAACGCCGCGCTCAACACCGGCCGCACCACGCCGTCGCCCGACGAAATCATCGGCCTCGACGACTCCAACGACCGCGACACCCGCGGCGTCGAGGTCGAGCTCACCGCCAACCTCACGCGCAACTGGACGATGCGCCTCGGCTACGGCGACACGCAGAACCGCCGCTCCGCCTCCGTCCCTCAGCTCCGCGGGAAGGTCGCGCGGGCCGAGGCCCACCTCCGTTCGGTCGGCCGCTCCGCCGCCGAGATCGACGCCGCGCTCGCCGCGACGCACGACTTCCTCGAGGCGCAGGCCGCCGAGGATGTGCAACCGCGCCAATATCGCGGGAGCTTCGTGACGCGCTACGATTTCCGCGAAGGCCGGCTCCGTGGCTTCAGCATGGGCGGCTCGATTCGCTGGGCGCACGGCCGCGTGCGCGATCCCGGCGGCCTCTTCATCACCGGCCAGCTCGTCGTCCCCGAGCGCCTCAACGCCGACGAGTTCGTCGTGAGCCCGTTTTTCAAATACAGCGCCAAGTTCGGGAAGGTCCGCTGGACGGGCCAGCTCAACGTCGACAACGCCTTCAACAACGTCACCAACCAAGGCCGCATCGCCCGCTACCCCCGCTACACCGACCCGCGCCTGATCACGTTCACGAATTCGTTCCAGTTCTGAGCCTGCGCGGCAGGGCAGGCCGGTGACCTGCCCTGCCGATAGTCCGGGAATGCGCGTGCTATTTGGCCATCACCACGTCCCAAGGCGCCTCCGCGTGGATGAACATGATCGCGTCCTCGTTGCCTTCCACCTTGGCGACATGCGCCGCGCGGTCGGCCAGCATGAAGTAGGCTCCCGGTCCCAGCCGGTGCTGCTTGCCGCCGACGGTCAAGGTGACCGTGCCCGAGATCATGGTCACGTGATGGTTCGCCGTGTGGTGGTGCAAGGGGGTCACGAGGCCGACGGGATACTTCAGGAAGAACCGGCTGGAGCCTTTCTCCATGTTGCCGGAGACCGGGGCCGCGGCGACGCCCGCGTTGCCCATCGCCTTCCATTTCAGATCGGACTTGGCCAGCACGACTGATTTGCCGGCCTCGCCGGCGTAGACAAAGGCGGCCGAAGCAACGGCCGCCGCGATGACTGCGACTAGGGTATTTTTGTTTTTCATGGGGCTTCTCTCGTGTCTTGGGGGACTCAAGCAGATCGCGGGGGATCGCGACTGCTCGGACGACTCCTCCTATGGGAGGAGGGTGGTGGGATTGTTATTACCGCGAGGCGAGGTGTCCAGAGATTGATGATGCGTTCCTCCACTGCTACGACCTGACGCGAGTCGGCCGCTGCGTTTCCCTCGCTTGCCAGCTCGCCCTGTCCGTCGCATGCTCCCCCACCATCCGATGAACCCCCTCCGCTTCCTCGCCTGCTTGCTTCTCGTCGCCACGGCCGCCTCCGCCGCCTCCGCCCCGCGCCCAAACATCCTCTTCATCCTCACCGACGACCAGGCCCCCTGGGCAATTGGCGCCGCGGGCCATCCGCAGGTTAAGACGCCGCACATGGATCGCATCGCGCGCGAGGGCGCGCGTTTCACGCATGCGTTCACGCCCACGCCCGTCTGCAGCCCGGCGCGCGCCGGCATCATGACCAGCCGCTACGGCACCGAGGTCGGCATCCTTGACTACCTCAACCCCAACGTGGAGCCCAACCACGGCCTCGCCGATTCCTTTGTCACGTGGCCGCGCCTGCTCCAGCAGGCCGGCTATGCGACGGCGCTTTTCGGCAAGTGGCACCTCGGCCTCCTCGACGATCAGCACCCCACCAAGCGCGGCTACGGTCACTTCGCCGGCCTCCGCGGCGGCGGCTCGCCGCCCAAGGACCCCGTCCTCGAGATCGAAGGCGTCACCGCCAAGCGTGACGGCTTCATCGTCGACCTTGTCGCCGACGAGGCGATCAAGTGGCTCGGTGCGCACGACAAGGCGAAGCCCTTCGCCGCCAGCGTGCATTTCCGCGAGCCGCACGCGTCCTATCTGCCGGTGCGCGACGAGGACTGGGCCAGAGTAAAGGATATCGACCCCATCGTGCCCAATCCCGACTACCCCGGCCTCGACGTCGAGCGGGCCAAGAAGCTCACGCGCGAATACCTCGCCTCCGTCACGGCCGTCGATCGCAACCTCGGCCGCATCCTCGCGCTGCTCGACGAGCGCGGCCTGACCGCCAACACGCTGCTCATCTTCACCTCAGATCATGGCTACAACATCGGCCACCACGGCATCTGGCACAAAGGCAACGCCACCTGGCTCCTCAAAAAGGAATTTACTCCGCCCGCCACGCCCAACATCACGGCCGGCCGCCGGCCGAACATGTTCGACACGTCGATCCACATCCCGCTGCTCATCCGCTGGCCCGGTGTCGTGAAGGCTGGCACCGTCGAGCCGCGCACTGTCTCCCATCTCGACTGGCTGCCCACCTTCGCCGCCGTGTCCGGCGCCAAGGTCCCCGCCGGCACGATCGTGCGCGGGCGCGACATCTCGCCCGTGCTCCGCGGCGCCGCGCGGAGCTGGGACAACGATTTCTACGGCGAGTATTCCATGCGCCACGGTGCGCAGGTGCACATGCGGATGATCCGCACGCCCGAGTGGAAGCTCATGCGCGACTTCAGCATGGAGGGCCGCGACGAACTCTACCACCTCGCCCGCGACCCGGATGAGACGCGCAACCTGATCACCGATGCCTCGCCCGCGACCAAAAAAATCCTCGCCACGCTCGACGCGCGCATCCTCACGAAGATGACCGAGCTCAAGGACCCCGCGCTGCCGCAGGCTCGCGCCCGGCTCGGCAAGAATTGATTTCCACCGCTGGAGCCGTGGCGGAGATCGCGAGCTTCCTTAGCGCCGCCCAGCTTCCTTCGAAAACGACAACCGAACCATCGATGTCCGCCGCGCCCGCGGCCTGCTGGCCGTTGCCTTCGCGTCGTTGCCCGCTGCTCAATGCCGCGACTCGACGGCAGCCGGCGAGGCTTCGAAGGCGCGCATGGGAACCTCGCACCAGTTAATTTTCCTCGCCAACTGCACACCTAAGGACGGGGTATCCAAGGGCCGGTCCGCCGGATTCGGCGAACCCTGCCTCAGCCCCGTGCTCCCCTGCGATCACTCCCTTCGCTTCGACGCCATGCGCCTCCTCCGTCTCGTCACTCTCCTCGCTGTGCTCGCCACTACACTCCGCGCTCAACCCGCAGCGGCCCCCGCCGTCAACACCGGCGCCGGCGAGGCAGTCGACGCCGCCGCCGCCGATGCCGCCGCGCACATCAAGCCCGACCGCATCGTCCCCTACAAAACTGTCGGTGCCGTCACGCTCGGCATCAGCATTTTCAACCCGCCCGGCCACACCGCCACCGCTCCCAAACCGGGCATCGTTTTCTTCCACGGCGGCGGCTTCAACATCGGCGCCCCGTCCAATTTCTACGCGCAGGCCCAATACCTCGCCGCCCGCGGGATGGTCGCCCTCTCCGTCGAGTATCGCATCCGCTCGCGCCACCAGACCACGCAACGCGAGGCGATCATGGACGCGTTCTCCGCCATGCGCTGGGTTCGCCAACACACCGCCGACCTCGGTCTCGATCCTCGGCGTATCGCCGTCGCCGGCGGATCCGCCGGCGGTTTCCTCGCCGCCGCCGTCACCACACTCAGCGGCCTCGACGAGCCCGGCGAGGACACCAAGACCAGCACCCGTCCCAACGCGCTCATCCTCTTCAATTCCATGATCGATCGCGGCCCGGGCAGCCGCGCCTTCGCCAAGACCCAGGCCGCCCTGGGCGACAAATGGAAAACCGTTTCCCCGCTGCACAACCTCTACCCAGACTTCCCGCCCACGATCCACTTCCTGGGCCGGGCTGATAAGAACATCACCGTTGCGAGCGCCGAAAAGATGAAGGCCGAGATCGAAAAGATGGGCGGCCGCTGCGACCTCCACCTCTACGACGGGCAGGAACACGGCTTCTTCAACTACGGCCGCGCTGAAAACACTCACTACCGCCTCACCCTGATCGAGACCGACAAGTTCCTCGCTTCCCTCGGCTGGCTCTCCGGCCCGCCCATCCTCGAGATCCCCACCGAAAAACCATGATCACGCCCTCGCTCCCGTCCCGGACATTTTTCGGCCGGCGCGTTTTTTCCCTCCTGGCCGTCCTGGTGTGCACCGCCGCCTCGCTTTGCGGCGCGGCTTCCGCGGCCAAGCCCAACATCCTCTTCATCCTCTCCGACGACCACAGCTACCCGTTCCTCTCCTGCTACGGCGACCCCAACGTCCGCACGCCCACGCTCGACCGCCTCGCGGCCGAGGGCATGAAGTTCCACCGCTTCTTCACCGCCGCGCCGCAGTGCGTGCCGTCGCGCGCCGCCTACCTCACGGGCCGTTCCGCCGTCGCCGCGCGCATGACGCGCTTCTCCTCCCCGCTCCCGCGCGACGAGATCACGTTTCCCGAGTTGCTTCGTGAAAAAGCCGGCTACTTCACCGGCATCGCGGGCCGCAGCTACCACCTCGACGGCTCCGGCGCCCGCCCCGGCACCGAGGGCATCGGCGCCCTGGTCGATAAACACGGCCTCAAGACCTTCGCCCAGCGCGTGGACTTTCTTCGCCAAGGCTCCGACACCGAGGCCATAGCGCAGATGCGCGACTTCCTCGCCGCCAAGCCCGCCGCGAAACCCTTCTGCCTCTGGCTCAATTTCAGCGACCCGCACCACGTGTGGAACGCCGATGCCTCGTTCCGGCCCGATCCCGCGGCGCTGAAACTCCCCGCGCACTGGCCCGACCTCCCCGGCATGCGCGAGCAGCTCGCCGATTACTGTGCCGAGGTCAACCGGCTCGACCGCTCCATGCAGGCCGTGCTCGAACTCCTCGCCGCGCGAGGCTTCGCCGAAAACACCCTCGTCGTCTTCGCCGGCGACAACGGCGCCGCGCTCCCCCACGGCAAAGGTTCGCTCTACGACCCCGGCTCCAACGTCCCGCTCGTCATCCGCTGGCCCGGCGTGGTCAAGCCCGGCGGCGAATCGCGCGCGCTGCTGAGCAACGAGGACATCGCCCCGACCATCCTCGCCGCCGCTGGCGTCGCGCCGGGCCCCAAGATGAGCGGCGTGAGTTTCCTCCCGCTGCTGCAGGGCGAGCGCCACACGCCGCGCACGCACATCTTCGTCGAGCGCGGCCCGCACGGCTCGGGCCCGGTGACGGCGCAGATTCGCAGCAGCACCTACGATCTCGGCCGCGCGGTCCGCAGCGACCGCTACAAGTTCATCTACAACTGCACGCCGTGGATCCCTTACTCGCCCGTCGATTCCGCCGGCGGCGCCGCGTGGCGCGAGATGACCGCCGCCCATGAGGCCGGGAAAATCAGCGCTGGCTTGAGCGCCACCTACTTCACGACGCCGCGCCCGGTCTACGAACTCTACGACCTCGACGCCGATCCCTCGGAGCTAAACAACCTCAGCGGCACGCCCGCGCTGCGCGAAACCGAGTTCGCCCTGCGCCGCGCCCTCGCCGAAAAAATGATCCTCGATTTCGACTACCTCCCGCTCCCCGACCTCAACGACGGCGGCGCCGCCGCCGGCAACGCAAAGAAGAAGGGCAAGGCGGGGAAGGGAAAGTAGCCGGACGCGCGCTCAGAAGCTGAGCGTCGTCGTGAACGAGAACTTGCGCGGCTCGAGCTGGACGAAGCCGCTGCGGACTTGCATGCGCGGGTTGCCGCCGGGGGCGGTGAGCGCGTTGCCGTTGCCGGTGACGGCACCGGGCAGGTTTTGCAGCTGGCCCGCCTGGATGACGCTGTAGCTGTTCCACTGGGGGCTGTCGTCGTTGAGCAGGTTGGTGATGTTGATCTGGAAGCGCGCCGTGACCTTGCCGAAACGGTGCGTGTAGTTTGCGCCGGCCGTGGTGGACCACGTGGGATCCACCCAGAGGTAGTCGTAGGCGGCCTCGGCGGTTTGCTGCACGGTGGGATTGGCCGTGTTGAACTTGAGCCGGGGATCACGGCTGCCGACTTTCTTGTGGGCGCGGTAGTTGAAGCCGCCGTTCACGCCGAGGCCCTTGAGCCGGCCCTCGGTGAAGCGGTAGGAGCCGGCGAGATTCACGCGGTGGCGCTCGAGGTTGTTGCCGAGCGTGCCGGGCGTGGACCCGTTGAGGCTGTTCTCAATGTTCTGCACGGCCTGCCGGATTTGATCGGGAGCGAGGATGGCCTTGCCGTCGACGACGGTGCCCGTCGTGGCCTGCCCGGCGCGATCGTAGTAGGCGCGGTTGGCGTTGAAGAGAGCGCGGCGATCGCGGCTCTCGTAGATCGTGTAGACGATTGGGTGCGAGTAGTTCGCGGTGAGCGTGATGTTGCGCGTTGGGTTGGCGGTGATCTCGGCTTCCCAGCCCTCGAGCTTGCGGGACGCGACGTCCTGGAAATTGAAACCGGCGCCGGTGACGTAGCGGGTGTCGGTGAAGCCAAGATTGGTGTAGAGGTTCTGCCAGTCACCGCGGCCGCCCCACGTGCTGAGCTGGTCGGTCTGGGTGGTGTTGTATTTCGTGAGCGTCACGTAGGCGATGCCGTCGCCCATCGCGTAGCGCAGGCCGATGTCCTTGGTGGTCGAGCGCGTGAGCGGCGGGTTGTCCTCGGAGATCAGCGGGATCGTGGCGTTGGCGATTTGCGCGAAGTTGGACGAGTAGTTCGCAACGAAGCCGAGCGGCGCGAGCAGGCGGCTCCTACCGATGAAGGGATAGGCGACGAGGCCGCCGCTGGGGCTGTTTTGGTAGAGCTTCCGCTTGCGGTGCAGGCCGGCGACAAACACGCCGGAGCCGCCAAAGGTCTCGAAACCGCCGATGTTCTTAAACGTGACGGGATCGTTCCCGATGCGGGCGAGGAAATCGCCCTCCACGCGGTCGCGGCGGAAGCTGCCGGTGAGGGCGAGCCGTTCGCCGAAGAAGGTGCTCTGCGAGACGAGCTGCGCGTAGCCGATGGTGCGCTGGTTGATGTTGCCGCCCGTCTCCACGAACGCCCAGTTGACGCCCGGGGCTGATGGGGGCGTGACGCCGCTGAGGCGCGGGCGCGGGTTGTCCCAGTAGATGCGGTAGCGGAGCTGGTTCACGGCGTTGTTCACGTCGGGTTGACCCGGGTTGTTGGACCAGCGCCAGGCGGCGTTCTTCGCCTCGAAGGTGGTGCGGCGCCAGCCGGTGTTGAGGCTGAAGCGCTGCTTGAGATCGAAAAGGCGCGGCACCTCGAAGCGGTAGGTGCCGGCGGCCTTGTATTCGCGCACCTTGTCCTGCTGATACTGGAAGGTCTGGCCAAATTCGGCGTAGGCCTTGCCGAAGTTCGGGTTGGTCTGGCCGTTGGGGAGGAGGCGGTTGACGTCGATGCGGTAGTCGCCGGGCAGCTGGTCGGTGAAATCGTAGAACGGGTCGCCGTCGTTCTTCACGATGCCGAGCTGGACGTAGAGGTTTTGGGAGAAACGGTGATCGAGCCAGTAGGACTGCATGTTGAAGTCGCGGTCGATCGTGGAGTCGGCGGGGCCGAGGAAGAACTTCTTCGCCACGCCCGGGTGGAAATTCGGCAGATCGGCGCGGCCTTCCCACGGGATCTGGTAGCCGAGGCCGACGGTGGCGTATTGGTTGCCGCGGTAGTTGAGCAGGCTGTTGGTGCCGAAATTCCAGACCTGATAGTCGTTCGTGGCGCTGACCTGCGTGAGGCCGAAGTTCGCGAAGTTCGCGATCGCGGTGTTGTTCGCGTTCACGGTCGTGCGATCCCAGCGCGACGCCTGCTCGGCGTAGGTGCGGCGGTAGGCGACGTTCTTCTCGGCGTCGCGCTGCATCTCGGCGCGAAACTGGGTGTTGTCGGTGAGCTTGAAAGTGAGCGCGGTCGTGAGGCCGTTCTGCTTGTTGCTCGTGCCGTCCTGGTAGGCCTTGATGTTTTGGTGCAGAAGATTCACGCGGACGGCGAGGCGCTCCATGCCGTAGTTCGTGTCAAGGGTCGCGCGGTAGCCGCCGAAGCTGTCGATGCGGGCGGTCGTGGTGGTGAAGCGGGAGCGGAGTCGCGCCTGCTTGCTCGAGCTGCCCTGCAACCCGCCGGGCCCGCCGTCGCCGAAGAGCGCGGCATTGGGGCCGCGCGAAAAATCGTAGCGCTCGGAGTTGTAGGAGTCGGCGACGTAGTAGTTGATCGAGCCGTTGCGGACGGGGAAATTGCCGTTGCCATCAACGCCGCGGAAACTCGTTTGGAAACGACTACCGCCGAACGCGCCGGATTCGCCACCGGTCGGAGCGTCGGCGCCGACGGTCCACGCGAGGGCCTGGTTCATGTCCGTGAGGTCGAAGTCCTCGAGGAATTCCTTCGTCATCACGGAAATCGATGCGGGCGTGATGCGCAGCGGCGTGTCGGCGCGGCCACCGGCGAGGGTGTTGCCGCCGAAGTAGCCGCGGTCCTTTTCAGTGCTCACTTGGAAGGGCGTGAGCAGGATCGCGTCGCCCGCCGGGGACGCATTGGCGGTGGCGGGAGCCGCGGGGGCCGTTTGGGCACGGAGCGGCAGGTAGCCGGCGACGAGGCTGAGGACGAGGGCAACGCAGCAGCGGCTAAGCGCCGCGGATGGGCTTGGGGTTGTCATGGGGTGGGGGTGAGCGGGCGCGGGAGCAGACGACAAATCGCGCCGGTGAGGAAATCCTCATTGTGCCGGACAGACCGTCGCAACGGAGGACGGGCTGACTCGGGAGGCCCGCTTCGTGAGAAGCGGGATGGACTCGTGCTTTGAGCGCCGGTCAGTCCCGCCTCTCACGAGGCGGGCTACCGATCGGCGGCTCGTGGCCGTTACACGTTGGCCAAACGCCCCGTCGAGTCGCCGAAGCGGTCCAATCCGGTGACGCCCGCCTGATCGGCGAGCGTGAGGAAGAGGTTGCTCATCGGTTTGCCGCCGTGCTGGACGAAGCGACCGGCGCCGAGCGCGCCGCCGCCGCCGCCGGCGAGGATGAGCGGCAGGTTGTCGTGGCTGTGGCGGTTGCCGTCGGCGTTGCCGCTGCCGTAGACGATGCGGGAGTTGTGCAGGAGCGAGCGGCCGTCGACGTCCTTGGTCGCCTCCATTTTCTGGAGGAACGCGGCGAAGCGCTCGACATACCAGCGATCGATCTGGGCGACCTTGGCGATGCGGGCCTCGTCGTTCTGGTGGTGCGTGAGATCGTGGTGGCCCTCGGCGATGCCGATCTGGCCGAACGAGCGGTTGTCGCCGTCGTGGCCGAGGATGAAGGTCGAGACGCGCGTGGTGTCGGTCTGGAACGCGAGCAGCATCATGTCATACATGATGTCGACGTAGTCGGCATGGACGGACGGGATGCCGGCGGGCGTGGCGCGGTCGGGGTCGGTGTTGGGGCCGAACTTCTCGGCCTGCTGGATGCGGGACTCGATGGAGCGGATGCCGGTGAGGTATTGGTCGAGCTTGTCGCGGTCGCCGGCGTCGAGGCGGCCGGACATGCGCCGGGCGTCGTCCATCACAAAGTCGAGGACGGAACGGCGCGCGGCGAGGCGGCGCTGGGCGCCGGCGGCGCGCTCGCCGTGGGCGCCCGGGCCGAAGAGCCGCTCGAACACGAGCCGCGGATTGTTCTCCGGGGTGACAGGCGTCGAGGCGTTGGCCCACGAGATGTTGTATTGGTAGGCGCAGGAGTAGCCGGAGTCGCAGCCCGAGGACTTGCGGTTGGCGTCGCACGTGAGCTCGAGGGAAGGGAGGCGCGTGAGGTGGCCGACCTGGTTCGCGATGACCTGATCGATGGAGATGCCGGCGCGCACATCCGTCGCGCTCTTGTGCAGGCGCACGCCGGTGAGGAACACACCGTTGCCGCGCGCGTGGTCGCCGGCGCCATCGGGGCCGCCGACGGCGTTGGCGTGGTCGAGGCCGCCGAGCACCTGCACGTGGTTGCGCAGGGGATCGAGGGGCGCGAGCGTGGTGTTGAGCTTGAAGTCCTTCTCGCCGCCCTCGGGCCACCACGCGGAGGGGATGGCGCCGTTGGGGAAGAACACGAACGCCGTGCGCAGCGGCGCGCCGGTGGCGGTCGTGGCGAGCTTGGCCGCGCCGCCCGCCTGCGCGAACGCGCGCGGGGCGCCGAACGACGCGAAGGCCGGCAGCGCGATGCACGCGCCGAGCCCGCGGAGAAAATTGCGGCGATCCATCGCGGCGGAACCGAGGGGCAGGGAGGAGGCGGCGGGTGTCTTCATGGCGCTGGAAAGCAAGGCGAGCTAGGGCTGGTTCTGGGCGAGCGACGCGGGCTTGGCGCGGCGCCGTTGGAAGGGTGCGGATTCCACGATGCCCTGCAAGAGCGCGGTGGGGCGCCCGCCGGCCGCCTCGAGGCGCGCCACGATTGCGTCGACCGTGTCGGCATCCGTGGGCTCGACCCCGCGACCCAGCGCGTAGGTGAGCATCTTCTCGACGAGGCAGTGGTAGAAATCGTGGGAGCGCTTGGTCACGAGCACCTGCTTGAGCTCCCGGATGTCCGAGAATTTCTCGCCGGTGATCAACTGGCCCGCCGGCTCGACGGGCTGGCCGGCGTCGGCGGTGCGCCACATGCCCATGGCGTTGAAGTTCTCGAGCGCGAGCCCGATGGGGTCCATGCGCAGATGGCACGAGGCGCACAGCGGCTCCTTCGCGTGGAGGGCGAGGGTCTCGCGGAGGTTGAGCTTCGCGACCTGGCCGGCGCCCACGGCCTGCTCAAGCGGCGGGATGTCCGGCGGCGGGGGCGGCGGCGGCGCGCCGAGGATGGCCTCGAGGATGAAGACGCCGCGCTTCACGGGCGACGTCCGCGTGGGGTTGGACGTGACGGCCAGCACCGTCCCTTGTGTGAGGACGCCGCCGCGCGGGCTGTCAGGGGCGAGCGTGACTTTGCGCATGCGGCGACCCTCGACGCCCTCGATGCCGTAGTGCTTCGCGAGGTCCTCGTTGAGAAAGGTGTAGTCGGCCTTGAGCAACTCGAGCAGCGGGCGGTCCTCGCGCAGGACGTGGGCGAAGGTCATTTCCGTCTCCTCGCGCATCGCGCGGCGGAGCGGCTCGGTGAGATCGGGCTTGGGCAGGCGGTTGAACTCGAAGAACACGGTGCGGGCCTTCGTGAGTTCCTCCTCCTGCTCGGGGGTGCGGTTGGTGGTGCCGCGCCGCCCGCCGCCAAACCCGCTGCGGCGGAAAAGGTCGCGCGCCTTTTCGAACTCCGGATTCGGGTGGTCGCGCAGGTAGACGTCGAGCGGCGTAATCGGGACGGTCGCGATGTCGCGCCCCTGGAGCCACTGGCCCGTGAAGTTGCGGACAAATTCGTCGGCGCGCGGCGAGGCCGTCATGCGCGCGAGCTGGGCGCCGAGGTTCTCGCGGAGCTTGCCGGCGGCGGCGAGGCGCGTGAGCTCGGCGTCGGGCGGGGACGACCAGAGGAAATACGAGAGGCGCGTCGCGAGCGAATGCTCGTCGATGCGCGGGTGCTTTTCGCCGGGGCGCAGCGCCTCGGTCGCTTCCTCGCGGAAAAGAAAACGCGGGGAGGCAAGGATCGCGGCGAAGGCCTGGCTCACGCCCGTCTCGAACGTCGCGCCGGGGGCGGAGTAGATTTTCTCCGCGACGCCCACGAGCCGGTCGAGCGTGCCGGCGTCGACGGGCCGGCGGTAGGCGCGCGAGGCAAACGCGCCGATGACCTCGCGGGCGAGCGTGCGACGGCCGGCGGCATCGGCCGGAGGATCGCGGGGGAAGACCTTCTCGTAGCCCGCGGGCCGCACCCAGTGCTTCGGGTCGAGCGGGCCGCGGACGGTGGCGCCCGCGAGCCGGAGGCGGAGGTTGCGCCACTGCGTGACGTAGGGGAGCTTGGGGCTCACCTCGATGGTGAGCTCGTGCTCGCCGGCGGTCCACTCGCGTTCGGCGGTGAACTCGAACTTCTTGTCCCCCTCGCGCTGGAACTCCTGCTCGTGGATGACCTGGCCGTCGACCTTGAAGACGATGCGCGCCTTGTTCAGGTCGAAGAGATTGTCCTGGTAGCGCTCGACGGCGCGCGCCTCGAACGCGATCTGGTATTTGCCCGCGTGCTCGACGCGGTGCTTCGCCGCAATCGTGAGCGGCGTGTAGTAGGAGATGTCGAGCGACGTGCCATCCACGGCCGGCGCCGGGCGGGCGTTGGGCGGCGGCGGGTTCATCGGGCCGCGGCCCCCGGCGCGGCCGAAGCGGCCCGGCGCGGCGGCCGGCGGCGCGGCCGGAGCCGGAGCGGCCGGCTCAAGGGGCGGCGGCGGCGCGGGCACGACGGTGTCGATGGAAACGGTCTTGAACGACGCGCCGGCCACCCGCGCCTCCGCCGGGACGCGCGACTGGGCCGGGACAAACTGCCCGACGATCGCCTGCGCCGCATCGAGGTATTTCTCGAGCAGGAGCGGCGAGACGGTGAGCACGTCGCCGATGTTGTCGAAGCCGTGGCCAGTGTCGTCGGCGGGGAATTCCTTCTGCGTGTCGTAGTCGACGCCCGTGAGGTCGCGGATGGTGTTACGATACTCGGTGCGGTTGAGCCGGCGCACGGTCACGCGGCCCGGGTCGGGTGCCGCGGGATCGAGGCCAAAGGCTTCGCGCTTGATCCAGTCGTGGAGCCGCGCGAGCTCGGCGGCCGTGGGCTGGGCCTCGGCCGCCGGCGGCATGAGCTGCGTGCGGGTGTTCGTGAGGATGCGCGACCAGAGCTTGGCGTCGCGGAGCGACGCCGCGTCCTTGAACTGATCGAGCGTGATCTGGCCCTTGGCGTGGCCGTCGCCGTGGCAGTCATAGCAATACTTGGCGAGCAGCGGCTGAATCTCGCGGTTGAAACGATCAAGGCTCGGCTCGGCCTTGGCCCCGGCGGCGAAGCCGGGGCAAGCGAACAAAATCATCGCGCCGAGTAAGGTCGGGGAGTGCGACATGGAGGGAGCGGGAAAGCAGTGGGGAGGGGGCCGCCGAAAAAGACGGACGACGCCGAAATAAGATGCCAAGTGCATTCTCTCTCGCACGGGCGGTTTTTTGCGCGGCTGGTCAGGCTCGAGCGGCAAGCCGCAGTCTTCATTCACCATCACGTATGTCGCTTCCGGAATGGGCACCGGGAATGCGATCGACCAGTCGCTTCGTGGCAAAGTGTCCGAGGAAAAGACCATCGACGGCGCGACACGAACCTTCAACCACACCCACTGGTCATTCCGTGAACTCAACCGCGATTTTCCACTCGTGGGAACGCATTACGGGGCATTGACGAACCCAGTGGAAGCGGTCCATGTTGCGGCTTATCGCGACTCTGGCTAAAGCGGTTTCGTCAATCAGTTGGATGCCGCTGTCGCCTTAAAGCCGCGTTTCCTGATGCTCGCAGCGTGGAATGAATTCGGAGGCGAAAGTGACGAGCCTTCGTCCGCCGTCTCGTGGACCCTCATGCCGAACAACAAGTATGGCCGCCGCTACTCGGAGATCGTTCAACAAAAGATCAAACAATACAAAGAGGCGTCTCACCCATGACCCAGAAGAGGCAGCCTGTGCATAGATCGCCCGCAAGGCTGCGTGATTGCAGGCTGGTGCCGGTCTTGGTGGCGCTAGCGGCTCTCACGCCAAGCTCGCCCGCACAGGATTTGGCACCGGAACGGATAGCTAACATGATAGCATTCATTAGTTTCACCGGTGTGCCTGTGCCACCTGTTAATCGGCTCTATTCTGAAGACGGTTTCGTCTACTCGATCTCAAGTTTCGGTCCGCAACCACCCCTCTCTCCGACTCTGCAATTTGTTTGGAGAAAAACCGGCCCTGACACAGGAACGTTAGTTGAAACCACTGGGTCATTCCGAACCGAGCGGACGATAACTTTCAGTTCCTTTAGCCCGCAATTCGGATGGTCCGGTGTTCATCGTGAAGGCAGCCTCTCGGGCTTCATTCGATTTGCGCCATTCGCCCTCACGTCTGGGGCGCCATTGCGCAACACCTCGACGCGCTTGACCCTCGGCTCGGGCGGAATGGCCACCATGGGCTTTGTCGTCGCCGGTGCGACTCCGCGCCGCGTGCTTGTGCGAGCGATTGGGCCGTCTCTTGCCCAATTTGGGGTGGCCAGCCCGGCGGCGGCACCCGCCCTGACGGTGCTGAGGAGCGGCGCAGAAATCGGGACCAACAGCGGCTGGGGCGGCGCTCCTGACTTGGCGGCAGTCTTCGCCAAAGTTGGCGCTTTTGCGCTGCCTACAAGCAGTCGCGACTGTGCGCTCGTGCTCACCCTCGCCGCAGGCAATTACACCGCGCAGGTTCGCGCTGATGGCGGCGGCGAGGTGCTCTTCGAGGTCTATTTTGTCGATTGAACCGATCCTCATCGCGATGAAACGCCCACCGAACACTTCTTTCTGGTCTTGGTTCGGTTTCTCACCGGCGGCATGCGCCATCGTGCTCGGAATGGCGGCACCTACGCCGCTAACCGCGCAGGATCTCGCTCCCGCCTCAGTGGTGCACATGGTCTATACCGTAGTGGTGAGCGATCCGCTCGGTAACCCGAACGCGTTGGCCCACGCCGCCGTGCTTCAGTCGGACGGGGTGCGAAGGCGAATCAACATTTCGTTGCAAGAAGGCGATCGCCCGCCAGCGACTTACTCATGGACGAAGACCTCGGCCAACACGGCGACGCTCCGTTTGACGGGTGCCGAGGTGGTGTCGCGCCTGGAAATGACCTTCGCCGCGCCCGGCCGCGGCACTTATCGAGAAATCCGCGAAGGCAGCAGCTTGGTATCTAGCGGCGATTTCCTGCTCGCGCCCGTGCCGCGCGACTCGGGCCCGCCGCTGCTCAACCTCTCCGCGCGCGTGACTCTCCCCGCCGCCCAGCCCGCGATTCAGGGCTTCGTTGTTGAGGGCCCGGCGTCCCGCCGTGTGCTCGTGCGCGCCATCGGGCCATCGCTCGCGCAGTTCGGCGTGGCCAATCCCGTCGCGAACCCCGCGCTCACCGTTTTCCGCGGCAGCACGCAAATCGCCGCGAACACCGGCTGGGGTGGCGCACCGAGCCTGGCCGCGGTCTTCTCCGCCGTGGGCGCCTTCGCCCTGCCCGCGGCCAGCCGCGACAGCGCCGTCGTCCTCACCCTCGAGCCCGGCAACTACACCGCGCACGCCCGCGCCGACACCGCAGGCGAGGTGCTGCTGGAGGTTTATTTCGTGGACTGACTTCGTTGGAACCGACGCTGGTTCTCTGGCTTTTCCGCCGGATCCTCAGACCTTCCAGCCGTCGCGATACTTGTCGCGCGTGAGCCACGCGGAGTCGCCGCCGCTGGCGAAGCGGTTTTTCGCGGGGTTCCACTTGGCGTTGGCGCCGTAACGGTAGGCGAAGTTCATCACGTGGCACGCGATGACGGTGCTCGCACCGACCTCGATGTCGCAGATCGGGCGCTTGCGGGAGACCACGCAGTCGAGGAAGTCCTGCATGTGGCTCTTGCTGTTGTAGAGCTGGACCTTGGCGTCGGCCAGATACTTGCGCTCGGCGAGCGTGACCTCGCGCTCCATCGACGTGCCCTTGTCGAGCTCGCGGTCCCAGAACTTGTGCACCGTCTTGTCGCCGAGAATCAACTCGAACTTGCCCCGGTTCACATGGCAGGTGCCCTCGGTGCCGTAGAAGGAAACGCCCTTGCCGCGGACGTGCGTGACGACGGTGCCATCGGCGTAGACAAGCTGGGCGCCCCGCTTGGCCGTCTGCCAATCCTTCGGCGCGCGGACCTCAATCGGGCCGCTGCCATCCACGCCCATCGCCCACTGGGCGATGTCGATGTGGTGCGCGCCCCAGTCGGTGATCATGCCGCCGCCGAATTCCCAGGTCTTGCGCCAGTCCGGGAAATTGTCGTGGAGGCCGCGCGGGCAGAGGAACGGGCTGTAGTTCACGAGCGGGCCCGGGCCGCACCACATTTTCCAATCGAGGCCGGGTTCCATCTCGGCGGCCGGCTCCGTGTAGGGCTTGGCGGGATCGCCAAAGGACACGTTGATCGCGCTCACGCGGCCGAGCACGCCGTTGCGCACGAGCTCGCACGCGATGCGGAATTCCTTCGATGAGCGCTGCTGCGAGCCGACCTGGAAGACGCGGTTGGCCTTGCGCACTTCCTTCACGAGCTCGACGGCCTCGCGGACATTGTAGGTCACGGGCTTCTCGCAATACACGTCCTTGCCCGCGCGCACCGCGGCGATCGCGATGTAGGCGTGCCAGTGATCCGGCGTCGCGATGAGGACGCAGTCGATGTCCTTGCGCGCGATCACCTCGCGGAAATCGTTGTAGGCGTCGCAGGACTTGTAGGTCTTGTCCTCCTTCTTGGCGTAGGCCTCGTCGACGCGCTTCTTCGCGGCCTCGCGGCGCGTGGTGTCGACATCGCACACGGCGAGGACCTGCACGTCGTCGCGGCCGATGAGGGCGCCGAGGTGACCCTTCATCTGCTTGCCCATCCCGATGCAGCCAAACGTGAGTCGTTTGCTCGGGGCGGTGGCCTGCGACCACACACGGGAGGGCAGGATGAGCGGGCCGGCGGCGAGCGCGGCGGACGATTCGAGGAAGCGGCGGCGGGAGAGCGAGGCGAGCGGCATGGGATTTGAGTGGGGCGGGGAACGGGAAAGACGCGACTGTGGCCCATTGGATGCGCCGAGAAAAGCCCGGAGATTGCGGATCACGGCTCGCGTTTTTTGGCCGGGGCGCCTTGGACTCGGGGCGCCCCGGTTCCCGCTTCCCCCATGAAACATCTCCGACTCCTTTCGCTTTTTGCCGTGCTTTCCGCCGCCGCGCTCCGCGCCGATGTGCGCCTGCCTGCCGTGATCTCCAATCACATGGTGCTGCAGCGCGACGCCGTCGTGCCCATCTGGGGCTGGGCGGACGCAGGCGAGAAAATCACCGTGGCCTTCGCCGGCCAGACGCGCACCGCCACCGCCGCGGCCGACGGGGCGTGGCGCGTCGCGCTCGATCCACTGCGCGCGAGCGACGCCGGCGCGGCGATGACGATCACCGGGAAAAACAAGATCACGATCGACGATGTGCTCGTGGGCGAGGTGTGGCTCGGCTCGGGGCAGAGCAACATGGCGATGACCGTCGCGCGCTCGCTCAACCCGGAGGCCGAGGCCGCAACGGCGAATTTCCCGCGCATCCGGTTCTTCAAGGAGACTTCCGGGACCGCCACGTCACCGCAGAAAATCGGCCAAGGCGAGTGGGTCCTGTGCTCGCCGCAGACCGTGGGGAGTTCTTCGGCGGTTCTTTATTTTTTCGGACGTGAGCTGCACCGGAAACTCAGCGCGCCTGTCGGCCTGATCAATTCGTCCGTCGGCGGCACGCCCATCGAGTCGTGGATCGCGCCGGAGGCGCAGCGCGCGGCGAAGGACCTCGCGCCGTTCTTCGATGCCGCCAAGGCGGAGGCCGCCGCGATCGAGACGCCTGCGGCGCGCAAGAAATACGCGGCCGATCTCGCGGCGTGGCAGGCGGCCCAGAAGGACGCCAAGGCCACGAAGAAAAAAGCCGCGAAGCAGCCGCAGGATCCCGCCGTGCTGGCCGCGCGCAAGGGCGACGTGGGCGGCCTGTTCAACGGCAAGATTGCGCCGCTCGCCCCGTATGCGGTGCGGGGCTTCCTCTGGTATCAGGGCGAGGCGAACTCCGTCCCGGCCAAGGCGCCGTTCTACGCCGCGCAGCTGCGCCTGCTCGTGACCGACTGGCGCGCGCGCTGGGGCGCCGGGCTCCCGTTTGCCTGGGCGCAGCTTCCGAACTTCACCGGCGCCGGCCGCGACTGGCCGCTCGTGCGCGAGGCGATGCTCGACACGCTCGCGCTCCCGCGCACGGGCATGGGTATCAACCTCGACATCGGCGAAGCCAACGACATCCATCCGCGCAACAAACAGGAAGCCGGCCGCCGCCTCGCGCTCTGGGCCCTCGGAGAAGTCTACAACGAGAAAGTCCCCGCGACCTCCGGCCCGCTCCCCGCCGGCCACGAAATTCGCGGCTCCGAAATCGTGCTGCGCTTCAAGCACGCGACCGGCGGCCTCGTCGCGAAAGGCGGCCCGCTCCGCGGCTTCGAGATCGCCGGCGCCGATCGCAAGTGGCAGCCCGCGCAGGCGCGCATCGCCGGCGACACCGTGATCGTGTCGAGCGTCGCGGTGCCGCAGCCTGTGGCGGCGCGCTACGCGTGGGAAAACAACCCGGCCGCCTCCCTCTTCAACGGCGCGGGGCTGCCCGCGACGCCGTTCCGCACGGAGCGGTGGTAAACTCGCCGATGTAGGCGGGGTGCCCTCACCCCGCGAGGCTTCCACCGCAATCGTTCCGGCCTCGCTTTCGCCCTTCCTCGCCCCACCTATGCGCGTCTCCTTGCTCCGCCCCTGCGCGGCCGTCGCCCTGCTCTTTGCGTTCACGGCCTGCACGAAACGCGAGACCCCCGTCGCCGCCAGCCTGCGCACGCAGACGCTGCATTTCGGCAACCTTGCGGAACCCGCCACGCTGGATCCGCAAGCCAACACGATGATGGCCGAGTGGGAGATCCTCACCGCGTTGTTCGAGGGGCTAGTAAACGTTGCCAACGACGGCGTGACCATCCTGCCCGGCATGGCCGAGCGCTGGGAGATCTCCGCCGACGGGCTCACCTACACGTTCCACCTGCGCCGCGGTCTGCAGTGGTCCAACGGCGATTCGCTTACGGCGCCAGACATCGTCGAGTCGATGCGCCGGCTGCTGAATCCCGCGATCGGGTTCTCCAGCGTGGAGCAGATCGACCCCATCGTAGGCGCGCGGGCTTATCTGACCGGCAAGACCAAAGACTTTTCGACTGTGGGGGTGCGCGCACCCGATCCCTCCACCGTCGAGTTCCGCCTCGCCTATCGCGCTCCCTACTTCCTGGTGCTTGTCAGCAACACTGCCTTCATCTGCATGCCGGTGCATGTTGCGAGTGTGGCGAGGTTCGGCGGGCTCGATCGGCGTGGCGGCAAATGGACGCTGCCCGGCAATCTCGTGAGCAATGGCCCCTTCGTCCTGAAAACGTGGCGGCCCAACCAAGTCATCGTGGCAGCCCGCAATGAACGCTATTGGGATTCAAAGCGCGTGCGCCTGAGCGAGGTGCACTTCCATCCCATCGAGGATCCCGGCGCGGAGGAGCGCGCGTTTCGGTCGGGGCAGCTGCACACCACCTGGGGACTGCCCGCGAGCAAGCTCGACGCCTACCAGCGGACCCGGCCCGCCGAGTTGAGCCAGGCCCCCATCCTGCATACCCAATACATCACGTTTAACTGTTCGCGCCCGCCCTTCACGGATCCGCGGGTGCGCCGCGCCTTTGCGCTCGCCACCAATCGTGAGAGCGCGACCACCGCGGGCTTTCGCGGCCGGGCTCAAACCGCGCGCTCCTTTGTCCGGCCGGGCACCGGAAGATTCGAGCCACCCCAGCTTGCGACCCACGATCCCGCCGAGGCCAAACGCCTGCTCGCCGCCGCGGGGTTTCCGGACGGGCGTGGTTTTCCAGCCGCAGAACTTCGCCTCAGCACGGGAGGCTCGGATGTCACGGCGGTCGCGGAGATCCTGCAGCAGCAATGGCGGCAGGTGCTGGGGGTAAGCGTGTCCCTGCTGCCGATGGAGTCGAAGGTGCTGATCGCTTCGCTCTACGCGCACGACTTCACCTTGGCGATGAGCGGATATTTTCCGCTCGACGATCCGAGCGACATGCTGGCCCGGGCTGAAAAGGACGGCCCGGCCAATTTCTCCACATGGCAGCATCCGCAATTCGAGGCCGCTGGCGCCGAAGTGCGGCAAGCCGCCACCGACGCCGACCGGCTCGCGGCCTTTGCCAAGATGGAGCGGCTCATCGCGGAGGAGGTGCCCTACCTTCCGCTCTTCCACCTCAATCAGGTCCACGTCGTGCATCCGAGCGTCAAGGGCTGGCGGGCGAATCGTTTCGCCCAAGTCGACTGGCGGGAGCTGTGGCTCGAGGCGCCGGAATAAGGCGCGCGTAGTCCTGTCCCCATGCAAGGCGCCGGGCGGTCCGCGACGCCGTTCCCGATGTAGGCGGGGTGCCCTGACCCCGCGAGCACGGCTTCGACTCACGCGTGCGGGGTGGGGGCACCCGCCTACAACATGC
This sequence comes from Opitutaceae bacterium, assembly GCA_016794665.1. Taxonomy (GTDB): domain Bacteria; phylum Verrucomicrobiota; class Verrucomicrobiia; order Opitutales; family Opitutaceae; genus ER46. The sequence goes on from JAEUHB010000143.1 coordinate 41,252, forward strand.
TCAAATCGGCCTCAGCAAGGTGAGGCCTTATTTTTCGATGCGGTAAACGGCCGCCTTGGTGCGCACGAAGAGCGCCTGGCCCGCGACGGCGGGCGAGGCCATGAAGCCGGCGTCGAGTTTGTTGGTGCCGAGCACCTTGAACTCCCGCGCCGCCGCCACGACTGCGGTCTGGCCGGTTTCGGAGAAAAAGTAGAGCCGGCCCTCGGCATGCGTTGGCGAGACCGAGTGGTGGCCGGTCACAGGCAGGCGCTCGCTCCAGATCTCGGCGCCGGTCTTGGCGTCGAGGCAGGTCGCGACTCCGGAATCCTGATGCACCATGAAAAGGAGATCGCCGACGAGCACGGGCGAGGGGCGGTTGGGGACATTGCGCGTGGCGCGCCAGGCAATCGCGCTCTCGGCGAGCACGCCGCTGCCGCCGAGCTTCACCGCGAGCAGGTCGCCTTTCGCGAGGCCGGTGGTGGTGTAGACGAGGCCGTGGCCGGCGACGGGCGTGACGCTGCCCGAGTGGTGCCGCCGATCCTCGATGCGCCACAGCTCCTTGCCGGTCGCGGGATCGTAGGCGTAGGTGGCCTTGGAGGCGGTGCTGATGAGGACGGGCTTGCCCTCGTGCTCGATCACGAGCGGCGTCGCGAAGCCCTTGCGGAAATCCCCGTCGCGGATCGGCTTCCCCTCGGGCGTGAGGTCCTGGAAGTCGATCGAGCGATCGGTTTTCCAGACGGTCTGGCCGGTGGCCTTGTCGAGCGCGACGACGTATTGCTGATCGGCGCCGTCGAAATGCATGATCAGCAGGTTGCGCCAAATCGTGGGCGAGGAGCCGGCGCCACGCCAGTGGTTGCACACGAAGTCGGTGCGCTGCCACAGGACCTTGCCAGTCTTGGTGTCGAGGCACGCCGTGCCGGGCGAACCGAACGTGACGTAGACGCGGCCCGGCTCGATCACGGGGGTAGGGGAGCCGTAGCTGTTGAACTTGTCGGCGTATTGCGGCTTCTCGACGTGGAAGAGCTTCAGCTGATGAACGATTTTTCCGGTCGCGCGATCGAGGCACACGGCAGAGAGATCGCGGCCGTCCTCTGTGGCGTCGGTGACCCAGACCTGGTCGCCGAGCACGACGGGGGAGGACCAGGCCTTGCCCGGGAGCGGGGTTTTCCACTTTACGTTATCGGTCTCGCTCCAGGTGAGCGGGAGGTCGGCGGCGCTGGCGTGGCCCTGCCCGGTTGGGCCGCGGAATTGCGGCCAGCTGTCGGCGGTGGCGGGCACCTTGCGCCCGCAGCCTGCGCCGAGCGTGAGTAGCAGGAGGAAAATCGGGGTGAAAACGTAAGGACCGAGCGAGGGCTTCATGGTGGTGGCAGAGCGGAGCGAAAACGCGGGCGTGCGTCAGGGCTTTTCGGCGGCCAGTTTTGCGAGATGCAGGCGCGCGCATTGCCACATGTAGGCCGGGCCGCCCTCGGCGGTGCGGCCCCAGGGGCTGGTGACGGCGAGCCGCAGCAGTGCGAGCGCCCGATCGCGGCGGCCGAGCCACTGCTCGTTCAGGCCCGCGTAGTAATTTGCGAAGAACATCACGCGCTCGTCGCGATCGAGGCCGCGCGCCTTTAGATCAGCGAGCAAGGCATCGGTCGTCAGGCGGCCGGCAAACATCTCGTAGAGCGCCGGGAAGGGCTCGCGGTCGAAGCGGGTGAAGGGCAGCATCGCGCGGCGCGCGGGCTCGAGGCCGGACACGCGGGCATCGGCAAGGAATTTCCAGATGCCGTTCTCGCGGTCGCGGTCGTCGTAGGCGTGGTATTTCTGGAACTGCCGCGACGATTCCGCAAAGCGTCCGGCGAAATGATACGCGATGCCGAGCCGCCAGTTCGGCGCATCCTGCGCGGGATCGAGCGCGATCATCTTCTCGAAGTCGGCGATCGCCTCGGCGGCACGGCCGAGGAAGAGGCGGCGGTCGCCGCGGCGCGACAGGAGTGCGAGATCGTCGGGCTTCGCGGCGAGCGCGGCGGA
>JAEUHB010000396.1 GCA_016794665.1 Opitutaceae bacterium
CCCCAGCCGTGGTCGGAGCCGTCACCGTTGGAGCTGAGCGTGCGACCGAAATCGGAGGCGGTGAACGCCGTCACGCGGTCGGCGCAGCCGAGCTCGACGGTGGCGTTGTAGAACGCATTCATCGCGGAACTCACCTGCGAGAGCAGCGAGGTGTGCGCGCCGAGCGCGTGGTTGGCCTCGTCGACCTGATCGGCGTGGAGGTCCCAGCCGCCAAGGCGGGCGAAGAAAATCTGGCGCTTCAGGCCGAGCGTGCTCGAGACGGAGATGAGCCGCGCGATCATCTTGAGCTGGTCGCTCAGGCGGTTGGGGGTCTGCGCCGTGTTGGCGGGGAAGACGGTCGAGAGCGCGGGCGCGGCGGCGAGCGTGGCGCTGAGCAGCTCGCTGCTGCCGATGGCATCGGCGGACAGTGTGCCGAAGGCGGCGGCGAAAAGGTTGGGGTTGCCCGCGGCATAGAGATCCTTCTGCGCGGCGTAGCGCGCGGCATCGGCGGAGCCGGCGCGGCCGGTGCTGCCATTGAACGCGATCACGCCGCCGGGGCTGACGGAATACTGGACGACATTGCGGCCGACCTCGAAGTTGTTGAACGAGTCGAGCGAGACCGACATCGAGATCTTCGGGTCGTTGTTGAGCGCGTCGAGGAGGTCGGCGGTGCGGCCGCCCCAGCCGGTCTTGAAGGGCTGGTCGGGCACGCTGCTCTGCCACTGGACCTGCTGGTCGTTGTGCGAGAAGAGCTGCGGCGGGAGCTTCACCGTGCCCGCGGTGTATTCGGCCTTGGTGGTGGGCTCGACGAGCGTGCCGACGTTGGCGAGGAGGGCGGCCTTGCCCGAATTAAACAGCGTGCGCAGCTCGGGCACCCCGGGGTGGAGGGCCCACGCGCGGCCATCGCTGGTCTTCGGCGTGATGGAGAGGAGCCCGTTGTTGGGCAGCGCGAGCACGCCGCGCGCGGAGGCGTAGCCGTTGTAGGCGGCGCCGGTGGGGATGATGAGGTTGTTGGCGTCGTTGCCACCCGCGAGAAAGATGCAGACGATCGCGCGGTAGTCGGCGGGCACGGCGCCGGCGGTGGCGGGCGCCGCGGCCGACGAACCGGAGGCGTTGGCCACGGCGCCGATGGCGCGGAGCTGGGCGAGCGTGGAGAGGATGCCGGTCGTGCCGACGGCGGCGCAGGACTGGCCGATGAAGTGGCGGCGGGAAGAGTTCATGGGAGCAACAGGCGGCGGGTTGAAAGGGCGGGTTTATTTCTGCGTCGCGCCATCCAGCGACGTGGCCACGAGGAGCACGGCGGACTGCACCCGCTCGAGCGCGGACGTGGCGGCGGGCAGCGCGGCGAGCGAAGCGGTGATGCGCGCCCGGGTCGCAGCGCTCAGCTGGCCCTGCGCCAGCACGAGGCCAAGGTGATCGAGCAGCGCGGGGACGTTGCCCACGAGCGCCTGCTCGGCGGCGAGGTTGAGCACGAGATTTGTGCCCGCGATATTGTTGGCGCGGAAAATCGTGTCGCGGAGGTAATTTGGCACCGTGATCGCGGTCGTGTCGTTGGTGATCTGGAACTCGGGCGCGACGAGGCCGGCGGCGGCAAGCGGGCCGGGAAAGACGTAGCCGGGCTCGAAGAAGTTGAAGACCGTGGGCGACTCGAGCGCGCCTTGGTTGAGCGCGTTGTAGACCTCGAGGGTATTGCGGCCGCTCGTGCTGGTGGCGCTGAAGCCCCGGACAAGCGCGGTGAAACGCAGGAGGGGTTCCTTCAGCTTGCCGTAGCCGGGGTCGTCGTAGACCGCCGGGGAGCGCGCCTCATAGTCGGTGAGAATCGCGCGCACGACCGCGGCAAGATCGCCCCGCACGCCGGCACCGTTGTTCTCGAACTTCTGCGCCACACGGTAGACGTAGCCGGGGCTCGGGTTGTCGGTGACGAGCCGCTGGATGAGCTGGCGCGAGATGAAAGGCGGGCAATTGGGATGGTTGAAGAGGGCGTCGAGCATGCGCTTCAGATCCTCGGCGCCGCCGAGGTTGGCGGGAATCGCGGCGGGAAGCACGGGGCGGACGTCCTTGGCGCCGGGCTCGTGGGCCACGGCGTAGAGCATCATCGGGTTGATGTAGTCGGCGCGCGCGCCGCGGAACTGGTTCGGGTTGTTGGTGGCGTTCGCCGTGGTGGTGAAGAAGCCCCAGCCGGTGAAGACCTTCGCGACCTCGGTGATCGTGGTGTTGTTATAGGTCGGAATGGGGAGCCCTTGGGAATCGAGCTTGAGGGTGCCGTCGGGCTGGAGCTGCACGAGTCCGATGCTGAAAAGCTGCATGACCTCGCGGGCGTAGTTCTCATCGGGGAACGTGCCGGCGACGGGGTCGGCCTTGCCGTTGCGCAACGAGGAGAGATACGCGCCCATGATGGGGCTGAGGGTGACCTGCTCGAGCAGCGTGCGGAAATTGCCGAACGCACCGTTGACGAGGATATCGTAGTAATTCGCGAGGCCCTCGGTCTGGCCGACACCAAACGGATCGTCGCTCACGACGAGGATCTGGCTGAGCGCGAAGGCCACGCGCTGGCGCAGCAAATCCGGCGCGGTGAGCGTCACCTGGTGCCAGGCGCGGCGGCGAAACGCGAGGGCGTTGAGCACATCGGCAGGGTCGCGGCCAAGCGCGACGGCATCGGCTTTCTGCGCGTTCCACTCGGCGAGTTCGGCGGCGCGGTGCGACGTCGCGGGAATGGTGAGCTGCGCGTCGATCCAGGCGTTCAGCGAGCCGCCGGTGAGCGAGTCGATCTCGGATTTCTTCGGGCCGAAGGTCGCCTGCGTGAGGAAGCGCGCGGCGTCGACCGCGGTGACGTTGGTGAGCGTCACGGCCGGGGGCGCGGGCGGAGCGCTGAAGGTCTGCGAGCCGGTCGCCGCGATGAACGCGCCGCGCAGCTCGCCGGCGGGGAAGTTCACCGTGTCGAGCCCCACGAAGATCTGCCCGCTGCGCAGCGCATCGAGGATCTGCTGGGCGGAGTAGGCGCCGGTGGCCGTGATCGTCCACTGCGTGCCGGAGACCTGGCCGAGCGGGAGGTTGAGCACATAGTCGCCGGACGAGGTGCTGTTGCCGAGGAAGAGGTGCGCGCCCACTTCGGCGGAGCTGAGGTTGGAGAACGAGACGTTTACCGTCGCGACCTGCCCGTTGGCGCTGAGGACGACGGTCGCAAGCCCGCTGGCCGCCGAAGCCGACGAACCCTGCCCCGGCCGCAACGTGGCGACGTAGAGCGTTCCGGGGCTGTCGGCGATCGTGACCGTCGCGGTCGCGGCCGCGCCGATCACATAGCCCGCGCCCTCGCTCAGCGTGAGCGTGACGGTTTCGCTGGGCTCAATCACGGTGTCGGCGGCCGGCGTCAACGTGATGGTGGCGCTCGCGGCCCCGGCCGGGATGGTGACAGTGCCCAAGAGCGGCGGATAATCGATGCTGTTGGTCGCGGAGCCGCTGATGCCGTAGTTGACGGTGAGCGCGGCAAAGGTGTCGCCGGTCCGCGTGATGGTGAACTCGCCGGTGGCGGTGCCGTTCTCGCTGGCCGCCGAGCGGGTCGCCGCGATCGTGACGGTCGGCGGGCCGGCCGGCGAAACATCATACACCTCGACCAGCGCCACACCGGTCGTGCCACCGACGCCGGACACTTGGATCGTGTAGCTGCCCGGGCCGAAATCGCCCAGCACCGCGGCGTCGCGGGAATTGGCGGCGAAATTAAATGCGCCGGCCTGGGTGAACGCCGTGCCGAGCGCCGCCCCCGAGGCCGCGTTGGCGCCGACGGCCGTGCCCCAGTCGTCGTTGGTGGCGACGGTCGTGCCGGCCGCGGTGGTGACGACCATCGTGGGGTTGGCGAGCGCGCCCGACACGCCGAGGGCGCCGAGCGCCGGGCCCGCCGCGCGAATGAGCAGGCGCCGCGTGCCGCCTCCGGGCGAAATCACGAGACCAGGGATCAAAATGTTGCCGCCCGTGCCGACCTGCGCGCGCGTGGAGATGTTCGTGAGCCGCGCGCCCGAGGCGCCGACCTCATAGACCTCGATGAGCGCGACGCCGGTGCCGCCGCCCACGCCGCTGACCTGCGCCGTGTAGGGGCCGGTTGCCAGCGTCGCAAGGAGCGCCGCGTCACGCGAGCCAGCCGCCCAGTTGAAGGCGCCGACGGACGTGAACGTGGCCGCCGTCACCGGGGTGGCGGAGCCGACCGGCGTGCCCCAGTTGTCGTTTTCCGCGATGCGCGTGTTGCCGGAAAAAAGCTCGAGCCGCGGATCGGCCAGCGTGCCGGGCACACCGAAGCCCGCGAGCGCGGGCCCGCTGGCGCGGATGAGCACCTGCTTGTTGGCGCCGGGGCCGATGTTGAAGCCGGTGATGATGATGTCGCCCCCGGTGCCGACCTGGGCGCGAGTCGAGAGATTGGAGACGCTCTGGGCCGCAAGCGGGGCGGCGAGCAGGACGGCGAAGCAGGCGGGAAGCAGGGTTTTCATGCTACACGGTAAGTTGCGGTTGGGATCGCACACGGGGCGCCAAGAAGAGCGTTGCGCCCGAAGACGCCGGCGCGCCGCGCCGGTAACAGCGGCTTGGAAACTACGCAGCGCGGACAGCATTCGAACCCTTTCCATCGGCGCGCGGGCCGGGGGCCTGAAGCCCGTGCTTGGCCCGGCTTCGCTACCGAATCGTCCGCAGCTGCACGCTGTCCACCAGGCGGTCCTGCGCGAGGATGTCGGTCGCGATCACGACCTTGTCGCCCGCGGCCAGGCGGCCGGCGCGGCGCAGTAACGCGACGGCGTTCTCGATGGTGGCGTCGGGCACCGCCGCGAGCGGCATCAAGAAGGGCTCGACCGAGCGCAGCAGCCGCAACTGGCGGAAGAGCTGCGGCGACGGCGTGAAGGCGAAGATCGTCGCGTGGACCGGGCGCAGCGCCGCGAGGCCGTGCGCCATGAAACCGTGGCGCGTGAACGTGATGAGCTTGGAGCGCGGGATCTCGTTGGCGAGGACGACGGCGGAGTGGAGCACCTTCATGCGCTCGCCGGTGAAGACCGCCGGGGCGCGCTCGCCCATCTCCTCGGCCGCCTCGATGCGGCGGGCGATTTTGTCGAGCATCTGCACGCACTCGAGCGGGTATTTCCCGACGGTGGTCTCGCCGGAGAGCATTACGCAGTCGGCGGACTCGAAGACGGCGTTGGCCACGTCCGTGATCTCGGCGCGCGTGGGCACGGGCTGCTCGATCATGGACTCGAGCATGTGCGTGGCGACGATCACCGGGCGGCCCTGCGCGAGGCAGGCCTGCACGGCGCGGCGCTGGATGAGCGGCAGCTCCTCGAAGGCGCACTCGATCCCGAGGTCGCCGCGCGCGACCATCAGGCCGTCGCAGGCCTGCACGATCTCGCCGAGGTTCGCGATGGCGGACTGGTCCTCGATCTTGGCGATGATGCGGACCTTGGATTTTTTTTCCTCGAGGAACGTGCGGAGCAGCGCGATGTCCTTGGCCTCGCGCACGAATGACAGCGCGAGGAAGTCGATGCCCTCCTCAAGGCCCACGGTAGAGTCGGCGCGGTCCTTCTCGGTGAACGACGGCAGGTTCACCTTCACCCCGGGGAGATTGATGTGGCGCCGGGATTTCAGCTCGCCGGGGATGAGCACGCGGCAGCGGATGCGGGCGTCGTTTTTCTCGAGGACCTCGAGGCGGAGCAAGCCGTTGTCGACGAGCACGGTGTCGCCCACCTTGATGTCCTTGGCGAGGTCCTGGTAGTTGACGCCGACGGAGCGCACCTCCTCGGCGCCGCCGCTCTCGCTCGCATCCATCCCGGGCCGCACGGTGAAGTCAAAGATCTCGCCGGCCCTCAGCTCGATCGGCGCCTCGAGATCGCCGGTGCGGATCTCGGGACCCTTGATGTCCATCATGATCGCGACATCGCGGCCCACGCGCTCGCTCACGGCGCGGATGCGGCGGATGACGCCGCGCGTCCAGTCGTGCTTCGCGTGCGCCATGTTGAGCCGCACGATGTCGGCGCCCGCGCGGATGAGTTTCTCCAGCATCTCCTCGCTCTCCGTGGCGGGCCCGAGCGTGAAGATGATCTTGGTGCGGCGGAAGGAGTCGGCGGACATGTGGCGGCGAGTGTGGGATCGCGCAGCGCGCGGGCAAACAAAAGCTCGGGCGCGGCACCCTGAGGCACCACCGGCCCCGCTACCGCAGATCGTAGAACGGCGTGCCCTCGCCGGGGCCGACGACCGCAAACTCGCACGCGCTCAGCGCGCCGCGCACGCCGGCCAGCGCGAGCTCGACGGCGGCGGGCGAATTGCAGTCGCGCGAGAGGTGCGTGAGGTAGATCCGCCGCCAGCGCGGGCTCGCCACGGAGGCGAGCAGCTCGCCGGCGGCGGCGTTGGAGAGGTGGCCGTGGCGGCCGGAGATGCGCTGCTTCGTGGACCACGGGCGCTTGGTGTCGGCCTGCAGCATGGCCGGGCAGTGGTTGGACTCGACGACCACGACCTCGCACTCACGGATGCACTCGCGGACATTCTGCGGGGCGTGCCCGAGATCAGTGAGCCATGCGAGCGAGCGCCGCGGCGCGAACAGATCGCCGTCGCGGCCGCTCGTGAAACGAAAGCCCACCGGCTCCTGGGCATCGTGGGGCACCGCGAAGCTCTCCACCTGCAGATCGCGGAACGCAAAGCGCGCCCCCGTCTGGAAAATCTGCCAGTCGGGCCGGTGGCCGAGGCCCGCCTGCACGGCGCGCGCCGTGGCGTCGTTGGCAAAGACGCGGATGTGCGGGAATCTTTTCAGCCCCTCGAGGCCCGCCGCGTGGTCGCCGTGCTCGTGCGTGAGGAAGACGGCGTCGATCCGCTCCAGCGACTCGCCGAGCGGCTCGAGCAGCGCGCCGAGTCTCCTCGCGGAGAACCCGGCGTCCACGAGCACGCGCGCGCCCTCGGTCACGAGCAACGCCGCGTTGCCCGCGCTGCCGCTGCCGAGAATGCTGAAGCGCATCACTGGAAAAATCTCCAAATCACAAACCCCAGACGCCAAAGATCACCCGAATAGGAAAGCCTGAAAGCGTGGTTCAAGGCCTGAAATTTTTGGTGTTTGGGATTTGGCGTCTGGGATTTTTCCCCGCAGCCTGGGCGGATGCTGCCCCACCCTCCGCTGCCGTCCCACTACACGCGCACCGAGGACAAGCCTGTCTTCGTGAACCAGCTCTTTGACGCGGCCGCGAAGCACTACGACGGCATCACGGGGTGGGGCTTCCTCGGCAGCGGCAGCGCCTACCGGCGCTGGGTGCAGCAGCGGCACGGGCTCAAGCCCGGCATGCACCTGCTCGACGTCGCCTGCGGCACCGGCCTCATGGCCGTCGAGGGCGCGCGCATACTTGGCACCGCGGAGAACATCACCTGCCTTGATCCCAGCGCGGGCATGATGGCGGAGGCGAAGAAGAAACTGCCGGCGAAATTCGTGCAGGGCTACGCGGACGCGCTGCCGTTTCCGGACGCGTCGTTCGACTTCCTGACCATGGGTTACGCGCTGCGGCACGTGGCCGATCTTGAGGTGACGATGCGCGAATACCACCGGGTGCTCCGGCCAGGCGGGCGCGTGCTCATCCTCGAGGTGACCAAGCCCGCGAGCCGCGTGGGCAATTTTTTCTTCCGGCTCTATTTCGGAAAAATCTACCCGGGGCTCACGCGGCTGTTCACGCGGAGCAAGGCCGCGCGCGACATGATGCACTACTATTGGGAGACGATGGACGCCAGCGTGCCGCCCGCTACGGTCGTCGAGGCGATGCGCGCCGCCGGCTTCGCCGAGGTGAAGTGGCACCGGATCATGGGCCTCTTCAGCGAATACGTCGCCGTCAAGTGATGCGGTCCGCCGACTCCAGTCACGACGTGCTCGTGATCGGCGGCGGGCCGGCGGGGAGCTGCGCCGCGGCGCGCCTGCGGCAACACGGCCTCAGCACGCTCATCGTCGAGAAGTGCGCCTTTCCCCGCTTCTCCATCGGCGAGTCCCTCCTGCCCGCCGGCAACCGCGTGCTCGCCGAAATCGGCGCGCTCGGAAAGGTTGAGGCCGCCGGGTTCATCCCGAAATTCGGCGCGGAGTTCCACCGCGCCGACGGCAGCGGCAGCAAGCGGATCGCGTTTCGCGATGGGCTCGTTCCCGGATTGGGCAACGCTTTCCAAGTCGAGCGGGCGCGCTTCGACGCGCTGTTGCTTGACCATGCGCGCGCGCTCGGCGCGGAAGTGCGGATGAAAACGACCGTGCACAGCGTCGAGCGCGAGGGATCCGGCCATCGCGTGGCGCTTGCCGGACCCGAGGGCGAACAGGTGATCACCGTCCCCTGGGTGATTGATTCGACGGGCCGCGAGACCTGCCTGATGACCCAACAGAAGCGGGCGCTGGAGCCCCCGGTGTTTCCGAAGCGCATGGCGGTCTACACCCACTGCCACGGGGTCGCGCGCGCCCCGGGCGCGGAGGGCGGCAACATCCTCATCGTGCGCCTCGACGGCGGCTGGTCCTGGATCATCCCGATTGACGCGGAGCGGACCTCGGTCGGCATCGTCACGACGGTGGCCGGCTTCCGCGCGGCGGGACTCGCGCCGGAGGTTTTTTTTCAGCGCGCCGTCGCAGGATCGGTCAAGCTGCGCGAGCTGCTGGGCGGCGCGACGCCCACGATGGGTTTCCACGTCACGAGCGACTACAGCTACTTTCGCCGCGAACTCGCGCTCGGGCGCCTCGTGCTGGCCGGCGACGCCGCCGGATTTTTTGACCCCATCTTTTCGTCGGGTGTCTACATGGCCACCTGGTCGGGCAAGGCCGCCGCGGATCTCGTGGCAAAGGCCCACGCCGCCAACCGCGATCTCACGCCGCTCGAGCGCCGCACCTACACGCGCACGGTCAAGCGCCACGCCGGGATTTTTCAAAAGCTGATTGCGGCCTTTTACGACGACGATGCCTTCGACGTCTTCATGACCGAACCCGTGCCTTGCGACATCTCGCGGGGACTGATCTCGATTGTCGCCGGGCACGCGGAGCTTACTTGGCCGCTCTGGTGGCGCTTCAGGGCCTTCCTGCTGATCTGCCGCCTGCAGCGCCACTGGCGAATAGTGAAGCGCCCCGCCGCGGGGCCGGCGCCCCTTGGCGCCCCCGCGACGGGCTGAACGCCCCTGCCCCGGCCAAGGTTTGCGGTTGCCGCAGGCAGCGGGCGAAGTTTCATCCCCGGCGATGGATCAAACCCCGCGCACCGGCACCGACTGGGACGTGATCGTGATGGGCGGCGCCCTCGCGGGATCGGCCACCGTTTGCCTGTTGCGCCGCAAAAACCCCCGGCTCCGCGTGCTGGTTCTCGAACGCTCGACCCAGTTCAAGCGCCGGGTGGGCGAGTCGACCGTCGAGATCAGCGCACACTTTCTCGGCCGGGTCCTCGGATTGACCGACCATTTGCTGGAGAAGCACCTGCCGAAACAGGGCATGCGCTTCTGGTTCGCCAACGACCGCGCCCGCGCGCTCGACCAATGCAGCGAGACCGGCCCGCGCTACAACGTCCGCCTCCCCGGCTACCAAGTCGATCGCGCGGTGCTCGATGAGCACGTGCTCGCGGCCGCCGTCGCCGAGGGCGCGGTGCTGCGGCGCGGTGTGCGCATCCGCACCGTCAAGCTCGCCGATGGCGGCGCGCAGACGATCGAGTGGGATGACGCCTCCGGCGCGCCGCAGACGGCAACCGCCCGCTGGATCGTCGATGCCTCGGGCGTCGCCGCCATCCTCGCGCGTCAGGAAGGCTGGCACACACCCAACAACGCACACCCCACCGCCACGTGCTGGAGCCGCTGGACCGGCGTGCGCTCGCTCGACGGTCGCGAGCTCGCCGCCCAATACCCGGCATGGTCCGCCCGCGTGAAGGGCCTCCGGAACCCCGCCACCAATCACCTCACCGGCCGCGGTTGGTGGGCGTGGTTCATCCCGCTCAAGGGCGGCGACGTGAGCATCGGCGTCGTCTACGACCAGCGAATCACCGAGCTGCCGCCCGGGCCCAGCCTCGGCGAGCGCCTGCGCACGATGCTCGTCTCCCACCCGGTCGGCCGCGAGTTGCTCGCCGAGGCCCAGTGGCAGGAGGGCGACGTGCATTTCCGCCGCAACCTGGCCTACTCGAGCACCACGTTTGCGACCGATGGCGCCGTGCTCGTCGGCGACGCGGCCGGCTTCATCGATCCGTTTTATTCGCCGGGCATGGACTGGATCACCTTCACGACGTGCGCGGCGGCGACGCTCATCCTCGACAGCTTTCGCGGCAAGCCCATCGCACCACGCGTGGCCCGCCACAACGCCGCGTTCGCCCGTTGCTACGACCGCTGGTTCACGGCGCTTTACCGCGACAAGTATTACTACATGGCGGACTACGACCTGATGACCCTGGCCTTCCGCCTCGATCTCGGGCTCTACTACCTCGGCGTCGTCGCGCAGCCCTTCAGGCACGGCAACCATCTGCTGGAAACACCGCCGTTCACGACGCCGGAATCGGAATGGGCGTTTCGTTTGATGCGGCTCTACAACCGCCGCTTCTCCGCCATCGCCGAGTCGCGGCACCGGCGCGGGGTCTTCGGCCGCAACAACGACCGCCGTTTCTTCGGCTTCATCAGCTACGAGTTCAACCGCCGCCTCCCCGTGCGGGTGGCCGGCTTGCTTTTCGCCTGGCTTGGCCTCGAGCTCCGCGAGGGCTGGCGCACCTGGTTCTCCCGCGCCCCGGTCGCTGCACCCGCCCCTGCCGCCAGCCCGCTTACCCCCACGCCGATCGCGCAACAAACGTGAAGACCCGCACCCCACCCCCGCCGGCCGCGCCTGCCTCCGTGCCGGAGGCGGCGGACGCGCTGTTGCGGCATTTCCCCGCCGAGGTGCGCGAGGCCTACCTGCGCGTCGTGACCTCGCGCGATCCGGCCGCGACCGACACCCTCGTCCTTGCGATCGTCGCGGATCACATGCCGCGCGCCGAGGCGGGGCTGGCCGACGACGCGAAGCTCATGGCCGATCTCGGCTTCGACTCGGTCACGATCGCGGAGATGGTTTTCTTCTTCGAGGACCTGCTGAAGGTGAGCGTCACCAACGCCGAGATCGTGCGCGTGCGCACCGTGGCGGACCTGCGCGCCTTCGTGCGGCACAAGATCGCGTCGCTGCCGCGCGCATGAACCGCACCGCCGTCGTCACGGGCCTGGGGTTCATCACGCCCATCGGCAACGACCGCGCCGCCGTCACCGCCAGCCTGCGCACGCTGCGCCCCGGCCTGGCGCCAATCACGTTTTTCGACAACCCCGCGGTGAGCGTGAAGGTCGCCGGCACCGTGAGGGAGTTCGACGTCGAGTCGCCGGGCTGGCGCGACTGGCGCTGGCCCGCCCGCTACGATTTCCCGCGCGAGACGCTGCGCAGCCTCGCGCCACACGGCCTCTACGCGCTCTGCGCGGTCGAGCAGGCGCTCGCCGACGCCGGCCTCGCTCCCGACGCGATCACCGATGGCGGCACGGGGCTCTATTGTGCCTCGGCCGGCTCGGCGTTCATGACGCACCATCAAGTCGCGCAAATCTACGCCGCGCGCGGTGAGCGCGGCAACCCGATGACCGTCGTCACCTCGATCGCGGGCACGCTGAACTTCAACCTCGCCGCGCACTATCGCATCCGCGGCGCCGTCGGGGGCTTCGCCGCCGCGTGCGCGTCGTCGAGCCACGCCCTCGGCTGCGCGCTCGACGACATCCGCCTCGGCCGCCAGACCCGCATGCTGGTCGTCGGCGCCGAGGAAACCAACGCCGCGACCATCCTCCCTTTCGCCGCCATGCGTGCGCTCTCGACCAACGCCGATCCCGCGACCGCCTCGCGGCCCTTTGATCAAGCACGCGACGGGTTCGTGAGCGCCGGCGGCGCCGTGTGCCTTATCCTCGAGGAAACCGAAGCCGCCCGCCGGCGCGGAGCACCGATCTACGCCGAGCTCGCCGGCTGGGGCGCCGCCGCCGATGGCCACAGCATCGCCGTCTCGCACCCCGAGGGCGCCGGCCTCGCCGCCGCCATGCGCCGCACCCTCGCCGACGCCGGCCTCGCCGCGACTGACATCGACTACGTCAACGCCCACGCCACCTCCACGCCCGCCGGTGATCGCTCGGAGGCGCTCGCGTTGCGCAGCGTGTTCTCCGACGCCGGCGCGCGCCCGCGCATCAGCAGCACCAAGGGCCTGACCGGCCACCCGCTCTCCATGTCCGGCGTGATGGAAGCCGCCTTCTGCGCCCTCGCGATCCGCGACGGCTTCATCCCCGGCAACGCGAACCTCGTCACCCCGGACGAAGCCTGCACCGGTCTTGATCTCCCCCGCGCGACAATCGACCAAGCGCCCCGCGTCGTCCTCAACAACAGCAGCGGCTTCGGCGGCAGCAACGTCTGCCATGTGCTGCGGTGCTGGAAGGCCTGATTTTTCCTCATCATCGCATTTGCCGTCGGCGCGGGCGTCCCTTTGCTCGACGCCGCCGCCATGCCCGATCCGCTCATCGCCCGTCTCAAGACCCTCATCGTCACGACGCTCAAGCTCGAGGACGTCACGCCCGCGCAGATGGCGGACGATGAGCCGCTGATCGGCTCCGGCCTCAACCTCGACTCCATCGACGCGCTCGAGCTGGTCGTCACGCTGGAGAAGGAATTCGGCATCAAGATCAGCAGCAGCGAGGAGTCGCGCACCGCGCTGGCCAGCATCGCTCACCTCGCCGAGTTCATCCGCGCCCGCGCCGATCCCGCGCGGCTGCCGCGCTGAGCCGATCGCGGCCCGCCCCTTGCCGCGCATGGCCCTACCGTCCGCTGTCAGTCTGGAAAGCGCCGGCTGCCTCACCGCGCTCGGTGACGCACCCGCCACGCACGCCGCCCTCCTGCGCGGCGAAATCGCGCTGCGCGCGCGGCCGGTGCTCGGCGCCGATGGCGGCGAGAGCGTGCCGCTCGCGCTCGCGCCCGGCCGCGGCTTCGACGAAACGGCGCCGCCCAACTGGCTCGAAGGCGTGCGCGCGCTCACCGCGGCCATCCGGTCCGACGGCTGGGGCACGGCGCGGCGGCCGGTGTTTGTCACCAGCAGCAACTTCGGAGTGGGCAGCCTCTACGCCTTCCGCCGCCACGGCGACGCGGCGCATCTCGCCTATGGCACGCCACACCGCAGCGTCGAGTGGCTCGCGCGCGAGCTCGGCTGGGGCGAAAACGTCACGACAGTCTCGCACGCGTGCGTGTCCGCGCACCTCGGGCTCCTGCTCGCCACCCGCGCGCTGGAGGCCGGCCTCGCCGAGCGGGCGCTCGTGTTCACCTTCGATTTCATCAGCCCGTTTGTCGCGGGCGGCTTCCACGCGCTGAAGATCCTCAACGCCGGCTTCCCCGCTCCCTACGCCGCGCGCGCCACCGGCTCGATCGGGCTGGGCGACGGCGCGGCGTTCGCCGTGCTTGCCCGCGGCGCCGGCGACTTTGCGATCGCGGCGCAAAGCCTGCACAACGAGATGCACCACTTCACCGCCAACCGCGCCGACGGCTCCGGGTTCGCGGCGTGCCTCGCCCCCGTGGCCGCCGCCCTGGCGGGCCGGCGCGTCTGGCTCAAGGGCCACGGCACCGGCACGCTCGAGGCCGGCCGGCTCGAATGCGAAGCACTCACCGCGGCGTTTCCCGGCGCGCCGCTGGTCGGATGGAAAGGCAGCCTCGGCCACACACTCGGCAGCTGCGGCCTCGTCGAGCTCGCGCTTGCCTGCGAGGCGATCCGCGCGGGCCGCGCGCCGGGCACGCTCGGTAGCGCCGGACCGGGCTTCCGCGACAACGTCGCCTTCACCCCGCTCGACGTGCGCGGCACGGACGGGGTGATCTGCACCAGCAACGCCTTCGGCGGCGCACACGCCGCGTTTTTCCTCGGCCATGCGTAGCACAGAAAATCAGTTGCGGTGGCATGATGTAGGCGGGGTGCCCCCACCCCGCGGAATTGACCGCGTGCACGCCCAACGCGGGGTGAGGGCACCCCGCCTACATCATGCCTGAGCGTTACCTCCACGCCCTCAGCCTCGCCGACGCCGGCGCCGAGGACCTCGCCGCGACGCGCGAGCGCTTGAAGGATCGCTTCCCCCGCGGTGCGACGCGACGCATGACGCAGCTCGGCCTGCTCATCGGTGCCGCGCTCGACGAACTCACCCCGCGGCCCGACGATGCGATCGTCTACGCATCGAGCTTTGCGGAAACGTGCGCGCTTGAAGGCTACCTCGACAGTTTTCCGACGGCGAGTCCCACGCTTTTTCAAACCTCCATCCATCCGAGCGCCGTGCAGCAGGCGCTCATCGGAAGACAGCACGCCGTGGGCGAATTTTTCCCGCTCACCGGCCGGGCCCAACTCGTGGCTCACGCCGTCCAGGCCGCGCTGCTCGCGCCGGCGCCACGGGTGCTGCTCTGCGGCGGCGAGGAGCGCGGCACGTGGCTGCTCGCCAACCACGCCGCGAGCGACCGCACGTTCGCGTTTGCGCTCGCGCTCACGCGCGAACCCGCCGGCGCGCTCGCGCGCGTGACGCTCATGCCGACGGACGAAGGGGGCAGCGCGGAATTCACGCTGCCCGATTTCTTTGCCGCCCTCCGCGCCCGCCTCGCGATCGATCAGCTGGCGGCGCCGGGCCTGCGACTCGGCGTCGCGTGGCTGTAGACGATGAGCGCGCCCACCCCGCCCGCCAGCAGCCCGCCCGCGCGCAACCCCGGCCCGAGCTGGGGTTATCGTTTCCTCTGCGGTTGCGACGCGATTCTACCCGAATGGATCTTTCGTCCCCTGCGCTGGCTCGGCACCGCCATCGCACTCGTGAACATGCCGGCCCAGCGGGCCCATTCGCGCGCCTACCTCGCCGCCGTCACCGGGCGCGCCCCGTCACGGCGCGATCTGCTCCGGCACTTCTTCGCGTTCGAGGAATTCCTCATGCTGCGTCTGCGCGTCGCGCGCGGCCGGCCGCACCGTGGCGATCTCGCGGCGGACGCGGATGGCTTCCGCGATCTGCTCGCCAGCGGCGAGCCCGCGCTGCTCGGCACGTTTCACGTCGGCCACTCCGATCTCACCGGATTTCTCATTGGGCCGCAGGAACGCCGGCGCGTCTTCATGGTGCGGCAGCGCGTGGATAACTCCCACGACACCGAGGTCCTCGGCGCACGCTTCGCCGAGTGGATCACGTTCATCTGGGTCAACGATCCCTCCAACCTTCTCTTTGCCCTGAAGGACGCCGTCGCAGCCGGGGGTTCCGTCGCGCTCAAGTGTGATCGCCTCGAGTTCAGCGCCAAGACCGAGGCGTTCCAGTTCCTCGGCGCGCGCCGCCTGTTCCCCTTCACGATCTACCACCTCGCGCTGATTTTTCGCCGGCCGGTCATCCTGAGCGTGGGGCTGCCCGCCGGGCCCGGCCGCTCGACGGTCCACAGTTCGCCGCTCTTCCGGCCCGACGACGCCGGCAAGGCGGCCAACCTCGCGCGCGCGCGCGCGCACTTCCAGGATTTCCTTGCGCGGCTCGAGGGTCATCTCCGCGCGGATCCGCTGCTGTGGTTCAACTTCACGCCGCTCAACCCGCCCGCGCCATGACGCTGCCGCGCCCGTTGCTCCGGCTCTACCACTACCCCGCCAATGCCGTCGCGTGGGCCGTCTTCGGCGTCGTGGGTGTCGGGCTCAACCTCGCGTGCATGCCGCTCCTCCTCGCCCGCGATCGCGCACGCCGCGGCCACGCCGTGCGCGGCGCGATCCGGCGCCTGTTCGGCGGCTGGTGCGCCTGGCTCCACGCGACGCGGCTTGTCTACGTGCGCTTCCACGGTTTCACGCCGGAGGCGATGGCGGGCCCCGCGGTCTACATCGCCAACCACCCCGGCCTGCTCGACGCGACGTTCCTCCTCTCGCGGCTGCCGGACACGATTTGCATCTTCAAGCCCGCGCTCATGCGCAATCCCGCCATCGGCCCGGCCGCGATCATGGCCGGCTACGCCGCGGGGGACACCGGCGTCGATGTGATCCGCGACGTCGCGCAACGCGTGGCCGACGGCCGCTCCGTGCTCATTTTTCCCGAGGGCACGCGCACCGCACCGGGCGTCGCGCTGAATCCGCTCCATGCGGGCTTCGCCCTCATCGCCTCGCGCGCCGGCGTGCCCGTGCGGACCATCGTCGTGCGCGCGCCGCGCGACCTTGTGCCCAAGGGCGGACACTGGTGGCGGCCGCCCGTGACGTGCCCGGCGATCGTCGAGATCTCAATGCTGGGCGAAATGGAGCCGCAGCCCGGTGAAAACGCCGCGCAATTGACCGCCCGCGCCACGCGCCAACTCTCGTCCGCCCTCGCCGCGACATGACACCGTCCGCGACGCACCTCGTGCTCATCCCGAGCTACAACCCGGGCCCGCGGCTCGTCGCCACGGTGGCCGCCGCGCTCGCGCACTGGGCGCCCGTCTGGGTGGTCGACGACGGCAGCACCGATGGCAGCGCCACCGGCGTCGCGAACGACTATGCCGCGGATCCGCGCGTGCGCGTGCTGGTGCGGCCGGCCAACGGCGGCAAGGGCGCCGCCGTCGCGACTGGCGTCGAGGCCGCGCTCACCGCCGGCTTCACCCACGTGCTCACGCTCGATGCCGACGGCCAGCACCCCGTCGATCACATCGGGCCGTTCATGGCCGCGTCGCTCGCGCAGCCGGTGGCGCTCGTGCTCGGCCGGCCGGTCTTTGGCCCGGAGGTGCCGCTGGAACGCCTCCACGGCCGCAAGCTCAGCGTGGGCCTCGCCCGCTTCGAGATTCTCGGCGCGGGCATCGATGACCCGCTGTTTGGCTTCCGCGTCTATCCTGCCGCCCCGCTGCGCGACGCCCTCGCCTCCACGAACCGCGCGCGCGGCTTCGATTTCGATCCCGAAGTGGCGGTGCGGATGTTCTGGGCCGGTGTGCCGACCCTCAACCTGCCCGCGCCTTGCCGCTATTTCGCGAAGGACGAAGGCGGCGTCTCGCACTTCAATTATCTCCGGGACAACCTGAAGCTGATCTGGCTGCACACCCGCCTCATCGTGCAACTTCTCCTCTGGCGCTGGGTCAGTGTCCGGCGCGTGCGCGCCGCTCGGAAGTTAAACCACTAATCCACACAAATGATCACTAATTCAGAACGAGCCGAGCGACTCTTGGGTCGATCGATGCCTTCTTCATTAGTGTCCATTAGTGTCCATCAGTGGTTAACCCTTCTGGGGATTTTGTGCGTCGTATTTTCTGAACTCCACGCCGCCGAGCCGCTGCCGCTCCCGCCGGAAACCCTCCTCGCCGATCCCGCGAACGATCCGGCGTGGCGCGACCTGTTCACGAAACTGGCGCCGACCAAGACGCGCCAGTCGAAGTTCGAGGAGCGTCGCTTCTTCCCGTTCCGCAAGGAGCCGGTCGTGCTCACCGGCGAGGTGCGCATCGTGCCGGAGCTCGGCCTGAGCCTGCGCTATCTCTCGCCCGAAAAGAACACGCTCATCGCCGACGCCAAGGGCCTGCTCCTGCGCGACGACCTGGGCCGCGAGCGCACGCCGCCCAACGACAGCCGCGCGCAGGCCGCGACCTCCGCGCTCGTGCGCGTGCTGCGCTTTGACCTCGCGGCGCTGCAAAGGGATTTCGCCGTCCACGGCCGCCGCGAGGGCGCGGCCTGGACCCTTTCCTTCGTCTCCCGCGAACCTGCGTTCACCACCCTGCTCGGCACCCTCACCATCCGCGGCGAGAACGGCGCGCTGCGCGCCATCGAGATCGTGAAGTCCCCCACCCAGCGCATCGAAATCACCATTCGCGACTCGGTGGAGGACGTGCTTTTCACCGGTGACACGCTGAAGCGTTTCTTCCGATAGTCGCGGGCTGTGGAAAACGCCGCGTCCCGCCCCAAGTGGATCGCCCGCCTCGTGCTGCTGGCTTTTGCGGCCGGCTGCGCGGCGTGGCTGCTCCGGCTCGACCATGCGGCGAAGATTTCGACCAACGTGCTCGACCTCATGCCCGCGGCCGAACAATCGGCGGAGCTGGGCGTCGTGCGCGGTTTCTCGCAGGGCGCGCCCGCGCGCGTAGTGCTGCTGGCGCTGCGTGATCCCCGCGCGCCGGAGACACCGCCCGCGGCCGCGGCCAGGGCCCTCGCCGCCACGCTGCGCGGGTCGCCGGCCTTCGCGGAGGCCGTCGTGATCGGCGACCCGGCGGCGGACACCGACCTCGGGAAAAAGATCTTCGAGCACCGCTTCGAGTGGCTGCTGCCCACCTGGCTCGCGGCGCGCGAGCGGGAATTCACCGCGACGGGCCAGGCGCCCGACGGGTTTCCCCGGTGGCTCGCCGCCCGCGCCGCGGCCGATCTCGAGTCCTTTCTCGCCCGGCCCGAGGCCGCGGCGATGCAGGAAATGCTCCCGCGCGATCCGCTGCTGCTCGTGCCCGCACTCGCGGAGCAGGCCCGGCTGCTCGCCGCGCCAGGTGCGCAGGCCGGCGGCCACGCGCTCGTGTGGGCGCTTACCCGCGCCTCCCCGTTTACCGAGGACGGACAGGCACCGGTGTTCGCCGCGATCGCGGCCGCGCAGGCCACCCACCCGGACCTAGCGCTGCGCTGGACCGGCGTGAGCCGTTTCGCCGCGGCCAGCCGCGCGCGCATCGAATCCGAGAT
This sequence comes from Opitutaceae bacterium, assembly GCA_016794665.1. Taxonomy (GTDB): domain Bacteria; phylum Verrucomicrobiota; class Verrucomicrobiia; order Opitutales; family Opitutaceae; genus ER46. The sequence goes on from JAEUHB010000396.1 coordinate 18,585, forward strand.
CAAGCTGCTCAACACGCTGTCGCTCCTCGCCGTGCTCGGCGTGAGCGCGCTGCTCGTGCGCCGCGCGTGGAAGCTCCTGCACCTCGTGCCGATCATCCTCCTCTCGATCGGCGGCGCGTGGACGATTTCGACGCTCTTGTTCGACCGGCTGCACATGCTGGTCTTCGTGATCGGTTCTCTGCTCAGCGGCGTGGCGATCGACTACGGGTTCTACCTCTACATGCAGCCATCGCTGCGGCCCGACGAGACCTACGGCGACAAGCTGCGCCGGCTGCTCAAGCCCCTGCTCGCGAGCTGCCTCACCACCGTCATCGGCTTTTCCCTGCTGCTGTTCTCCGACCTGCCGCTCATCCGGCAAATCGGGGTCTTCGTCTCGGCGGGCCTGCTCTGCGCGCTGGGCGCGGCGATGCTCTACTTCGCGCAGCTCGAGCGGCCGCTGCTGGAAGGCCGGGTCGGCGGCGGACTCGCGGGCGGCGGTGCGTTAGCCCGCGCGACGGTGCGGCTGCTGGCGGTCGCGGCGCTGCTCGTCGCGTTGTTGGGCCCGTTCCGGCTGCGCTGGCGCGACGACGTGCGTCAGCTCGACCTGCCCTCGGCGGACTTGCACGCCAACGACGCCGCCGTGCGCGCGCTCTTCGGCGAATCCGCGCAGCGCTCGCTCTGGCTCACGCACGGCGCGACCCTCGCCGAGGCGCGACAGCGGCTCGGGGCCTTTCTCTCGGCCCGGAGCGAGGGGGCCGGCAGCGTCGGGCAACTCCTGCCCGCCGCCGCGGACTGGTCCGCGTGGCAAGGGCGCCGCGCCGGGCTCGCGAGCTTCACCGCGGAATTTCGCGCGGCGCTGGCCGCGCGCGGCTTCACGGCGGAGTCGTTCGAACCCTTTTTCACCGCATGGGATGAGGCGCGCGCCCGCCCGGCCTCCACCTACGAATCGCTCGCCGCCGAGCTGCGCGGCGCGCTCACAGGGCCGCTCACGCTGCTGAGCAACACCACCACCGCACCCTTTTGGTTTCTCACCATCGTCGAGCGGCCCACGATTCCGCCGCCTGCGCGCGAACTGCACACAATCGGGCTCAACCAGCTCGCCTCGCTCAACGAATTGTTCACCCGCTATCGCTGGTCGGCGCTGCGGCTGAGTCTCGTCGGCCTCGGCCTCGTGATTGGGAGCGTGTTTGCGATTTATCCGTGGCGGCGCGGGCTGCGCATCGCGGTGATTCCGGCCGGCGCTTGCTTCTTTGTCTTTGGCGCGCTCGGCCTCGCGGGGCAGACGCTCAACCTGTTCCACCTGCTCGGCGCGTTTCTCGGCGTCTGTCTTTCGCACAACTACGCGATTTTCTCGGCGGAGAACGCGGCGGCGGGCACAGCGCCGCCGGTGCCCGTGCGGCTCTCGGCGCTCTCGACCGCGGCGTCGTTTGGCGTGCTGGGTTTCAGCCGCATCCCGGTGATCCACGCACTGGGGATGACGGTGGCGCTCATCGTTTTGACCTCGCTGCTCGCCGTGGAACTGGAGCCGCTCGCGCGGCGCAAGAACGCATGAGCGCAACCCTGCTTTCAGCCTGGGAAACCACCGTGCGCGCCGCACCCGACGCCGCCGCACTCATCGACGCCGCGACGGGGCGAACATTTTCGCGTGCCCAGCTCGACGCCCTCGGTCGCGCATGGCATGCGCAGCACGGTTATGACCTCGCGAGACAGACAGTGGTGCTGGCCGAGCCGAACGGCGCGGAGTGGTGGACGGTGCTATTCGGCCTGCTGCGGGCCGACGCCGTGGTCGCCCCGCTCGATCCGGGCGAGCCCGTCGCGGCGCAACGCGCGACCGCCGCGGTGATCGGCGCGGCATTCCTGTGGCATCGCGGGGCGCTGGAGCGAATCGCCCCGCGGCCACGCCGCGCGCGTGATAACCGACGGCTGCTGAAACTCACCTCGGGCTCGACGGGCACGCCGCGGGCGCTGGCGTTCACCGATGCGCAGATGCTCGCCGACGGCCGGCACGTGTGCGCCGGCATGGGCATCCGCGCCGACGACGTGAATCTCGGGCTCATCCCGCTGGGCCACTCCTACGGGCTTGGCAATCTTGTCGTCCCGCTGCTCGCGCAAGGCACGGCGATCGTCGTCGGCGCGGCGCCGCTCCCGCACGCGATCGCGGAGGCGACCGTGCGTTGGCAGCCGACGGTGTTTCCCGCTGTGCCGGCGCTCCTGCGTGCGCTCACCCTCGCCGACCTCTCGCCGCAATCGCTCGCCTCGTTGCGCACGGTGATCTCGGCCGGCGCGCCGCTGGCGCCGGAAATCGCGACGGCTTTCCGCGCGCGCTTCGGGAAAAAGATCCATAGCTTCTACGGCTCGAGCGAAACCGGAGGCATCACCTACGACCGCACCGGCGACGCGGCGCTCACCGGCCGCAGTGTCGGCACCGCGTTGCCCGGCGTGCGGCTCACGCCCGGCCGCGCCGGCACCGTCACGATCACCAGCGACGCGGTCTTCACGATCGGCAACCGCACACCCGGCTCGCACCGGCCCAAGGACCGCGTGGCGTTCACCGCGGAGGGCGAGGTCGTCCTCCTCGGTCGCACCGGCCGGACGGTGAAAATCGCCGGACGGCGGCTCGACCTCGCGGAGGTGGAGCGGGCATTCCGCGCGCTGCCCGGCGTCCGCGACGCGTTCGTTGCTCCGCACACCGAACGCGCCGAGTCGCTCGCGGCGGTGGTCGCGACCGACGAACCCGCGGAAGCCTTGCGCACCGCGCTGCGGGAGCGAATCGCCGCGTGGAAAGTCCCCCGGAAGATCGTGACGCTCGCCGCGTTTCCGCTGACTGCACGAGGCAAGGCGGACACGGCGCGCTTGCGTGCGCTGCTCAACGGCTAGCGCGCCGAGATCGCACCCAACGTCACTCGTCCGTGCAAATCGTCGCCTCAATTTCGACCACCAGGGTCTCGCGGCAGATTTCGGCGTGCAGGTAGGTCACGCGGTCGCCGGGCGCGAGCAGCTCGCGGCGCAGGCGCGCCTGGGTGGCCGCGAGGTCGGCGGCGTGGCGGAGATAGACTTTGAAATGCCGGCGGGCGACCCGCCCCGCGCCGAGGGTGTTGCCGAGGCCGGTCGATCGCCCGATCAGCCGCAAGTTGTCCAGGGTGCAGTCGAGCTGCGGCTCGAGTTCGCCCGGAGCGACCGTCTGGTGACCTTTGATCGCCGCGGTGCCGGAGATGAAGACCCAAGCGGCGCGTCCATCGTGAACCGCCGTGGCCCGCGAAAAACTCGGCGAACGCGGGCCGTGTTCCGGCGGATAGAGATAGGCGGGGATCTGCTGGGGATTCTCGAAGTGCTGCGGCACTTTCTCGCTGGCCACAAACACCGCATCGATCCGATCGCCGCCCGCGCCGACAGCCGAGGCGGCCGGCAGGCGGGGTTGAAACTCGTCGCCGAGCACCCGTTCGAAGGCCAAGGAACGGCCCTGGCAAAACGCTTGGTAATGCTCGAGCCCGTCCAGACGTGAGTTGATTTGCGGCAGGTAATTCCAGATCCGACAGATGTGAAGGCCCCTGGTGGCGGAAAGTATGCGCCGATAGAGCGACTCGCTGCGCGCGCTGAGGTCCGTGGGCACAAACGGCTCGCTCAAACAGCCCACCAGGAGGCCGCCCGAGCGAAAAAGCCGAATCCCTTCCTTGTCGCCCGCAGATACGGCCACCGGAAAAATCTCCTCCGTCGCTTCGCCCGCGAGCCAAGGAGTTTCGATCCGAAGCGCGGTCCCCGCGACATCGGACTTACCGGCAAACGCGACGCGCAGCGGGGCGGAGGTTGGGTCGGACGCTGCGGGGGAAGCCGGCATGGAGGGCGAGCCGGAAAACAGCCGTCGCACCGGGCGGGGTCAACCCGCAAGACAGGCCGTCTCCGCTGCAAGGCCGCGATCGGCGCCGCGGGGCAGCCCGCCTCAGAACCACTTTTTCTTCCGCAGGTAGATCACCATCAGGATCGTGGTGAGGGCCGTCGCGCCCACCGCCCACGGGTAGCCGCGCTTCAGCTCGGGCATCTGCTCGAAGTTCATGCCGAACCACGTGCCGATCACCATCACAGGAATCGTGACCGCGGTGATGGCGGTGAGGAACTTGATGCCCTCGTTGGCCTCGCCGGCGGCCTTGTTGAGGTAGATGTCGAAGGCCATGAGCAAGCGCTCATGGTAACTCGCGACGGTGTCCTCGAGGCGGGCGAGGTTGTCGCGCAGGTCGCGGAAATACGGGAGCAGCTTGGCGCGGATCAGCTTCGAGTCGCCGCGCGCCAGGCGCTCGATCACGTCGCGCTGCGGGCGCACGATGTGGCGGAGCTTGGTGAAGTCGTTGCGCACGTGGAGCAGCTCGTTGACGAGGCGCTTCTGGCCCGAGGAGGAATCCCGTGCGAGCACCTGCTCCTCGATTTCCTCGAGCTCGGCGCGCAGCTCGTCCACGACCGGCGCGTAGTTGTCCACGAGCAGGTCGATGAGCGTGTGCGCGATGCGGTCGGGCCCGCGGGGCACGGGGCCGGCGGCCTTGGCGAAGCGATCCATCAGGGTCGTCACCGAGCGCAGCGGCGCAGTGTGAAAGGTGACGACGTAGTCCCTGCCCAGAAACAGATCGAGCTCAGTGGTGTTGAACTTCTCCGTGCGCGTGAAATCAACGGCGTGGGTGACGATGAAGAGATAGTCGTCGTAGTCCTCGACCTTGGGCAGCGAGTTGGGCTGCACGCAGTCCTCGATGGCGAGCGGGTGGAACTGGAAGACGCCCTCGAGCACGGCCTTGGTCTCCTCGGGCGTGGGATTGTCCAAATCGACCCAAAGGAGGAGGCCCTTGTCGGCGCGCACGAGCCGCAGCGCCTCGAGCTCGAGGTCCTGCCCGACGAGCTTGCCATCGCTGAAGATGAAGGAGCGGATCATCGGGCGCGGAGCGTGACCATGGCGCGGGGCGGCGTCGAGCGCGGCGTGGGCCGGCCGGCAGCGGGCGTCCGGGCCCGCCGTTTCCGAGTTTGCCTCGTCCGCGCGCGCCCGCTTCGTTGCGCCGCAAGAACGCCATGCGCCGCACTCTCGTCAAACACGCCCTCGACGCCACCGCGCCCACCGACGCCCTTCTTCTCCAAGGTTGGATTCGCACGCGCCGCGACGCGAAGGCCTTCTCGTTCATCGAGCTCAACGACGGCTCCTGCCTCAAGGGCATCCAGGTCATCGCCAACGCCACGCTGCCCAACTACCCCGCCGAGATCGCGCGGGCCCACACCGGCGCCGCGATCGAGGTGCGCGGCAGGCTCGTGCCCTCGCAGGGCCAGGGCCAGAAGTGGGAAGTCATCGCCGAGACGTTCACCATCCTCGGCGAGGCCGACGCCACCTACCCGCTCCAGAAAAAGGGCCACACGCTGGAGTTCCTCCGCGAGATCGCGCACCTGCGGCC
>JAEUHB010000189.1 GCA_016794665.1 Opitutaceae bacterium
CGTCGTGCTCGAGCCGCCGGCGCAGGGCGGGGAGTTCGTGTTCGTGCCGCTCTTTCAGGACGAGCTGCGCTTCATCATCGCGCCGCTGCACCCGTGGGCGCGCGCCGGCCGGGTGCCGCCCGCGGAGATCGAGAGCGAGACGCTCGTGCTCTACAACAAGGCGAGCCAGACCTTCCGCCTCGTGGCGGAGTATTTCCGCGAGGAGAAGATCGCGTTGAGCAACTTCATCGAGCTCGGCAGCATGGAGGCGATCAAGGAGCTCGTGAAGATCGGCATCGGCGCCGGCGTGCTCGCGGAGTGGATCGCGCGGCCGGAGCTGGAGAGCGGATCACTGGTCTCGCTCCCGCTGGGTCCGCGCAAGCTGCGCCGCCAGTGGGGCGTCGCGCACCTGAAAGGCCGCCGCCTCGCGCTCGCGGAGGAGACCTTCGTGGGTCTGTGCCAGTCAGCGACGGAGACCCTTGGCCTCAATGCGCCGGTGGCGGCGGCGTGAGGGAGGGGGTTGTGTCGAATCGCAATGCCGGCCTTATGCTCTCAGTGAGCGTAGGCAAAAACCAACTTGTCTCCGTCGCGAAGTGAATAGTCCGCGCCTGGGTTCCAAAGTGCTGTAGCGTGCCAAACGGATGCTCCCGGTCGTTCAACAAAAACGTGAGTGACCAGAGGTCCGACAGTAACTCGACCGCTTCGTAAGAAACGGAAAAGCGAAGTAGACTCCAGAGTCATTTCACCTGCAGGTGAAACATCGCCGGTGATATGAATGCGAACGACCGCCTTGCCTTGGGACGAGGAAGCGCTGTGACAGCCACAGTTGGCTGCGAATGCAAGCAGTGCGATCAAGCAGAGGACGTCTCGCTTCTTGCGGGGAATCATCGGAACGAACTTGGCTCCTACCCTCTCGACTCAAATCTGCCACTCCCCCTCCGGCGCGTCCGCCGCTTCGCCGTGCTTGCCGTGGCCGACGAGGGCGTCGTTTTTCCGGCGGGAGCGGATGGCCACGCTGTCGCCCTTGAAATACGCCACCGAGTCCGCGGGGATCGATTTCATCAGCCACACGTTGGACCCGATGATCGAGCGCGCGCCGATCGTGGTGTCGCCGCCGAGCACGGTGGCGTGCGCGTAGATGGTCACGTAGTCGCCGATGTCGGGGTGGCGTTTCACGCCCTTGACCGGGTTGCCGTCGGGATCGGTCTCGAACGACTTCGCGCCGAGCGTGACACCCTGGTAGAGTTTCACGTGCGAGCCGACGGTCGCGGTCTCGCCGATGACGACGCCCGTGCCGTGGTCGATGAAGAAGTGGTCGCCGAGGCGCGCGCCGGGGTGGATGTCGCAGCCGGTGCGCTCGTGGGCGTATTCCGTGAGCATGCGCGGGAGCAGCGGCACGCGCTGGTGATAGAGCACGTGCGCGAGGCGCTGGATCGAGATCACGAGCACGCAGGGGTAGGCGACGATGATCTCGTCGATGCTGCGCGCGGCGGGATCGCCGCGGTAGGCCGCGGTCACGTCGGTCTGCACGAGTTTGCGCAGGGCAGGGAGCTGGGCGAGGAAGGAGGTCGTGCATTCGCGCGCGCGGGCGGCGGGAGCATCGGTTTTCGCGAAGCGCAGGCACTTCTCAATCTCGGCGACGAGCCGTTGGTCGATGCGCTCGAGAAGCCCGCCCACATGCGCCGGCAGGGCGCGCTCCGTGAGGCCGCTTTCCTCGAAATAGCCGGGGAAGAGCAGGTGCATGCAGTCCGCGGCGAGCTGGTTGACGGAGGCCTGCGAGGGCAGGTTGGGGCCGTCGACGTGGTTGATGCCGCCGTCGCTGCGGTAGGAAGCGAGAAGGGCCTGCTTGATTAAGTCGAGGTGCATGGTGCCGGACCGGGGTGCGATGAAGCGCAAGGCGTCGCCGCGCGCGAGCCCGAATCGCGGCATCCTCCGGGAGCCCGATCCGGCCATCAACCGGGCTGATTCTCCTCAACCGCGGTGTGTGACGATCCGATTACGTTGGGCGTGAGCGATGTTCTAGCATCGACAAACGGGGACCTCCGCGCCCCACTCACCGCCAGTAAAAATCCACCACTGATGGAAAAACTGCGCGGGGCCACGGCCTCCAATTCGCGGGTCAGAGTGTCAGCCAAAACGAAGACTTTCGTCCTCGATACGAACGTCCTCCTCCACGACCCGCAGTCGATCTACAAGTTTGAGGACAACAACCTCGCGATTCCCGTCGAGGTGCTCGAGGAGCTGGACGCCATCAAGGCCGAGCAGTCCACCGAGCGCGGCCGCAACGCGCGCCGCATCCATCGGATACTGCAGGAACTGCTGCCCGACGCCCGCGCCATGCACGAGGGCGTGGAACTCGAAACCGGCGGCACGCTCTCGATCATCATCAACCCGTATCTCGTCGATCCGACGCGGCGTTCTCCGGCGATGGAACGGCTGCGCGCCATCCTGCCCGACCTCTCGAAGAAGGACAACCGCATCATCGCCGCCGCGCTCTATGTGCAGGAGCAATACCCGCCGCCCACGATTCTGGTGACGAAGGACGTGAACGTGCAGCTCAAGGCCCGCGCGGTCGGCTTGGAGTCGCAGGACTACCTCAACGACAAGGTGCCGGCCGTCGACGACGAGGAGAGCTACCGCGAGGTCCCCGTGAGCGTCTACGAACTGCAGCGATTCTGTTCCGAGGGTGCGTTTGACATCGGGGATGAGGCCGCCGCGCCGCTCTATCTCAACGAATACGTGCTCCTGCGCTCGGATGAGGGCAAGACGATGCCCGCGCGCTTCTACGGGGAGGGCATCGTGCGCCGGCTGAAGCTGCCCGATTACGTCAAGGCCCCCGGCGGCATCCCGATTCGCGCGCGCAACCTCGAGCAGCAGTTCCTCATGGACGCGCTGCTCGACGACACGATCTCCATGCTCACCTGCTACGGCAAGGCCGGCACGGGCAAGACGCTGCTTTCCACGGCGTGTGCGTTGCACCAGACCTACGAGGACCACTCGCGCTACGACGGGGTCTCGATTTCGCGGCCGGTGATCGCGCTCGGCAAGGACATCGGGTTCCTGCCCGGCACGCTCGAGGAGAAGATGAAGCCGTGGCTCCAGCCCTACCACGACGCGCTCGAGGTGCTCATTCCGTCCAAGCCGCCGAAGGATCCTCAGTTTGCGGCGAAAAAGGTCTCGCGGAAGAAGCAGAAGGGCCGCGACGAGCAGCTCGTCTCCCCGCCGCCCGCGGCGGCGGGCCACCATGGCGGCGCCGGCCACGGTGCTCCGGTCAAGCCCTATGAACGCTTGCTCCGGAGCGGTCTCGTCGAGATCGAGGCGCTGGCTTTCATCCGGGGCCGCTCGATCGCGCGGCGGTTCTTCATCCTCGACGAGGCGCAGCAGCTCACACCGCACGAAGTGAAGACGGTGATCACCCGCATCAGCGAGGGCTCGAAGATTGTCCTCATCGGCGACCCGGCGCAAATCGACAACCCGTATGTGGACTCGCGGAGCAACGGCCTGGTCTATTGCCACAACCGCATGAAGGGGCAGGCCATCGCCGCCCACGTGAAGCTGATGAAGGGCGAGCGCTCGCGGCTCGCCGAACTCGCGGCGGACCTGCTCTAGCCGTAGGCCGTGCGTGCGGCGGGGCGCAGGCCGTCGGGGAGCGCGGCGATGCCGTTGCGCACCAAGTCGAGGCGCTGCTTCACGTAGGCGCCCAGCGCGAGCACATCGGCGCCGATGTTGAAGACTTGGTGTCCCTCGGCCACGAGGCCCTCCAGCGAACCGAAAAGGCCCGAGCTCATCACGAATTTTCCGTGCCGGCGCGCGACGGCGGCGACGTGCTTGCGCGCCGCGACCACGTCGGGCGCCTCGACTTGGCCTGCCTTGCCGATGCGATGCGAAAAATCCCCCGGGCCGAACATGATGCCGCTGAAGCCGGGCACGGCCGCGATGGCCTCCACGTTGGCGAGGCCCTCGGGCGACTCGATCTGGAGGATGATGATGCGCTCGTCGTTCCCGTGGCGGAGGTAGTCGGCGAAGGGCGCGAGGCAGAAGCGGCCGTCCGCATTGCCCCCGTCAATCGCGCGCTTGCCGAGCGGGTGGAAGCGCGTCCACTCGACGATCTGGCGGGCCTCGTCGGCGGTGGTGACGTGCGGCACGATGATGCCGGTGGCGTCGGCCTCAAAGGGCTTTACATAGTCGCTGTAGCTGCCCTTCGCGACGCGCACGAGGGAGTCCATGTCGTGCAGGCGGGCGGCGCGGATTTGGTGCTCGAGGTTCGACCAGTCGTTGGGCACGTGCTCGCCGCAAATCCAAACGGCGTCGCAGCCGCAGAGGCCGGCGATTTCGATGACGCGCGGGTCGTTGAGGTTGGACTTAAACGTGGTGGCGAGCTGGCCCTGTCGGATCAGGGTCAGCACTCGGCTGGGGCGAAGTCTCATGGGAGGGCCTGCAGCACGGCAGGTTTCGCGGCGTTTGCCAGCCTTCGAGCGGTGGCACGCTGGACGGACCAGTGGTGGCGGGCTGGCTCTCCACCCCCGGCCCATCAGGCGAGATTCAGAGGAAAAAATAGCGTTCGCCGCCCCGCAGGAAACCATCCGAAGGCGGCCGCAGGGCGAAGCGCCACACGGTCGCGTAGTCGGACCAAGGTCCCTCGATCTCCCGATCGCAGATGATCTCGGCGCGCCGCGCGGCGCCGGCGGCGGGGGAGGCGATTCGCCGCTGGAACAACGCGTGACCCTCGTCGCTGGCGAAGAAAAGTGTCCGACGCTCGAAGATGTTGGTCACGGGCTGGCCCGTGCCGGCGGCGTCGTTCAAATTCGTTGAGCGCAAGATCCACTCGTGACGCGCGAGCTCGCCGACGGCGCGGTTGCATGCCGCGCCGAACGATTCCTCGGCGGCATGGCCATACACCCAGCCGCCCCACGGCGACTTGGCCCACACGACGGCCGTCACGCCGCCGAACGGCCCCTCGATGGCGACGGCCGAGACACCCGGCCAGTCGGTGCTGGCAACCTGGCCCGGCAGCAACCCTTCCCACCAGTGCATCAGGCAGAACCGCTCGACGGCCTCGAGCACGGCGCCGCGGCGCGCGCTGCGCGCGACGAGGCCGGGAAAGGCCGACATCCCCGTCGTCGACGGATCGATGTCGAAGCCGAATTCCGCGGCGCGCTCCGAGCGCACCGTGGTGTAGAAGGCCCAGCGCTCGAGCGCCTCGGAGACGGCCTTGTGGCGGGCGACGCTGGCGACGGGATCCATCCCGCTGCCAGCGGAATTGCTGAAAAGGGCGCGGTGACCCTTGCGGACGAGGCCGGGGGCGAGGCTCGCGTTGGCGAGAAACACCCGCCGGCCGCGCATCGGGAACTCCCCGAACTCAACCTGTGCAATCGGCCCGCCCTCGCTGGCGAGCACATTGCGGTAGCGGACCGGTGCGAGGCTGAGCATGGGAGGCAGTTACTCCGCGACGTCGCAGGGGTCGCAGCTGAGGCCACCCTTGAGCTCAACGTCCGCCCGGCGCTGCGAGAGGTCGGAAGAGAGCGGATCAAGACGATCCGCGGCGTTGGCGAAACCGATGGACAAAAGGAGGCCGGAAAGGACTCCGAGGAGGAAGCGAGCGAGTTTTTTCATGGCGCATCCCTGTTGAGCCTCGCGCGGCGGAAACGCTAGGGCGGCGTTGTCCGGAAAACCGGAAAAGCGAAAGATTGCTGTGGCGTTTTTTCCGACTAGGCGGCAGCGAAGAGGCGGGCCTGAAAAACGTCCTCTCCAGTTTCGTTTGCAGAGCTGCTCGCGCCTGGTTCCCGGGATGGGCCGTCGCGATTGGGGCCGGTCTGTCGCCGGCATACGGCCAGGGAATCGTCGCTTTCCCCGCAAGCGAACATCAAGTGGATCGGCTCGGTTATTCGATTGTGCAGGCGGCTGACGGAACCCTGTTCGTCTCGGGTTCTTCGATGCTCACGTTCGATGGGGATCGTTGGGGACGGCACTCCGCCAATGATGCGTTCTGGATTCTCGGATTGGATGTCGGCATCGACGGTCGCGTCTGGGCGGCGGCCTACAACGATCTGGGATGGTTTGAGCAAGCCCCGGACAGTCGCTGGGTCTTTCGCTCGCTGCGATCGCGGCTGACGCCCGAGGATTTGGCGAGCGGCCCGATCTGGTATGTCTTTGCCGATGGCGCGGGGACGACCTTCGTCAGCGCCGAGCGGATTTTTCGCTGGAATGGCACGGAGTTCAAATCGTGGCGCAAACCGGGCACGCGGCGACTTTTTGCCACCCGTTCGGAGGGTGTCGTGTATGTCCACTACCTGACGGAAGGTTTGTTCACTGTCGACGCGACGGGGCCGACGCTCGTGGTGCCGCAGGAAAAGCTGCCCGGCGCGGGCATTATTTCCATCCTGCGGCGCGGCGATCGCCGTCTCCTCGGCAGCAACGAGGGGTTTTCCGAGTGGCGCGACGGCGCCGTGCGGAAGCTGACGACGGAGATCGATGATTTTCTTCGGGACAAGAAGCTCACGCGCTGCGTCGCGTTGCCGGACGGGCGGCTCGTGGTTGGCACGCTGATGGGCGGCATCGCGGTCATCACGGCCGAGGGTCGGCTTGAGCGATTCATCGACGAGCGGGATGGGTTGCCGTCCAATTCGGTCAGCTCGTTTCACCTGGACCGCGAAGGTCTGCTCTGGGCGACCTCGGGAACCCAGATCATCCGGATTTCGCTCCTGGCCGCATCCACGCGATGGGGAGCAAGCAAGGGGCTCAACGAGCAAAATTACCCGGTCATTGCCCGCATGGGCGAACGAGTGTTGGTGGCGAGTGAAACGCGGCTCCTGGGATTGACACGCGATGAGGGCGTATTCCGCGAGGTGCCCGACGTGAGCGGGCGGTTCCATAGCCTCGTTGGATCGCCGACGGGCCTTTTGGCCGCCGGCTACCGCGGCGCCACCCATTGGGACGGCACGACCGCGCGGAAAATTTTCTCGACTGAGCATGATGTGCTGGCCGCGGTCGAACGCCGGGGGCGGCCCGGGAAATATTACGCGACGGCGGCGCGCGAGGTGTTTGAGATTTCACCCGAGCACGAACCACAGTTAGTTGCCGGCGGGTTGCCCACGAATGCGAGTTCGCTGGCGGAGGATGAGCGCGGGCAGCTGTGGATCGGCACCTTTGGCCGCGGACTGTGGCTGGTTGATCCGCGTGCGGATCAGCCGGCCACGGCCGTCGCCGCAGCGCGGCCTGGCCTGCCGGCCTTCACGGGCACCGTCCGCGTGCGGGCGGCGCGCGATGGCTCGGTGCTGGTCCTGGCCAACGGCGGGGCGTGGGTGCGGCCCGCGGGCCGCGAACAGTTTCTTGCAGTCGATGGCTTTCCGGTGCGGGCCGCCTCCGCGGTATCCGGGGTGGCGCCGGATGGTGTGTCGTTCTGGGTGGGCCTCGCGGAGTCGGACTCGCGGGCGCAGGTCGTGGGCCGAGTGACGCTGCGAGCCGACGGCGCCGCGTGGACCCCGCACGCGGTCGCCATGCTGGAGTCCGTCGGGCGGGTGCTGAGCCTCCTTGAGGCGGAAGACGATCAGCGGCGTGCGGTCCTGTGGATTGGTGGCACAAAGTCGGTGCTGCGGCACACGGTCCCGGGCGCGCTGCGCGTGCCGGCGCCCCCGCAGCCCCTTTTGCGCGTCTATGCGCGAGGCCACGGCGAGGCGACCCGGCGACTCGCGCCGGCCTCGCTGCCCTTCGACACGCACGCGGTTGAGGCGGAGTTTGCTGTGCCGGATTTTGGCCGGCGCGCGGCGCTGCGCCTCGAGTCGAAAATCGATGGGATGGGCGAGGATTGGCAGCCGGTCGGCGCCGGCTCGCGCCGTGAGCTCACCGGCTTGCGCGACGGCCGCTACACCCTGCGCGTGCGCGCCGTATCCGAGATTGGTGAGGCGGGTCCGGAGGCCGTGTTTGCGTTTCGCGTGCTGCCCCCGTGGTGGCGGCGCGGCTGGTTCATCAGCGCCTTCGCGGCTGCCCTCATGCCGGCGGTTTACGGGCTCTACCGGCTCAGGGTCCGGGCGCTGAAACGGCAAAACGCCATTTTGGAGGCGCGGGTGCGGCGGCGAACCGAGGAGCTCGAGCTGGCCAACGCCGCCAAGACCGAATTCGTCGCCAACATGAGCCACGACATCCGCAACCCCCTCGGCGGCATCGTGGGGCTCACCTATGCGCTCGAGCAGACGCGACTCGACCCGCGGCAGCAGGAGTTCGTCGCCACGATGCGCAAGTGCTCGCTTTACCTGTCGACCCTCGTCGACGATGTGCTCGACTTTGCCAGCATCGAGGCCGGGCGGGTGGTGTTCCGGCCGGCGCCCTTCGAACCGCGGCGGTTGCTGCAGTCCGTGGCGGAAACGATGCGAGCCACGGCGAGGGCGCGGGGCGCGGTTCTGGCCACCGAGTCCGCCGATGATTTGCCGCCGCTGTTGGACGGGGACGAGGGGCGGATCCAGCAGATCCTCGTCAACTACGTGGCCAATGCGATCAAGTATGCGGGCGGCGCGATCGAGCTTTCGGCGACGCGTCCGTCGGGCGCGCCGGGCACCGTGGAGTTTTCCGTGCGCGATCATGGCCCGGGGATCGCGGCGGCGGATCAGGCCCGGCTCTTTGAGAAGTTCACCCGCCTGCACACGCCGCAGGCCGGCGAGGTCCGTGGTCACGGCCTGGGGCTCGCATCGTGCCGGCTCCTGGCGGAGCAGATGGGCGGGACGGTGGGGATTGAAAGCGCGCCGGGCGCGGGGGCGCGGTTCTCCCTGCGGTTGCCGCTCAAGGTCGCGGCGGCGCCGGCGGAGGCGCCGGTGCCCAAGCTCGCCGCGGCGAAGGCGCTCGTCGTCGAAGACGAGGATAGCAATGCATGGGCCGCCGCGGCGGTGCTGGAGCAGCTGGGCCTCGGCTGCGAGCGTGCACGCTCCGGCGCGGAGGCGCTGGAGAAATTCGCCGCGGGCCCCTTTGCCGTCGTCCTCCTGGATTGCAACCTGCCGGACATGGACGGCACGGAAATCGCGCCGCGGATACGCGCACTGGAAACAGAACATGCGCCGGCGCTGCTTTTGGCGGTGACCGCCTACTGCACGACCGAGGACAGGGCCCGCTGCCTTGCATCCGGCATGGACGAGTTTGTGGGCAAACCGCTCACGCCGGACAAGCTACGCCGCGTCTTCGCCGCGCAGGCTGATCGCCTGCGCGCCGCTGCGCCGGCGGAGGCAATCGTGCCGCCGCGCGGCGAGGCGGTCGATCTTGGACTGCTCGCCCGGATTGCGGGCCACGCCGGAGGTGAAATCGCGACGCAGCTCGACCGCGTGGTCGACGGGCTGCGTGGCTACGAGAAAGAGATCGATGCCGCGTCGCAGCGGGGCGACTACCAGGGCGTCGGGCTCGCGGCGCATCGCCTGCTCGGCCAAGCCCTGCTGGTCGGGGCCGGGGCGCTGGCGGAGGCGGCGAGGCATCTTGAGGATGCGGCCCGCGCGAAGGTCCCGGATCCCGCGGTGTGCGGCGATTGGCTCCGGCGGGTCCACGCCGAGAGCTCCGCGCTCATGGCTGCAGTCGGCCACCATCACCCGACGACGACGACCGCGTGAAACCGTTTTCCTGCGCGTAGCGCACCAGCTCCGCAGTGGTCTCGAGCCCGAGTTTCTGGAGCAGCCGGGCGCGCTGTTTCTCGACCCCGGCAGCCGAGATGCCGAGCCGGCGGGCCGCCTCCGGGATCGTGTGCGGCGCCCCGATGATCGCGAGGGCCTCGCACTCCCGGTCGCGTAGTATTTTTTCAAACGACTCCGAATCGGCCAGCCGTGCCGCCCGCTCGCGCTGATACTCGGCGGAAAACCAGGTGCGCCCGGATCGCACGGCCATCACCGCCTCCTTCAGGGTGGCGAAGGTGTTGGTGTTCTTGTCCACGAAGCCCTGGACCTGCGCCCGCTCCACGGACAGGAGCGTGAAGCGATCGCACCGGGACGAGAGCACGATCGTCCGGAGCTTTGGGAGCGCGGGCCGCACGCGGGCCAGGACGTCGAGCCCGTCGAGCGAGGGCAGCCGCAGATCCAGCAACAGGAGGTCCGGCTTGGCGGCGAGCAGCATGTCCACCGCCCTCAGGCCGTCATCCGCCTCACCCACGATGCGGTGGCCGAGCTCCTGGGCGCAGACCGCGCGCAGCACGTCGCGGAACATGAGGTGGTCTTCAACGAGGGCGGTGTTCACTGGCTGTAGGCAAGGGGGTAGATGCCTTGGCCCGGCCTCGGTGTCACGGTTTTCCAAGGCAAGCGCGGATTTGTCCGGAAAACCGGACAAGTGCAGGCTCCCCCCGGCGGCGCGGCTGGAACGACGCTTGCGGTGTTGCCTGAAATCGTTCGGCAACCCTCCTCCAGCCTTACGTGAATCACCATGACGAAATCCGTCGCCTGCTTAGCGGCCCCCGGCCCGACGAACTGCCGTCGGGCCGCCTGATCGCGCTCCACGCCGAGTGCTCAGTCGACGCCGAGCAGGCGCTCCAGCTGGTCCGCGAGGCCTGGGCCACGGCCCTGTGGCAGCCGGAACCGGCGCGCCTGGGGCTCGATCAGTGGAAACTGATCCTGCCGCGATGGCTCACGAGCATGTTTGAGACGGACATCGTGGTCGACGATCCGCTCCTCCAGCGTGCGTTTCAGCTGCAAGGCCGCATGCGGCCCGGAGGGGCTTGGACGCTGGCAAACTGGGTGCGCGCGATTGGGCCGGCGGAGCGCCGCTGGGCCTGGTGGTCGGCGGCGATTGCGGAGCCGACCGTGCTGCTTGTGCGCGTTGTCGCCACGACGGAAGGCGAACAGGCCGAGGCGCTCCAGTGGGTGCTGCGGTGCGCAGGCGCGCGATCAATCGCTGTGGTGCGCTAGCGACCCTCGCACCATCCGCCGAGCTCGCGGCCCGCGCGCCGATGCGGCGGCCGCTGGTGGGTTCGCCCCGGCGATCCCACCATGACGACCCTCAACGCCGCCCGGTCCTTCCGGCTTCGCCTTTCTTGCGTTCACCGCGCTCAGCCCGTGACGGCGTGGTGCATGTCGGCCCGGGATTGGGTTGCCTCGTCTGCTCGATGGACGTCGGAAAGTCGGAGGTGGGCCTCACAGGTGTGCGGGGGGGAATGATTCAACAACGTGGATTGATTCCGCGACGGGGGAGATCAATCCCGGCTCAAACAGTCTGAAGGGGCGGTTCCTTGAATTTGCGGAAATCGTCGCGCTTGTTCCTCCGAACGCGGCCACTGCACGCTCTTAGCTCGCAATCCTGGATCGCTGGATCCTCACCAACTCTCCTCAAAGATGAAATCTTCCATTCGCCTCGCTGCTTTCGCGGCTCTCGTCACCGTCGCCGCCATGTCCGCCGCCGATTCCGCCATGGCCCCCGCCGCGAAACTCACCTCCAGCGTCTACGATTGGCGGCAGCTCGTGCCCACGCCCACGGCCAACGGCGTGCGCCGCGACGTGTTCGACGGACCGACCACGACGCTCGACAAAATGCACTGCCACATCACGACGCTCAATCCGGGGAAGGATTCAGGCGAGCCGCGCAAGCACCTGCAGGAAGAGGTGCTGATCGTGAAGGAAGGCCTCGTCGAGGCGCACATCGACGGCAAGACGCAGACCGCCGGTCCAGGCTCGGTTTTCTTTTTCGCCGCCAGCGCCGTCACGCGCCTGCGCAACGCGGGCGCCACACCCTGCACCTACATCGTCATCTACTACTACACGCCGCTGACGCCGAGGAACTGAGAACGTCTGTTAGCCCGCCTCGTGAGAGGCGGGATGGTCCAACGCTCAAACTGCCGTCGGTCCCTGCTCTCACGAGCAGGGCGACTTCAAACCCCTCGCTTCGTTTTCCTCCTCATGAAACTCCTCCCTTGCTCCCTGCTCGCGCTCCTCGTCTCCGGCTGTTCGCTCGCCGCTGATTCCCCCACCAACGTCAAACTCACCAAGCTCGACGACCGCGTGCGCGTCGAGATCGGCGGCAAGCTCTTCACCGAGTATTTCTTCAAGGGCGCTTCGCGGCCCTACTGCTACCCGGTGATCGCGGCCGACGGGACGTCGCTCGTCCGCGACTTTCCGATGAAGCAGACCGAGGGCGAGGAGCACGACCACCCGCACCACCGCGCGCTGATGTTCGCCCACGCCGACGCGAACAAGATCGACTTCTGGAACGAGGGCACATCCGGCACGCGTTTCCCCAAGGGCAGCACGGTGCACGATGGCTTCATCGACACGAAGGACGGCGCCGCCGGCGTGATCCGCGTGCGCAACCGCTGGGTTGCGCCCGACGGCAAGCAGATCGCCTCCGACGAAACCACCATGCGCTTCCACGGCCGCGGCGACGCGCGTTTCATCGACTACACGATCACGATCAAGGCGCAGCCGGGCGAGCCGCTCGTCATGGGGGACAACAAGGACGGCACGATGGCCATCCGCGTCGCGCAGTGGATGACGCCGCCGCACAAGCACCAGAAGAAGGACGTGGCCGGCAACGGCCGCTACGTCACCGCCGCCGGCATCACGGGCGCCGCCGCGTGGGGCACGCGCGCCGCTTGGTGCGACCTCACCGCGCCGCGCAACGGCAAGACCTACGGCATCGCCATCCTCGATCACCCGCAGAACATCCGCCACCCGACGTGGTGGATGGCGCGGGACTACGGCCTCTTCACGGCGAATCCGTTTGGCCAAAAAGATTTCGAGGTCGCCGCCAAGCATCCGCCGGGCAAAGGCGACTACACCATCCCCGCGGGCGGCTCACTCACGCTGCGTTACCGCTTCTACTTCCACTTCGGCGACGACAAGGCGGCGAAGGTCGCCGAGCGCTGGGCGGAGTTTGCAGCGGGGAAGTGAGGTTGGACGCGGTAGCCCGCCTCGTGAGAGGCGGGACGGGACGGCGAGTCGACTCGCAGCCTGTCCCTGCTTTCACGAGCAGGGCTGCCGGGCGCGGCTCGCCGAGCCATCATTTCTTC
>JAEUHB010000197.1 GCA_016794665.1 Opitutaceae bacterium
GCTTCGCGTCCCACACGGGCTCGTGGGAATAGACCTTCGCCGGGGCGCCGGCGGGAGGTTGGGTGGCGAGATTGGACGGAATGGTTGGCACGGGAGCGCGCGAAGGTCAGCGCGGACGGCGGCGGGTGCAAGCAGGGGTTATGAGGGGATGCGGTGGCAACCGCTGGTGTGCTCACACGGCAATTCTGTCGACAGCTCCTCAACGCAGATCAAATTCACGCCATGCCCACTCAGACGGCGACAGAACACACAGATTCGTGTGCAGCGAAGCTCAGGTTGGCAGGGATAAGATGACGCCTACTGTGCTCAACAGGATTTGTGCCCGTCCAACGATAATCTCCTGGGTTATCGGAGCATGTGTGCTGGAGATGCTGATGCTCATGATGGTTTTGAAAGGGATGCGGCTGACCAGCATCGCGTCCGACTGGAAGGGGCTTGTGCTTTTGGTGCTCGCAGTGACCGCTGCCGCTGGTCTTGGGTTTTTCGCCGGCATGTTTGCTTGCTGGCCGTGGATTAGACCCGTCTGCAGTAGGATCAATGGAGCACCGCTAAAGACCGGGGATCGCGTTTTGGTCTTAGCCGGCCCTCACAGGGGAACCACAACTCAGGTCTATGAGATAACGACCGGACAGGGAGGATGGGATCTCGCACGACTGGACCTCGGTCCCGCGCACAAGGACAAGTTTACGGACATCGTTGAGGAATATTCCGTCCTCAAGATTAACGGCTGCTGAATCTCGTAGCAGACCAGTGCGCGGAACGGCAGAGACCGGCTTTCACCCACGGCTCTTCCGCGCGACTTCCTCCGCCGCGCGCAGGACACGCAGCGTATTGCCGCCCCAGATTTTTTCGATGTCGGCCTCGGAGTGGCCGCGCTTCAGAAGCGCGAGTGTGATCTTCGGGTAGTGGCTTACGTCCTCAAGGCCGGTCACGCCGCCGCCGCCGTCGAGATCGGCGCCGATGCCGACGTGGTCCACGCCGGCGACCTCGATGGCATGGAAAAGGTGCTTGAGGAAATCGTCGAAGGTCGCGCGCACCTTGATGCGCTCGGCGCGCGCACGGTAACGGGCCAGCGAGGCCTCGGCCTGCTCGGCGTCGGTCAGCTCGCGGCCGGCGTAGCGGGCGGAAATCCGCGCGGTGGCGCGCTCGAGGTCGGGGTTGGGCGGCGTCTCGATGAGGAAGAGCGAGACCATGTTGACCTGAATCACGCCGCCGCGCGCGGCGAGGGCGCGCAGAAGTTCGTCGCTCACGTTGCGCCGGTGATCGCGGACGGCCTTGCAGGCGGAGTGCGTGAGCAAGATGGGCGCCTGCGACTGCGCGAGGAGCTGGCTCACGGTGGTGTCGGCGGCGTGCGAGCCGTCGATGACGATGCCGAGGCGGTTGCACTCGCGCACGGCCTCGGCGCCCAGCGGGCTGAGGCCGCCCCACTCCGGGCCGCCGGTGCCCGGCTGCGAGGAGTCGCCGAGCTCGTTGTTGCCGTTGTGGACGAAGCCCAAAATGCGCAGGCCGAGGTCGTGGTAGGTCTTGAGCAGCGAGAGGTCGCGACCGAGGGCGTAGCCGTTCTCGATGCTGAGGTAGAGGGCACGGCGGCCGGTGGCGGCGATGCGCGGGCCATCCGCGGCGGTGAGGGCGAGCTCGCACTCCTGCGGAAAACGCGCCGCGGTCTCGCGCACACGAGCAATGGTGCGCAGCACATTGTCGCGCGCAGCGGCGTGCCCCGCGGGCGTGCGCGGCCCCTGGTCGACATAGGCGGCGAACACCGCGGCCTTGAGCCCGCCCTCGCGCATGCGCGGGAAATCGACCTGCGAGATGTCGGCGGCGGTCTCGTGGCGTTGCGAGATGTCCCAGCCCGGCCGGCGCAAGCTGAGCGTCGGGGTGTCGAGGTGGGTGTCGATGGTGAAGAGCCGCGCGTGCAAAGCCGCGGCGCGCGCGGCCAATTCGGATTCGGTCTCGGCGGCGGCGGCGAAAACGGCACCGCAAAGCACGAGTAGCGTAATGGGCAGAAAGCGGACAGCGCGCATGGGGCGGAGTTTAAGGACAGTCGAGTATGTCCGGCATGATTTCACCTGCCAATCAAAACGGTCTCACCACAGAGAACACGGAGGCACAGAGGAAATACCGAGGGTATCAGCGGGGCGTTTTCCCCGTGCTCTCTGTGCCTCTGTGGTTCAATTGCCTATCCGATCGACCAACGTCGGCGCATCTCCGCAGTTGCGCTCCGGCAAGTCGTGACTTCATCTCGCCGCTCTCGCCTCAACCATGTCCACCCCACCCGTCGAAAACGTCGTCATCATCGGCACCGGCTGCGCCGGGCTCACGGCCGCGATCTACACCGCGCGCGCGAGCTTGAATCCCTTTGTGCTCGAGGGCCCGCTGCCGGGCGGGCAGCGCACGACGACGAGCGAGGTGGAGAACTTCCCCGGCTTCGCGCACGGCGTCGACGGCTTCCAGCTCACACAGCAGATGCGCGAGCAGGCCACGCGCTTCGGCACGCGCTTCGAGCAGGCCCTCGTGCAGTCGGTCGATTTCACCTCGATGCCGCGCAAGCTCGTGACCGCCGAGCGCACGATCCTAGCGCGCAGCGTCATCATCGCCACCGGCGCCTCGCCGCGCATGACCGGCATCCCCGGCGAGAAGGAGCTCTACGGCGGCAAGGGCGTCACCACCTGCGCGACCTGCGACGGCGCGTTCTACCGCAAGATGGAGGTCGCCGTGATTGGCGGCGGCGACAGCGCCGCGGAGGAGGCGCTGTTTCTCACGCGTTTCGCGAGCAAGGTTTACCTTGTCCATCGCCGCGACACGCTCCGCGCCTCGAAGATCATGGCCGACCGCGCGACCTCGCACGAGAAGATCGCGTGCGTCTGGGACAGCGTGCCCGTCGAGGTGATGGGCGTGAAGGAAAACGCCGTGAGCGGCCTGAAGGTGAAGAACGTGAAGACCGGCGCGGAAAGCGTGCTGCCAGTGAAGGGCATCTTCGTCGCGATCGGGCACATCCCGAACACGAAGCCCTTCACTCCGGCGCTCGCGGTCGACGAAGGCGGCTACTTCGTGCCGGAGGCCGGCTCGCAGGTGCGCACGCGCGTGCCGGGCGTCTATGTGGCCGGCGACTGCAGCGACCACGTTTATCGTCAGGCGATCACCGCCGCCGGCATGGGCTGCCAGGCCGCCATCGAGGCCGAGCGCTGGCTCGCCGAGCATCACGGGTGAGGCGCGTGGGGCGAGCGGCCTACGTGCACTCGCGTAGGCTGCGCGCCCATTTCCGCGTTGAGGGCCGCGCGTCGGCCGATGAGCGTTTTGCGCCTGTTTGTTGCGCCGTGAAACGTCCCCTGCCCTTTTCTTCCGCCGCCTTGCTGCTGACATTGGCGACCGCGCCGACCCTCTTTGCGCCGCACCTCGATTCGCGCGGAGTCGTGAGCTACTCGGAGTCCGAAAAGGCGCAGATGCGCAACGAGGCCTCCGCGGCCGCCGCGCGCTCCACCTATTCCACGTCCTCAGCATCCTATAACCCATGGACGAGCCGTCCATCAGGCGGCTGGATCGAGTATAAACCTCCCGTCATCACCGACAGCGCGGAGCAGCGCCGCGCCGAGGAAGCCCGGCAACGCGCCGCCGAGCAGGCCCGGCTCGCGCAGGAGCGCGCGGAAGCGCGCGCACGCCAGGCCCGCGCCGCCAAGCATCAGGCCGAGCAGGCGGCGATCGACAAACATTACGCGGCGCGCAGCGCCGGCGAGGAGTCGGCCTTCGTTGCGCAGGCGCTCGAATACCTCACCGGTCGCCCCGCCATCCCGGAGCTGGGCACGGCGATGGTGCGCATCA
Source organism: Opitutaceae bacterium (assembly GCA_016794665.1). Lineage (GTDB taxonomy): Bacteria > Verrucomicrobiota > Verrucomicrobiia > Opitutales > Opitutaceae > ER46. The sequence continues at coordinate 3,817 of JAEUHB010000197.1, forward strand.
ATCGCGAGCTGGCCTCCCACCAGACCGCGCAAATCACCAGCGGCCCCAACGCCCGCTGGGCGCCAGTGTGGACCGCGGCCCTTGAAGTCTTTGCCGGCGGCCGCCCGATGGGCGGCATCGACCGCCTCGACCGCACCATGCTGGAGCGTCACCCCGACGTCGCGATCAACCTCGCGCTGGCTGCGCTCCTCGATGCGAAGGCTGCGCCGGGCATTCATCCGAACGACTACGCGAAATTCGCGCCCGAATTCCGCCGGCTCGCCGCGGGCGTGCTGCACACGCTCGCCACGCCGCCCGCCGCCGGCGAGCGGGCGCGGCCCGGCTTGTCTCGGGCCGTCGCCGCGCTCGCTGTGCACGCGCAGCGCGGCGCGCCCGGCCTGCCGCTGTCGCCCGCGGCCGCGCAGTTGGTCGAGGGCACGCTCCGCGCCGCTGGTGCGACCGGACTCGATCCGGTCTGGGTCACTTTCCTCGGCAACGCCAAGGCCGAGCCGGTCGCCGAGCCCGCCACGGCCGCACCGGATTTTGAGGGCGTCGCCTACGTCGCGCGCGCGACCACGACGCTCATTGACTGGCTGGTTCCGGTCGTCGCGGACCTGCGCCCGGGGGCCGCGGCTCCACGCCCGCGCTGGCTGGACGAGCCGGCGACGGGAGGACTGTTTCGCCGCTTGGTTGAGCACGGGCTCGCAGGCGTTGACGCGCAGAAGCCCGGCAACAGCGATCGCCGGCTCTCATTGCGCCTCGCCCTGCGGCAACTTATCGCCCCGATGTCAGCCCAGGAAGATGTTCGCTACCGCAGCTGGCTCGCGCGTGTGCGGACCTACGAGGAGACACCGGAGCAACACAGGCGAGACATCGCACCCCAGATCTTGCTCGACGCGCTCGAGGGCTCGCCCGAGGCCCAGCTTCTCCTCGCCGACGCTCGCAAGCACCTCGACGTAGCCCGCGTGCCACCACCGCCAGCGTGGCCCGCGCTCGACGCCCTTGCGCGCAACCACTTGCCGCGCCTCGAATCACCGCGCCTCCAACTCACCGCTGCCCACGCCCTCATCCAGGCCGCTGGAGGCCGGGAACTGCTTACCACCGAAATCCGCCTCCTGCACAACCTGATCGGCCCGCGCATGCCCGGCGACTTCACGCCCGCGGAGCGCATCCTCCGCATGGAGGCCATGCTGCACGTCAGCGGCGAGGCCGGCGTAATCCAAGCTGCGCTCAACACGGCCCGCGAAAAGCCCGACGATCCGGGCGCACCGCACGTGCTCGGTTTCGCACTCTGGCTGCGGCTGCAACGCCTCCAGCTCAACGCCGAGCCCACCGTCGCCGAAATCGACGAGGTGCTCGCGCTCGCCGATCAACTCCGCCGCGTCCAAGGCAACGTGAAGGACCTCGAGACCTCGCGCATCGATCCCGGCATGGCCGTCGCGTGGCTGCTCGAGCTGCGCCGCCGCTGCGGCGGCGTGGGCCCGCCCGGGCCCCGCGCGCAGGAAATCAGCTGGGCCATCAACCGCTTTCAGGATCTGCGCGGCGGTCCGCTCACGGCGGCGTGGGACACCGTTTACAACCTTGTCGACTATATCGGCAACGAGCGCGAGGGGAGCTTCGCCGACCGCGCCGCGCTCGATGCCCTCGGCCGCGGCCTGATGCTCACCAAGGTCGAACGCGAGGTGCCCGGCCTGCCCACGAGCGCATGGGCCGATCCGTGGTGGGTGCAATCGCTCGCGCTGCGCAACAAGAGCCTAGCCCACACCCGCTTCGCCGTCCGCGCGACTGCCGAGCGGCTCGCGTCGGCCTTGATGAGCTGGCGCTTCAACGCGGAGCCGACGAAGTTTCGCGAGCGCAACCAAGCCGCCTCCGAAGTCGGCGTGATCCTTTTCAAGCGCGGCGGCGCCGAGCCGCTGCCGTGGCACCTGCTCGGCCGCGACCTCGCGCTCGGCGGCCTCGCGACGCGCGCGCTGCTGCTCGCGCCCACCCTGCCCGATCCGCTCAAGAGCAACGACGCCGCCATCAAGGCCTGGCTTGAGCGCGTCGCCGAGCTGCCGCTGGCGTTGCCGCCCGCGGCGGTCATCGATCAGCTGGCGGCCCGCGCGCTCGACGAGAAGTTCTCCGCCGCCGATCGACTCAACGCCGCGTTAGGCCTCGCGGCCGCGACCGAGCCCGTGCTGCGAGACGCCGCCGATACCGCAGGGTCGATCGCATGGCGCAAGCACGCGCTCACGCTCATGGCCAAGCACGCCGATCGCCTGCCGCTCCCGAGCGAGGAATTGAAGGAGGCCGGCCTCGTGTTTGAGGAAGTCGCGCGCCTCGCCGGGCCCCGCCTCCTGCGCCTGCGCGTCGCGTGGGAACTGACCAAGATCGAAGCGCCGGAAAAATCTCCCGTCGAACGCGCCGCCGCGGTGCTCAAGGGCGATCCGGAAGCCGCGGAGCTCGCATCCTATGCGGCGTTCGTCTTCGCCACGGAACTGCCACCGAAGATCGTGTTGCCGGAAAAACTCGAACGCCACCTCATGTTCGACCCCGATCCGAGTCTCGCACCTGCGCTGTTGCGGGCCGCGCCGTCGCCGACTCAACAAGAGAAGTTGATCAGCGCCTACCTGGCCGGCCAGCGTCCGAAGACCACCGAAGATTGGTTTGCCCTGCTCGACAACCGCGCCTGGCAATGAGCCCGATGCCGAAATCAAAACTCACCCGCCTGCACCAATCCCTCGGCATCCCCGCCGACTATGTCCGCACGCGCGGGCTGCCCCCGCATCGCGAGGCGCGGCGCTTGGTCTCGGTGGGGCGGGCACCCGATGACAACAAACCCGTCCACCTCACGCCCGCCGCCGCCGCTGCGTGGCACCGGATGCGCGAGGCGGCCGCGCGCGACGGCGTCACGCTGCTCCCGCTCTCGGGGTTTCGCAGCATCGCGCGGCAAACCCGCCTGATTCGCCGCAAGCTGGCCACGGGCCGGTCGCTTAAGTCGGTGCTGCGCTTCGTCGCCGCCCCGGGCTTCAGCGAGCATCATAGCGGCCGCGCCATCGACATCGGCGACCCGGCGGACACGAGCGTCGAAGCCTCCTTCGCCCGCACGCCCGCCTACCGCTGGTTGCGTAAGCATGCGGGGGAGTTCGGGTTTGTGATGACCTACCCGCGCGGCAACCGCTACGGCATCGGCTACGAGCCGTGGCATTGGTGCTGGCAGCCCCGGCGCCATTAGTTTTTTCGCATCCGGGGTCGTCCCGGCCTCATTGTTTGGAATTATTCTAATTCCGCCTTGCACCTTGGAATCATTCCAATTCGTTCGCCCCTTCCTTTCCATGCCTGCCGCCGAAACCACCGACGCTCTCAACCAACGCCTCGCCGACAGCGGCCTGCGCTCCACCCCGCAACGCGAGGTCGTCTACCGCGTGCTGATCGGCAAGCGCGACCACCCCACGGCCGACGAGGTGTTTGCGCGGGTGAAATCCGAGCTGCCCACGATCTCGCTCGCGACGGTTTACAACTGCCTGGAGACGCTCGTCCAGTGCGACCTCGTGCGCGCCGTGAATGTCGAGCGCGGCCCCACCCGCTACTGCCCCAATCTCCGGCCGCACGCCCATTTTCACGACGAGAAGACCGGCCGCACCCACGACATCGATCTGCCGCCCGGCCTGCTCGACCAGGTAAAGTCGGTCCTCCCGCCCGGCTACGATCCTACATCCGTCGAGATTATCTTCCGCGGCAAAGCCACCAAGCCTTCCAGCTAAGCGCAAAGGCGCGAAGTCACGCAAAGCCTCGCCAAGAAAAACCATCCTAAGCCTTCGCGAAACTTCGCGCTCCTTCGCGTCTTCGCGCTTCACCTCCCTCCACCTGATTTTCCAAGCATGTCCTCCCTCGTCATCCGAGACCTCCACGTCGCCATCGGCGAAAAGAAGATCGTCAAGGGCTTCTCCCTCACGATCAAGAGCGGCGAAGTCCACGCCATCATGGGGCCCAACGGCACCGGCAAGAGCACGCTCGCCAAGGCCATCGCCGGCCATCCCGACTACACGATCACGGGCGGCGACGTCCTCCTCGACGGCCAATCGATCCTCGAGCAGGAGGCCGATGAGCGCGCGCGCGCCGGGCTCTTCCTGGCGTTTCAATACCCGAGCGAAATCCCGGGCGTGAGCATCGCGAACTTCCTCCGTGCCGCCGTGCAGGCGCGCATGGCCGAGGGCGAGGAGATCGACGCCACCGCCTACTACAAGCGGCTCTACTCGAAGATGGACCTGCTCAAGATCGACCGGAAGTTCACCTCCCGCTCGGTCAACGACGGTTTCTCCGGCGGCGAAAAGAAGCGCTGCGAGATCCTCCAGATGGCGATGCTCGAGCCCAAGTTCGCGCTCATGGACGAGACCGACTCCGGCCTCGACATCGACGCCCTGCGCATTGTCGCCGACGGCGTGAACACCATGCGCGGCCCGAATCTCGGCGTGCTGATGATCACCCACTACCAGCGCCTGCTCGACTACATCGTGCCCGACTATGTCCACGTCATGTGGGACGGCCGCATCGTGAAGAGCGGCGACAAATCCCTGGCCCTCGAACTCGAGGCCAAGGGCTACGACTGGGTGAAGAAGGAACTCGCCCTCGCCACGGCCTGAACGCGACCACCGCCATGAGCCAAAACACCGCCACCCTTTCCTCTGCCCCGCCCTTTGACGAGGCCGCCGCCAATCCCGTCGCGGGGATCGACCAGACCAAGGGCGATTTCCAATACGACGTCACCTACGAGTTCGACGCCGGCACAGGTCTCAACGAAAACACCGTCCGCTACATCAGCTCGGTGAAAAAGGAGGCGCCGTGGATCCTCGAATTTCGCCTCAACGCGCTGAAGAAATTCCAGTCGATGCCCATGCCCACGCACTGGGCGACGAAGGATCTCGAGAACATCAATTTCGATAAGATCCGGTATTACCTCTCGCAGGGCCAGAAGCCCAAGCGCACGTGGGACGAAGTGCCGGACGACATCAAGCAGACCTTCGAGCGGCTCGGCATCCCGGAGCAGGAGCGCAAGTTCCTCGCAGGCGTCGAGGCGCAGTTCGATTCCGAGGCCGCTTACTCGAACATCAAGGATCTCGTCGCCAAGCAGGGCGTCATTTTCGCCAACTCGACGGAGGCGCTCCGCGAGCACCCGGAGATTTTCCGCAAGTTCTTCGGCAAGGTCATCCCGACCGGCGACAACAAGTTCTCCGCGCTCAACAGCGCGGTGTTCTCTGGCGGCTCGTTCATCTACGTCCCCAAGGGCGTGAAGGTCGCGCAGCCGCTCCAAGCCTACTTCCGCATCAACGCGGAAAACTTCGGCCAGTTCGAACGCACGCTCATCATCGCTGATGAGGGCGCCGAGCTCACTTACATGGAAGGCTGCACCGCGCCGAAGTTCAGCACGTCGACGCTCCACAGCGCCGTCGTCGAGCTCGTCGCGCTCAAGGGCGCGAAGATCCAATACATCACCGTCCAGAACTGGGCGAACAACGTCTTCAATCTCGTCACCAAGCGCGGCGTCGCCCACGAGGAAGCCGAGATCAAGTGGATCGATTGCAACATCGGCTCACGACTCACGATGAAGTATCCCGGCGTCGTGCTGAAGGGCCGCAAGGCCCGCGGCGAGGTCATCTCCATCGCGCTCGCCAACGACGGCCAGCACCAGGACACCGGCGCGAAGATGATTCACGCCGCCGACGAGACGACATCCAACATCGTCGCGAAATCCATCAGCGTCGGCCAGGGCCGCAGCACGTATCGCGGCATCGTGCACATCCCGAAGCACCTCAAGGGTTGCAAAAACAACACCGAGTGCGACGCGCTGCTCATCAACACGAACAGCCGCACCGACACCTATCCCGCCATCACCGTGCGCGGCGACGCGAACTCCGTGCAGCACGAGGCGAGCGTCTCGAAGGTGAATGAAGAGATGATTTTCTACATGCAGCAGCGCGGCCTCACCGAGGGCCAGGCGATGAGCCTCGCCGTGAACGGCTTCATCAACGACCTCGCGCGGCAGTTCCCGATGGAATACTCCGTCGAGCTGAAGCGCCTCATCGACCTCGAGATGGAAGGGTCGGTCGGCTGATTAGCGGGTAGGGCGAACCGTCCCCGGTGAGCCGCGGCTCGGCGAGGACGCCACGCCCAACCACCTCAAAAAATAACAAGCCCCCTTTGACCGAGACCAAGTCCCTCGTCGGCGCCTTTACGCCCGAGGTTTTTGCCACACACCTCGCCTCGCTGCCGCCGCTGCCGAAGTGGTGGCTCGATCGCAAGCGCGCGGCCTACGACCGCTTCGCCTCGCTGCCCATGCCCGCGCGCACCGACGAGGCGTGGCGCTTCAGCAATCTCACCGGACTAACGCTGGCGGGCTTTTCCCTGCCCGCCGCGGCCCCGTCCACGCCGCACGCGCCCATCGGGATCAAGAAGGCCGCCAAGCTCGTCTTCGCCAACGGACGCCTCCACGCAGCCGAACACCTCGCCGGCGATCTGGCCGGCCGGGGCGTCGTCGTGGGCTCGCTTTACGGCGCGCTCGTGAAGCACGAGGGGCTGGTCAAGGAGCACCTGCTCGCCCAGCCGCCCAAGCTCGGCTCGGCCAAGTTCTCCGCGTTGCACGAGGCGTTCCTCGCCGACGGCGCGTTCATCCATATCCCCCGCGGCGTCGAGATCGACGATCCGATCGGCGTGTTTTCCTATGCGCTCGGCGACCATGTCGCCGTTTTTCCGCACACGCTCGTCGTGGCCGGCGAAAACGCCCGCGCCACAGTCGTCGAGTATTTTGGCTCGGGCAACGACACGGAGGCCCAGCTCGCGGTCGGCGCCAACGATCTCTACGCGAGCCACGGCGCGCAGCTCACCTACATCGGCAAGCAGGACTGGTCGCACCGCGCGCTTTCGTTCCAGTCGAACTCCACCGTCGTGCGTCGCGACGCCCGCGTGCAATCGCTCAACCTCCACCTCGGCGCGCGCCAGGCCCGGCACGAGTCGCTCTCGCAGCTGCAGGCGCCCGGCGCGTTTTCCGAGATGCTCGCCCTCACCGTCGCCGAGAGCGACCAGGAGTTCGACCAGCGCACGCTCCAGATTCACCAGGCGCCCAACACGAAGAGCGATCTGCTCTACAAGAACGCCCTCCGCGGCACCGCCAAGACGATCTTCTCCGGCCTCATCGTCGTCGACCCCGACGCGCAGAAGACCGATGCCTACCAGTCGAACCGCAACCTGATGCTCAGCGAGGAGGCCGAGGCCAACTCCCTCCCCGGCCTCGAGATTCAGGCCAACGACGTGCGTTGCACGCACGGCGCCACCAGCTCCCGCATCGATCCCGAGCAGGAGTTCTACCTCCAGTCGCGCGGCATCGCCAAGGAGCAGGCCGACGAGTTGCTGACTTTCGGCTTCTTCGAGGAAGTCCTCAACCGCCTCGCAAGCGACCCGCTCCACGACGCGCTGCGCGCGCTAATCCAGACGAAATTTCAGAAATGAAATAGAGACCACGAAACACACCCAACACACGAAAGGCTCGGTTTCATTTTCGTGTCTTTCGTGTGTTTCGTGGTTCCCTCCTCCGACTCATGAATCGCGACCGCACGCTCTCCCGCGAAGTCACCGCCACGCAGATTCCCTCCGGCGACAAGCAGCCGCTCGCCGCCGGCACGCGCGTGATGATCCACCAGACGCTCGGCGGCAGCTACACCGTGCAGACGGACTTCGGCCTCTTCCGCATCGACGGCAAGGATGGCGACGCCCTCGGCGAGCAGGTTGCCTCGCAGACCATCGCCGCCCCCACCCTCGCCGGCGGCGCACCCGATCCCGAGGCGATCTGGGCGCAGCTCCGTCAGGTGTTCGACCCCGAGATTCCCGTCAACATCGTTGACCTCGGCCTCGTTTATTCAATGGACGTGGAGAGGATTTCCGAACCCGAGCCCGGCCACCGCGTGAATGTCGCCATGACCCTCACCGCCCCGGGCTGCGGCATGGGCCCCGCGATCGCGGAGGACGCGAAGTCCAAGATTCTCCTCGTCCCCGGCGTGAGCGACGCCGATGTGCGCATCACGTGGGACCCGCCGTGGAACCAGTCGATGATCTCCGAAGAGGGGAAGATGAAGCTCGGCTTGATCTGAGGTTCGGCGGACTGGAATTCCCGCTCAGAGCCCCAGTTCACCGGGGCTTTCAGCGGGAGAAAGGCCTGACCAAGTTCAGGCCCTTAGAAGAGCAGGCTCAGGGCCGAGCCCACACGCCCTGCCTCAGAACTTCAGCTGCACCATCGCGCCATACCAATCGACGCGGTAGTTGGTCGGGCCGGCGTCGAGCAGTGCCCCGGTGGGCAGGTTGGCGACGTTGCCGGCCACAACGGGAGTGGTTGCGAGGCCGTAATAGTGCCAGTCGCGGATTTTCTCCGCCTGATACCGGTAGACCAAGCGGACAGCCCAGCTTGCCGACAGCGGCACGCGCACGCCAACATCGAGGTAGTCAACGTCGGTCGCGAGGTCGGGCATACGCGACCCGGCGATGGGAGCCGTGGCCGCGTTGATGGCGCCGCCGACCGTGTAGTCGTAGGCGATGCGCGAGCGGCCGATGGAGCGGGAATAATCAGCATTGAGGCTGACGCTCTTGAAGTCTTGCCGGAAGCCGCCGCCGAACACCTGGCTGCGTTCTTCGTTGCGCGCGGTCCATGCGTTGATGAGCGGGAAGGCCAGGCCACCGGGGCCGGCCCCTAGCGCAATCGCATTCGCGGGCGTGACGGTGCCGAGCGGCGTCACAAGGCCGATGGTTAGGTTGGCATTGGCCGACGCGATCGTGGACTGGACGATGCGGCCGAACTGCTGCGAAAAGAACAGGTAGCCAGACTGGCTCGGATTGGGCTGGTAGCTGACGTCGAGGTTGGCAGAACGCAGCACCTGGCGCGACCGGCCGTAGGCGGCGTCCGGGTGGCGCGCATCGGTGGCCTGCAGCGACACGCCGACATCGAGGCCCGGCCGGACCATGGTGTCGACGCGGAGGTTGCCCTTGTGGCGGTTGCGGTCGGAGAGGTCGAAGGCCCTCATGCCGGTGTTGGTGCGCACGGCCCAGCTGCTGACATTGGTTCCGGCCGTGGTGGGCATCGGGAAGATGGCTGAGCTAAAGAGACCGTCGAAGGTGCTCGCGCGGTATTCGCTCCCTCGACGCTGCTCGTATTCGTAGGAGACGCGGAGCGTGGAGTCGCCCAGGCCGCGGTTCACGTAGCCGATTTTCGCGCGGTCTTCCCAAGTCTTCGCCCGCTCGCGCTGGGTGCGCTCGATGACCTCGCGCTCGAGGGAGGCGTTGAGCGTCGAGCTCTTGGTCAGACGGTAATCAGCCGTGGGCCCGAAGCGGTGCTGCTTGCTGTCGAAGGTGGGAGCCTTGATCGGCGTGTTGCCGTTGGGGTTGGCATTCGCGCCAAGCAAGACGGCGTTGCCGCTGGCGTCGTTGATGAGGCGCCCCCAGACACCGGTCACGCCGTCGAAGGTGAGACCACGGGTCTGGTTGCCGGCGGCGGCAGCGTCGGCATCGACATAGACGGCGTTGGGGTTCACGGCGAGGTAGGGGTCGTTCGCGTTCTTGGTCTCGTTGAACCGGCCCTTGAGCTTGACGTTTAGTGCGTCGGACGGGTTGAGCGACAGCGTGAGATCAGCGAGGCGCGTCCCGATTTTTTGATCCGCGCTGCGGCGGCTGAGCGCGCCGACCGTATTCCAGCCGCCATTGGCGTTCGTCGTGACGTTGGTCAGAACAACCGGAATGCTGGTATAGGGAATCAGGTTGTCATCCTGACGCCATTCGCCGGCGGACACGACCGCGCTAAAGTAGCCGCGGTGGAAATCGGGAAGCTTTCGCGTGAACTCGGCGCGCAAGTTGTAGGCTGTGTTGCTCGGCGTAAGATCGAGCGTGCCTTGGGTGTAGGCGCCGGCGGCCGGCGTGGTGGTCACACCGGCGGGCGGAGCGATGCGGTAGGGCTCCTGAAAGGTGAGGGTGTCGATGTTGTTTTTGAAAAGCGACGCGGAGAAGCGCACATTGAGCGCGGTGAGCCCGTCGGCAAACATGAGCCCGGCGAGGATGTCCTCCGTATCGTACTCAATCGGCTCGGGCACCTCGATCGGGGCGGTGCCGCCGCCGGCACCCCAGACCGAGCCAAGCGGACGGGCGCCGTTTCGCTTCTCGACCGCGTAGCTGAGGTAGCCCTTCCAATTCGTCCACAGGTTGACATCGAGGCGCGCGCCGAGGCGTTCGCGGCCGAGGGCGAGAGTGGTGTTTTGGTTGGCCAGCGCGGCGGCGAGGACCGCGGCGTTGTCCGCCGCGGTGTTGGCAGTGCCGCCGGCTGTGAGTCCGGGCAGCAGCGTCAGATTGCCGGAACCGACGCCATTCCAGATGCGGCCATAACGATCGGTGAAAACGTGGGGAATCTCGCTGTAGTAGAGCTTCACTTTCCAATCGTTCACGCGGCCGAACTCGACGCCGTAGTATTGGTCGTCCCGCGCGGCGCCGCCGCCATTGAGTTCCACGTAGTGCCCGGTCTTGGGCTGGCGAAGCTTGAAGTTAAACGTGTTCAGGTGCGCGTCGTTGCCCGGATCGGAATAGGTCCGAAACTGCGCGCTGCGCTCGTCCGCATCGCCACCGATGTAGCCAAACTCGATGGAGCCGGAGTATTCCCAGCCGTTGGCGAATTTCTTCGCCTCGCCGGGCTTGGTGACTGCAGGCGGCAGCTCAAACATCTGCCCGGTGGGCGTGTGTTTGGGCTTCTGCCACTCCGGATCGCGAGGGGTGGCGGCATTGTTGGACGCGGTCATCGCATTGCCGAGCACGGTGCTGGTGCCGACGGCGGAATCAGCGAGCGGTGAGGCGGCCGCCGGCAGAACAAGAAACGCCGAGGTCGCGAGGAGAGGAAGGATCCGGGAAATCATGGTCGTCACGGGGGATGAGGTGAGGCCGGGACTCAGCGCTGGAAACGCGCGCCCGCGGGATGGTTGCTGCCGTGGATCTGCGAGTGGCAATTCTGGCACGAGTGGCTCATGATACGGATGTTGGCCGCACCGCCGCCGCCGAGGATGCCCGAGGAGTTGAAGAGCGGGGCTTGGTGGCCCTGCGCGTTGCCGTGGCACTGCTGGCACAGGAAAGGCCGCGCGACGGTGAGCAGCTTGTCGTGGTTCGAACCGTGGGCGTTGTGACAGCTCAGGCAGTTGTCGCGCACCGGCGCGTGCTCCCAGAGGAAGGGACCGCGCTTCTCGGCATGGCAGCTGTAGCAGGTCTCGTTGACCGAATCGGCCTTGAGCAACGTCTTCGACGTCGAACCGTGCGGGTTGTGGCAATCGACGCAGCTCATCTTGCCATCGTTGACCGGCATGTGGGAGCGTTTCGCGAACTCAGCCCGCTGCTGCTGGTGGCAGGTGTAGCACGTTTCATTGATGCTCGCCTTCTTCAGCAAGCCGGTGGCGCTGACTTTGGCCATCGGGTTGTGGCAATCGGAACAGCTCAGGTCATGCGTCGCGTGCGTGGAGCCCTGCCAGAACATCCGCTGGCCGCCGTCGTGACACTGCAGGCACATCTGCGTCTGCAGGGCGACCGGCGTGCCCCACTCCTTGGTGAATCCGACGAGCGAGACGCGGTTGCCGGGGCTCATGGGGTCCTTGATGTGGTTGGAGCCGGGACCGTGGCACGACTCGCAGCTCACCTTTTCCTTCTCGTTTTTCGGGTTAAGGCGAAACGCATTCGCGTGCACCGTGTGCGCAAAGTGGTTGTTCTGCACCTGATGGCAGGCGATGCACACGGCCTCGCCGATGTAGGTGGCGCCGCCGTTAAGCGGCGGTGTCGGTGCCTTCGGGTTGGCGACGATCGTGGTGACCATCGTCACGGTGGCGAAGCACCCCACAGCGAGGCCGAGCCGGGGAAGCGTGAGGAGGCGGTGTCGGATCATGGGAATCGGGGCCGGAGTTCCGGCAGTAGCGGTTGGTCAGGGAAAACGCCGAGCCGCAGCAGCCCGGATTTGCGCAAATCTGGCAAGAGGCCGTTGCCTGAGGCGAAGTTGAAAACGTAACATCGCCGTTACCACCCACGGTTTTGTCACGGGCAACCCGCCAATTCGCGCAATCGGCTGCACATCGCCGGGCCGCCGGCGACGTAGACAATCCGCCCCATGTGCAGATCGAAGCGGTTGAGCGGCAGCTGGGGGCCATTGAGGAAATGCACCTCTCCCCCTCCCGCCTCGACCAGCGGAATCGCGGCGGCCAGGTCCCAGATCTTCACGTTGAAATCGACGCAGCCGTCGAGCAGGCCCGCCGCCACGTAGGCGAGATGCAGCGTCGCGCTGCCGAGGGCGCGGACCTTGAAGGCCGATACGATCGCGCTCGCGGCGGGCAGCAGCGCCGGTTCGGCGGGGCTATGAAAACCCACAATCGTCTCGCGGGTGAACGGCGCCGTGCCCACCTGCACCGCGCGCGATCCGTCATGCACCCCGAAGCCCGGCCCGCCGTGCATCAGCACGCGGCGGCTGTGGTCGTAAATCGCGCCGAAGATCGGCTCGCCTTGCTCCAGCAGCGCCAGCGCGATTGCGCAGTGCGGCAGGCCGAGTGCGAAGTTGTTCGTGCCGTCGATCGGATCGAGCACCCACGAAAAACGGGCCGTGACCGGGATCGGCCGGGAAAAGTCGCCCAGCTCCTCGCTGAAAAACTGATCATCGGGGAACTGCACGCCCAGCTCGTGAAAAATGCCCTCCGAAATCGCGACGTCGACGGCGGTCACCCGCGAGCCGTCGGATTTCCACTGGCTCTTGGCGCGGCCGAACTCACGATGCAGGAGGGGCGCCTGCGCGAGGACGGCACGACGCGCGGCCTCGGCGCGTCGGGTGACCTCGGACGGGAGTTTCCTGGCGCTCACGCGAAGTCGTAGAGTTTTGGATCGCGACGCGGCGCCACGCGCCGGGCCTTGAAGCGATGGCGCTTCTCGCGCGGCTCCTTCTCCGGCACCGGATCGGGCATGCCAGGATCGAGGCCCATGCCGCCGGTCTCCGGATCGCCGGAATCCTCGGCGGGCCCGTCGGGCGGCAGTTTGTCCTCGAGGGAATCAGGATCGGCGCCTTCCTCGAGTTTGCGCACGACCTCCTCGAGCTGGCCGTCGAGCTTTTCGCCGGCGGCCTCGCTCATGCGGCGCATCATGCGCGCCATGTCCTTGGGGTTGTTTTCGTCGAGGCCAGCGAACTCCTGCTCCATCGAGCCCATCGCGGCGTCGAGCCGGCGCTCCTGCTCGGTGGTGTCGTCGGCGGGCTTCTCCGCCGGCGGCTCATCGCCGGAGCGGCCGGTGATGGCAAAGGCGGAGACGATTTTCTTCAGGCGGAACCTCGGGTTGTCCGGGCACCGCGGCGTGCCGGCCGCCTGCGCCAGCGTCTTGGCGTAGAATTGGTAGATCGTGTGGTTGTCCGGACAGTAATACTCGTAGATCGGCATCGGCCCCGATGTAGCGATCGCGGCGCGTCGTGCAATCACGGGTTGCGCCGCGCGCACCGGTCCGCTCAGCTCGGGCACCCTCTCCCCATGAAGCCGACCGCCCCCACCCGCCGCGA
>JAEUHB010000209.1 GCA_016794665.1 Opitutaceae bacterium
GGAAGGCGTGATTGTAGTCGAAGCCGCGGTTCGTGAGGGACGCGGCGACATTGCCGGCGTTGTTGAGTTTGGTGAAGTGCTGGTCCTCGCGCACACCGAAGGTCGTGACGATGCGGCCGCCGAGCAGGTGATTCTGCAGCAGCCCGCCCTCCGTCTTCTGGATCACGCGCGAGCCGCTGAAGTTCAGCGGCAGCAGGCCGAGGTCAACGGACTCGTTGTTGAAGACTCCCGTCAGCGCGTTGCCCCAATTGTAGGTGTGCGTGCCGAAATTGATCGGCCCCGGGGCGTATTCGATGTTCTGGCCCTGATTGTCGCCGACGTAGAGCCGATACATCGGCCGCACGACTTGGTTGGAGTTTCGGTTGGCCGTGGCGTTCGCAAAGGTCCACGGCTGGACGCTCGAGATCTGGTCGGAGAAAACAAAGCTCTTCGACACCTTGTCCTTGTATTCGCCGTAGCCGACCAGGTTGTGCCGGCCCAGCCATTGGCGCCAACCCTCGTCGCGGCTGAAGTCGAGTTTGTAGGCCGCCTGGAAACGGTAGGTGTCGTTGAGCAGCGGCGCGCTGCGGGTGCGTGGTTCCGCCTGGAAAATGTAGGGCCGTAGGAAAAAGGGATTCGCCCGGCCGTCGAGCAGGCGCTCGTTGATGTCCACCGCGAGCTGGCCGGTCGTGCCCTGTGTGCCGCCGTCGGCCATGACGTAGCGCGTGAAGCGCTCAGAATCCTCGCGAAACCACCCGAACTGCGCGGCGAGCTGCTGCCGCTGCGTCTCGAACACGATCTGGTCGATCGTGACGCGGGAAGTCTCCGTCTTGTCCTCGAAAAAATTCGGCGTGTAGAGATTCAACGACGTCCAGTCGTAGATGCTCCGATCGGTGACCAACGACGTGCGGCGGCCGATCAACGGCTGACTATCTTGCACGACGGCCGTGGTGAGCACGACCTTGCGCGTATTTTGGAGCGCGCCAAGCGGCGTGGTGGTGGAGTTCGCGCCGTAAGTCTGGCCCCAATAGCGGATACCTGCCGGATCGATGTAGATCTGCCCGTAGTTGGCCGTCGGCACATAGGTGTAGGCGGTGGGGGAATCCGCGCGGTTGTTGAAGGCGGTGAGCACGCCGTTGAGCCGCATGGAATTTGTGAGCGGATCCCAGGTGGGTGAACCGAGCGCACGCCAGTCGCTGATGGCGTCCTGCGGCGGGATCGAATTGGGGCGGTTGCCGTCGGCTTTGTAGAGCTGGTAGGACGCGCTGATGTTCGTGCGCTTGAATGGCCGGATCTGCACCATCGCGTTGTAACGCTTGGAATCCACGCCGGACGGCTTGAGGTCAAAGCCGTCGCGCTGGCGGACCGCGCCGACCCGCACGGCGAGCACGCCCTTCTTGAGCACCCGGCTGAGATCGAGACTGGCGCGAAAGCCCTCGAAGCTGTCGGCCCGGAAGGCGACCTGCGAGCGGTTGCGCTGCAGGTTGGCGGTCGCGCCGATGATGTTCACGGTGCCCGAGGGGTTGCCGAGGCCGAAGATACTGGCGTTGGGGCCGCGGCTGATCTCGACGCCGTCGGAGTCGATCGGATCGAGCGGCACGCGGTTGCTGGTCTCGAAATTACCACTGGAGACATTGGCGCGACCAATGCCGCGAATACGATTGGCGTTGGCGGGGTCGCCGGCGGTGGCATCGGAGGTCTCAGCGCGGCCGGACGTCTCGTCGATCTGCGTGTAGGTGCCGGTGCCCTCGGCTCCCGCGGCGTAGAGAAACACGTCGTTGATATCGAGCATCGCGAAGTCCGCCATCTGCTCCTTCGTAATCACCGAGATCGCCGAACCAAGATCCTCGAGCTGCGAGTTGAGCCGCGTGCCCGACATGGTGTTGATCGCTTGGTAACCCTTGGTGTCGGCGACGACCTCGAAGGGCGACAGCGTGATCGGCACATCGGCCTCGGCGTTTGACGACGGGTTGGCGACTGGAGCGGGCGCGGTTCTTTTCTGATCGGCCTCGAGCGCGCGGACTTCGTCGGCATCGAGCCGGCCGTTCTTGTTCTTATCGTAGCGCGCAAGCGTAAGGGCGTCGGCGGTTGGGACGGGTGCGGACTGAGCGAGCGACTGCGATTCCCCGACGAGGGCAAGGGCGCCGAGAGCCAGAAGCAGGCGAGGAGGAATGGGGCGACGATTGGCGGGTTTCATGATCGGGGGTTAATGAGGGACACGGCCGAGCTTGGTCCGGCCCAGTGGGAGCGGCAGGCAGGGAGAAAGGAGCCGCCGCGCAGGCAGCGATCCGGCAGGGGCACCGGGAAAGGGTCAGAAAGAAAGATCGGCAGAAAGGCGCCAGGTGAGAGGGAGCTGCGGCGCGAGGCGGTTGATGTCGAGGCGGGCGGCGTTCGGGTCGGCGACGCGAGTGGCGAGCGGGTCGTGCTGGTTGAGGACGTTCTGCACGTTGAGTTGCACCCCGGCGTTCTGAAGGAATTTCAATCCCGGGCTGCGGCCGAAGTTGTAGCCGAGGAACGCATCGATGCGCGTAAACGAGTTGCCGAAGATCACTTCCTTCCGCGCAGAGCTGAACGCGACGACCTGCTTGCCCTGATGGCGCACGGTTGCGCCGACGTGCATGCCCTTGAGGCGGCCTTCGGAAAAGGTGTAACGCGTGACGGCGCTGACCTTTTCCTTGCGCGTGCCCGCAGTGCCGACGCCGGAGACCGAACGGTTGACCTCGTTGGCGAGCTGCCAGCGGGTAATCTCGGCAGCGAGCGTGGTGCCGACGGAAGTGATCAGCAGATTCTGGTCGAACTTCTTGAAGAACGGAATTTCCGACGCGGCCCACGCTTGGATCTCGGGAGCAATGTTGTCGGAAACGGGATCACTGATCGAGTAGTTGGCCTGCAACCGCCAGTTGCGCGTCGGGTTGGCGGTGACGGAGAATTCGTAGCCGGTTGAGGCGACGTCGAAGGTGTAGCCGCCGGAGTTGATGCGGCGGCGCTCACGCTCGGCGGCGGTGATGAGCCCGTTGGTGGCGAGCTGATCGAGCACGCGATTGGAGAACACGGTGGGATTGTCGACGGTGCCGCCGTAAACGAAGCCCTGCGCGCCGGCCCGGGTCGTGGAGAAGCGCGTGGCGCGCACAAAGATCTTTCCCGAGAGCAGACTGAGATCGAGGCCGTAGTCCTCGCCCTCACCCTTCGGGTTGTCACCGACGCGACTGGTGGCGCCGATGGGATAGCCGCTGGCGTCGAGCTTGGGCATCAGTCGGACACCGGTGTTAGCGAGCTCGATCGAGTCGGAGCGGTTGTAGCGCAGCGAGAGCCAGGGCAGCGCGTGGAAGACGGCGCCGGCGGTGCGGGTCGTGGCATCGAGCGTGCGATGCGTGCGCGGGTTGTTCACGTTGTCGATGACGAATTCCTGCGTCACCGGGTCGATGACTCCGCGCGTGCCCTCGTGGAGATAAAGAGTGTCGGTGCGGTAGCCGCCCGCGAGGACCAGCTTGCGATCGAAGTAGTAAGCTTGGCCGGCGAAGAGATAAGAGTCCTGTTCGGAAGGATCGTCGAACGCGGAAGCACCGGAGGCGACGTAGCGGGTCTTAAGCCGGCGAGCAGGATTGCTCGGATCAACCATGCCACTGACGAGGCCGCTGGTGGTAAGCGGATGCTGTGAGCTGGCGTAGTAGGTCGCCTGATCCCCAACGGTGACATAGTGGCGGCGCAACACGCGGTTCGCAGAAGCGTTGGGCGCGGCGGCAAAGGCGCCGCGATTGGTTGTCTCGTCGATCCAGGCCTCGTTCGTGCCCTGATTGTAGAAGGTTCGCTCTTCGCGCTCGGCGAGGCCCGCGAGGCGATATTCGCCCCATTTGCCGAGGTTGAATTCCTGCGAGACGGTGAAGCGCAGATTATCGGAGGACTCATTGCGGATGCGATTCGTCCAGTAGGTCTCGAAGTAGAGGCGGCCGGCATTGGGGTTCGCCGTCACGCCGTCCCGCAGGAACTGATTCGGATCACCTTTCAGGCCCGTGGGGTTGCTGGCCTGCCACGCCTCGAAGTCGTAGCGTTGATGATTGAATGCGAGCTGGAGGAATGTGCTTTTCCAGAGCTTCTGGTCGGCGGAAACGGTGTAGGTGTCGAAGCGGGATTCCTGCGACTGGCTGGGTCCCCCAAGGCTGACGCGGTAGTTGACGTGATCAACAATGCGCGGGTCGGTGATGAGCGCGGCGGTTTCGGCCTGCGTGATCGTGAGGCCGCGGGCGTCGAGGTTCGTGAGGTTGTTGCGGCCGTCGTCAACGAGGTTCACGGCGAGCGCGGCGGCGGTGTTGTTGCGCGTGACGCCGGTGGCGGTGCCGGTGAGGTTGACGAGGGGACGGCCGGCGTTGAACCAGCGCATGACGTTGTCGCCGATCTCCTGATTGTCGGCGGCGACGCGGAAGGTCTTTCCCTTCTCGTATTCCGCGCGGATCACGGTGCTGCGGGTGGCGTCGAACTTCAGCGCAAGATGCGCGCGGTTATCCTCGGCACCGGCGTAGTGCTGGTAGGCTTGTTCCTTGGACGTCACGGCGTTGAGACGGACGCCGAGTTTGCCGTTGAGCGCGGCTTGGTTGATGTCGAAGGAGGCGCGGCGGAGGTCGTAGCTGCCGTAGACGAGCTGCGCCTTGCGGAAAGTGCGATTGCCATGCGCCTGCTTGGTCGAGGTGCTGATGAGGCCGCCCGCGGAAGCGATACCGAAGAGAATGGAATTGGGCCCGCGAGCCTCCTCGATGCGCTCGACGTTGAACGTATTGGTCGGGAGTTTCCACCGGAAGTAGTTGCGCGCGACTGTCGCGGCTTGGCCGCGGATAAGAAACGTATTGTAGAACTCGAAGGCGGCGTTGCCGTCAGGAAGCTCGAGCTCGACGTTGTTGCCGAACGCGATCGCCTGCGTGAGATCGAGCGCGCCGATGTCCTTGATGAACTCCTCGGTCAAAATCGAAAGCGATGCGGCGGTATCGCGCAACGAGGTGTTCATGCGGCTGCCGGCGAGAGTATTCGCGGCCTGGTAGCCCACATCCTTGTCGGATGTGACGGTGAACGGCGTGAGCTGGATGGCGTCCTCTGCGGCGGCTGACGTTGGTGCGGCGGGCGCGGGCGCCGGCTGCGCGAAAGCGAGGGCGGGTATCGAAAGCGCTGCGGCGAGTGCCGACCGAAGTGCTTGGGGAGTGGGGTTCATGGCAGGGCGAGTTTGGTGTGGGGTCGAAGGCGGAGCTTATTTCAACGAGGCGCGGGTCGCCGCGGCGAAGGGCGCGAAGATGCCGTGCTCGTTGAAGGGAATATGCTGGGCGAAGAGCAGCGCGACGGTGCCCTCGCGCGGCGAAATGCGCACATAAGTCGTGGCGGCGCCGGCCCAGCCAAAGGCGCCCGTGGCCGGCTCGATCTCGACTTCGACGCCGAGGCCCCAGCCGTGGGTGGTGCTGAACTGGTGGGTCGGCTTGGCGAAGCCGGCGAGCTCGTTGACGGCGAGGCGCCGCACCGTCTCGGCTTTCAGGATGCGGGCGCCTTCGAGTTCGCCGCCGTTGCAGAGCATCTGGGCGAAGCGGACAAAATCGGCAGCGGTCGAAAAGAGCCCGGCTCCGCCGCTGGCGAAACCGCGGCCCGCCTCGGCGTAGGCACCGATGATCGGATCGGCGGCGATGAGCTTGCCGCCAGGGCCGTGCTTCGAGAGCGCGGCGAGACGGTGGCGCTTCGCCTCCGGCACGTCGAACGAGGTGTCGCGCATTTTCAGCGGGTCCAAAATCCGCCGCCGCAGAAACGTCTCGAAATCGGTGCCGCCGATTTTCTCGACGACGGCACCAAGGAGATCGGAGCCGATGCTGTAATTGAATTCGGTGCCGGGCTGGGTCTTCAGCGGGAGGCGCGCTGCGCGGCGGACAAACTCCGCGAGCGACGGCGAGTTCCAGAGGTCAGCGCGCTGGTAAAGTTCGGTCAGCGGCGAGGGTTCGAGGATGTCGTAGTGCAGGCCGCCGGTGTGAGAGAGCAGCTGGCGAATCGTGATGGGGCGCATCGCGGCGGCGAGCTGCGGGGCATCGGCCGTGCCGCCGGTCAGGACGCGCGGAGTCGCGAAGGCGGGAAGGTATTTCGCGAGCGGCTCGTCGAGCGAGAGCCGGCCATCCTCGA
>JAEUHB010000220.1 GCA_016794665.1 Opitutaceae bacterium
AAGATCAAGGACCCGCGCCTCGCCGAGGCCGTCACGCTCGCCAGCGCCTCGTCCTCTTCCACGTTGCGCCTCGCCGCACTCCCCATTGCCGCGCGCCTCTCGCCCGACACCGCCGCGCCCGTGATCGCCAACCTCGTGGCCAAGGGCACGCCCGAGGAGCAGAAGTCCGCCATCCGCTCCCTCGGTTTCCTGCGCCACCCGAGCGCCGACATCCTCCTCGCCACGCAGCTCCGCGAACTCGCCGCCGGCAAGATTGCCCCGGCCGCGCAGCTCGATCTGCTCAACGCCGCCGGCCGCCGCAACGATC
Organism: Opitutaceae bacterium; assembly: GCA_016794665.1. GTDB lineage: Bacteria > Verrucomicrobiota > Verrucomicrobiia > Opitutales > Opitutaceae > ER46. Next base: position 308 of record JAEUHB010000220.1, read on the forward strand.
CCGCGATCAAGGCGCTCCTCGCTGAGCGCACCGCCGCGCTCGCCGCGAGCACCGACCCGCTCGCGCCGCACCGCGTCGCGCTCGCCGGCGGCAACGCGACCCGCGGCGAGCAGATTTTCCGCAACCAGCCCGTGCTCGCCTGCATCCGCTGCCACCGCGCCGGCACCGATGGCGGCGACGCCGGCCCCAACCTCGCCGGCATCGGCGCCAAGCAGTCCCGCGAATACCTCCTCGAGGCCATCGTGAAGCCCAACGCCAAGATCGCGCCCGGCTTCGACACCGTCGTCATCACGCGCAAGGACGGCTCCGTCGCCGCGGGCATCGTCGCCAGCGAGACCGCCGCGCTCCTCACCCTCCGCAACACCGACAACCAGCTCGTCGAGGTGAAGAAGTCCGACATCGCCAAGCGCGAGGGCGCGCCCTCCGGCATGCCCGAGATCTACGGCACCATCCTCACGCCCTCGGAGCTGCGCGACGTCGTCGAATACATGGCCAGCCTCAAGGACCCGGTCGTGCGCCTCGACGAAAACAAACCCCGCGCGCTCCGCGGCCTGCCGCCGATGGCCAAGGGCGCGCCGTAGGCCGAATCTCGCGGGCGCCTGCGAGCCGACTCCTCCACCCCATGCTCCGCCTCACCGCCGCGCTCTGCGCCACTGTCCTCGCCGCCTCCGCCCGCGACTACCGCCTCACCCTCGCGCCCGCCACCGCGGACCGCGCCGGGCAGGTGATCGCATTTCAACTGCCGGCCGATGCGCCGCGTCCCGCGCAGCTGCGCGACGCGGCCGGGCGCGCGGTCGCGCTGCAAACCGATGCCGACCGCACCGCGCGCTTCGTCGTGCCGTGGCAAAAGGCCGGCGAGTCGCTGGCGTTCACGCTCTCCGCCGCCAACCCCAAGGCCCCCCTCGATCCGCCGGCGGTCGTCGCCGCGCCCGACGGCGGCCACTTGCGCGTGAGCGTGGGCGGCGCGCCCGCGCTCGTGTTCCGCCTGAAACGCGACGACCTCCCGCGCGAAGGCATCACCCCGCACATCGTCCGCGCGGGCTACGTGCACCCGGTGTTTTCGCCGTCGGGAAAAATCGTGACGGACGACTACCCGTCCAACCATCCGCACCACCACGGCATCTGGGCGCCGTGGACCAAGGTCAGCTTCCAGGGCCGCGCGACCGACTTCTGGAACATGCAGGACAAAAAAGGCGCCGAGGACCTCGTCGCGCTCGACCGCTCATGGAGCGGCCCCGTGCACGGGGGCTTCACGGCCCGCCTGCAATCCACCGACCTCACCGCGCCCACGCCGGTGAAGGCACTCGACACCACGTGGCTGCTCACCGCCTACGATCTCCCGGGTGCAGCGCCCGCGGCGCGGATGTTTGAGCTCACCGTGACGCACGCGTGCGCCACCGCCAAACCGGTGGTGTTGCCGGAATATCACTACGGCGGCTTCGGCCTGCGCGGCGCCGCCGGTTGGAACGGCCCCGGCCCCGCCGCGCGCTTCCTCACGTCCGAGGGCGAGACCGACCGCATCAAGGGCAACAACACGCGCGTCCGCTGGTGCTATCTCGGGGGCGCGGCCGGCGACAGCGGCGGACTGGCGGGCACGGCGGTGCTCGGGCATCCGGGGAATTTCCGCGCGCCGCAACCGGTGCGGCTGCACCCCAACATGCCTTACTTCAGCCTCGTGCCGCAGCAGCTGGGAGCGATGCGTATTGAGCCGGGCCAGCCCTACGTGACGCGCTACCGCTTCGTCGTCACCGATGGCGCGCCGGACCGCGCGCGGCTGGACGCCTATTGGCAGGGCTACGCGCATCCGGCCGCGGCGAAAATCGAGGCGCGCTGAACGCGCCGCCGCGATCGGCCGCACGGCGAATGCGGATCAATCGTGACGACGGCGCGGCCTGGGCCGCGCTACGACGCAGGCACCCGGATCGCTCAATTCCCTTTTTTCGTCTCGCTCGGTTCGCCCGGGCCGCGACCGCCCCTGGGGCCGCCGGGACCGCGTCCGCCCCCGGGGCCACGGGCGCCACGCGGACCGCCGATCATCCGCGCAAGCTCAGCGAGGTCCTCGTCGGTCCAGGGTTGCTCGCGGCTAGCGGTCATCGTGCGCATCCGCGCGACAGTCGCGGGCGTGACGGCCCCGGCCGTGTGCTCCCAGCTGTTGCGGATAAACGTCATGACGCCGGCGATCGCCTCGTCGTCGAGCGCGGCGCGGAGCGTGGGCATCACGAGGTTCCCGTCCGCCTTGCCCGCGAGGATGATGCTCGCGAGCACGCGCTCGTCGCCGAGCACCCAGCGCGAGAAGATGAGCGAGGGCGCGAGGCCCGCGAGCCCCTGCCCTTCCGGCTGGTGGCAGCCGGCGCACAGCGCGGCGTATTGCACCTTGCCCTTGTCAAACAATGCCTGCTCCGACGGCGAAAACACCACCTTCTCCGCGGCCGCCATGCCCGGCTTTCCGGGCCAGCGCATCGACGCGAGAATCTTCGCCGCCCGCTCCGCCTCGGGGCTGCCGCCCTTGGCCGCAAACTGGGCGAACGCCGTCGGCTCGGCCGTGAGATTGATCGGGATGACTTTTCCGTCGAAGAGCCGCGAGAACGAACGATCCACACCGTCGAGCACGGCGGCCCGGGCCCACGACGGCGCGCCCGCGTCGGCCGCCACCGCCAGCACGCGGCCGAGGCGCGCCGCATCGCCGCCTCGCAATGTCGCGCCGGCCGCGGCCGCGACCGCGCCCGCCACCGCCCGGCCGCCCTCCTTCGCCTCGCGCGCGAGCGCCTCGATGAAATCGGGTTCGCGGCGGGCCAGCCCGCTCACCACCGCGTCGACCAGATACGGCTGCGAACCCGCCGCGATGAGCAGCGAGCGGAGCGCCGCCTCGGCCCGCGGCGTCTTGGCCTCGCCGAGGGAAAAAGCGAGTTGCAGGCGGACCGCGGGCTCCGACCGGGCCGCCAGCGCGGCGAGGCGCGACACGACGGCTTCGTCCGTCGCAGGCTTGAGGAACTTCTCCGCGAGCCGGATCGCCGCCGCGCAGACCCGCGCGTCGCGGTCGTTCAGCGCCGCCAGCACCGTCGGCTTGTCGGCCGCACCCAGGCCCTCGAGCGTCCAGAGCGCGTGCAGGCGGGCGAGCGGGTCGCGCGCGGTGCGCGCCAGACCGGTCAGCAGCGGGGCCGCCGCGGCATCGCGTTTCTCCACGAGGAGCCGCTGCGCCGTGTCGCGCACCCAGCCGTTGGGATCGGAGAGCTTCCCGACGAGCGCGGCGGTGTCGGCGCGGGCCAGGCCGGCGTCGAATTTTGCGGCCGGGGCGCTTTCCGGCACGATGCGCCAGATGCGGCCGAGGCCGATGCCATCCGCGAGCCCGCGCTCCTCAATCTGCTTCCGCAGGAAGGTCGTGACGTAGGTCTTGTGCTGCAGGATGCCGCGGTAGAGATCGACGACGTAGAGCGCGCCGTCGGGGCCGTTGAAAAGGTTCACCGGGCGGAAGCGCTCGTCGGTCGAGGTGAGGAACTCCGTGCCCTCGTAGGCGTTGGCGCCGGCGACGGCGCCATCCTGCTCGGTCAGCTTGATGCGCTTGATCAGGTTGCCCGAGGGCTCGGCGATGAAGGCGTCGCCCCGAAACTCGGCGGGGAAGAGCGCGCCGCGGTAGATCACGGGGCCGCACGCGGCCGTCACCGCCGTCAGCTTGCCGTCCTTATCAAGGGTGTTGTAGCCGCGGTTGATGCCGGGCGTCACGCGGCCCGGGAAAGTCGCCAGGCGCGCGGGCACCAGCTGGATGTTCGTGCCGGTGGCGGGGAAATTCGGGTTGCGGCGCAGGTAGGCGGACGGGACGGCGTCGAAGCGCAGCGGGTCGCTGTTGCTGTTGTAGTAGAGACGGCCCGTGTCGTCCTGCGAGATGCCCCACTGGCCGCGCGTGATGGTGGGCTCGCGCGTGAACTTGCCCGCGCCCTCGTAGCGGAAGCGCGTGGTGTGGTTCGCCGAGTAGATCCAGTTGTCGAGCGCCCAGAGCAGGCCGTTGGAGTTGTGCTCGGGGTTCGTGGTGTTGCCATAGTCCGCCGCGACCTCGGTCTTTTGATCGGCGACGCCATCACCGTCCGTGTCGCGCATGAACCACAGCTTCGGCGGCTCGGCCACGAGCAGACCATCGCCGACGAGCGACATCGCGCGCGGCATCACCAGGCCCGCGGCAAACACCGTGCGCTTGTCCATGCGACCGTCGCCATCGGTATCGGTGAGCACGGCGATGGAGCCGACCGGCTGGTCCTCGCCCTTGCCGTCGACGTCCTGCATGTAGCCGCGCATCTCGAGCACCCACAGGCGCCCGTCCGGACCGAACGCCATCGAGATCGGATCGCCGACCAGCGGATCGCCGGCGATCAGCTCGACGCGGAATCCCTTGGCGACCGTGAAGGTCTTCAGCGCCTGCTCGGCGGTGAGGATCGGCGCGGGCGGGATCTTGATGTGCGCCGGGGGCGGAGCCTGGGTCTCCCCGGCACGGTCGCCGCGCTGGGCGAAAAGCGGGGCGAGCAGCAACGGAAGGAGCGAGAGAAGGCGGAAGCGGGAGGGCATGGTGGATGATCGCAGGACGCGCAAAGGTCGCGAAAGGTGGGCGAAAAAAAACCGCCGCGAAAAAAATTCGCGGCGGTCTGGGAAAAACGCGGGCGTCTTAGTTCAGGTTGTTCGAGACCAGCTTGGTCATCTCGAACATCGAGACCTTCGACTTGCCGCCGAAGACAGCCTTCAGCGCATCGTCGGCATTGATCTGCGTGCGGACCTTCTTGTCCTGCAGGCCGTGCTTCTTGATGTAGGCCCAGAGCTTCTTCGTCAGCTCGGTGCGGGGGAGCGGAGCGGCGCCCACGACAGCGGCGAGCTTGGCGTTCGGCGTAACGGGTTTCATGAACGCGGCGTTAGGTTTACGGGCAGCTTTCTTAGCCATGATGATTAGTTTTTGGGTTGTGACTGATTGTTTTACTCTGAACCGAAGGGACTACTAGAGGGAAGAAACCGCGTTTGCCTAGGAAAATCTTCACTTTTTCAGAGGTGGCTCAGAGGAGAAAAACGTGATCCGATCCGATCCGGGGCGCTCAAGCGCGCTCCTCGACCTGCACGAACTGGCGCCAGAGCGCCGCATAGTGGCCGCCGCGCGCGAGCAGTTCCGCATGCGTCCCGCGCTCGATGACGCGGCCCTGGTCGAGCACGAGCACGCAGTCCGCGTGGCGGATCGTGCTCAGACGGTGGGCGACGACGAAGCTCGTGCGCCCGCGCAGCAGCTCCGCGAGCGCGCGCTGGAGCCGCGCCTCCGTGACCGCGTCGATCGCGCTCGTCGCCTCGTCGAGGATCACGAGGCGCGGATCAGCCAGCAGCGCGCGGGTGAAGCACACGAGCTGGCGCTGGCCCACGGAGAGCGCGGCCCCGCGCTCGCCCACCTCCGTGAGCAAGCCGCGCGGCAGCGCCTCGAGGAGGTCGAGGCAGTCGAGCCGCGCGGCGGCGGCGCGCACCTCGGCGTCGGTCGCGTCGGGCTTCGACATGCGGATGTTGTCGAGCACCGTGCCGCTGAAGAGGAAGTTCTGCTGCTGCACCATGCCCGTCTGGCGGTGCAGCGACTGGCTCGTGATCGCGCGAACCTCGCGGCCGTCGAGGCGCAGCGCGCCGGAGGTCGGAAGGTAGAATTTCGCGACGAGGTTGATGATCGAGCTCTTGCCGCTGCCGGTGTGGCCGACGAGCGCGATGGTCTGGCCGGGCTCGGCGGTGAACGACACGTCGTGCAGCACGAGCCGCGCGGGATCGTAGCCGAAGGAGACGCGATCGAATTCCACCCGCAGGCCGGTTGCGCCCGCGCCCCGCGCATCGGGCAGCGGCACGGCGCCCGCCGCATCCTCCCAGTCGGGCTTCGTGTCGATCAGCTTGAAGACGCGCTCCGCGCCGGCCATCGCCACGAGCGCCTGGTTGTATTGGTTGCCGATGATCGCGATGGGGGCGAAGAACTGGTTCGCGAGCAGGAAAAACGTGATCAGCTCGCCCACGCCCATGTGGCCCTCGAACACCCGCCAGCCGCCGAACATCAGCAGGATCGCGACGAAAAACTGCGAGTTTAGCTCGAGCAGCGGCGTGAGGATCGCCGAGGTGCGGGCGAGCGCCACGCTGAAGAGCGAGTGGTCGGCGAGGAGCTGGCGGAAGAGCCCGGCGTTGGTCTCCTGCCGCACGAAACCCTGCGTCACGCGGATGCCGTTGACCGACTCCGCGAGCGTCGCCGTCACGCGGCTGAAACTGTCGGTCGCGGCGCGCGAGTAGTGGCTGAGCCGCACGCGAAAATGCCGGTTGATCACCCACAGCACCGGCGCGAGCCCGAGCACGACCAGGAAGAGCGCCCAGTCCGTCCACGCCATCACGACGGCCGTGAAGATCATCTGGCCGAACTGAATCACGCTCACGAAGAGCACGTCCTGGATGCCCACGCGCAGCGCCTCCACGTCGCTCGTCAGGCGGCCGATGATCCGGCCGACCTTCATGCGGTGGAAGAAACTCATCGGCTGCCGCTGGACCTTGGAGAATATCTCGGCGCGGAGGCCATTGACGACGGTCTCGCCGATCTCGAGCGCCCAGCGCTGGCGGAAATGAAACATGCCGTCGGTCCAGAGCGCGAGCAGCGCGTAGCCGCCGACGCCCCATGCGAGCATCCGCACGTCGCCGTCGGCGATCGGGCCCTTGATGATGAGCGTCGCGAGCCAGACAAACGCCGGGAGCTGCGCCGCGCGCACAAGGCTCATGACGCTGAGCGCGGTGAGCTTGCCTTTCACCGGCGCCGCATAGGTGAAGAGCCGCCGGATGAGGGACCATTCCAGCGGCTGCTGGATGAGCTCTTCCTCGTCGTCGTCGTCCCGCACGCGGCGCACGAGGCCGACGTCGCGGACGGGGGGCTTGGATCGGGCCGGCGCGCTCATGCCGCGCCCTCCCCGCGCGTGAGTTCGCGGCCGTCGACGAGCTGCAGGCTCGCGACCCGCAGATAGGGGCCGTTCTCGCGCATGAGCTGCGCATGCGTGCCGCGTTGGACGATGCGGCCGTTTTCCATGACAATGATGAAGTCCGCCCTCCGCAGCGTGCTCAGGCGATGGGCCACGATGAACGTCGTGCGGCCCGCAATCGCGCGGTCGAGCGCCTCGAAAATATCGCGCTCGGTCTCGCTGTCGATCGCCGCGGTCGGATCGTCGAGCAGCAGGATCGCGGGCTCGAGCAGCACGGCGCGCGCGATCGCGAGGCGCTGGCGCTGGCCGCCGCTGAGGCTGTTGCCGCTCTCGCCGAGCACGGTGTCGTAGCCGTGCGGCAGCGCGAGGATGAAGTCGTGGGCGGCGGCGACGCGCGCGGCGTTCTCGATTTGCGCGCGGGAGGCGTCCGGGTGACCGAAGGCGATGTTGGCCGCGACGGTGTTGGAAAACAGAAAGCTCTCCTGGAAAACGAGGCCGATGTTGCGCCGCAGGTCGTCGAGGTGGATCCGGCGGGCATCGAGGCCATCGATGATCACGCGGCCCGCGGTGGGATCGAAGAAGCGCGGCACGAGGCTCATCAGCACGCTCTTGCCCGCGCCGGTCGCCCCGAGGATCGCGACGCATTGGCCGGGCGCGACGCGCAGGTCGATGTCGCGCAGCACCGGCTCGCCGCCTCCGTAGGCGAACGAGACGTTTTCAAACGCCACCTCGCCGGTGAGCCGCGGGCGCCGCACGGCGTCGGGCGCGGTCCGCACTTCGATCGGAGCGTCGAGGATTTCGAAAACCCGCCGGGCGCCGACAAGCGACTGCTGCACGGAATTCACGATGGCCGCCACGTTGTTGACCTGCCCGGAGAATTGCTCGAGCAGGCCGGCGAAGACGACGAGGCCCGTGCCAAGCGGCAGCTGCCCATGGATGACGAGCCACCCGCCGTAGCCGAGCAGCACCATCATGTTGATGCGCGTGAGAAACCCAATCGCGGGCGAGAAGAGGCTCACGCGCCAGAAGATGATGTGCTGCTGCGAGAGCACGGCGTTGTTCGCCGCCTCGAAGCGCGCGCGGTCCTCGGGCTCGCGGCCGAAGGCCTTGGTCACCGCGATGCCCTGAAGGCTCTCGACGAAAACCTGCACCATGCGCTCCACCAGCGTGCGGTTGTGCGCGTATTCCGGCTGCGTGCGGCGCGTGTGCCACGCCGTCAGCACCCAAAGCAGGGGCGTCGTCGCGAGGCACGCGAGCGTGAGCCCCGGGCTCAGGCTCAGCATGTAGGCGAGGTAGACCGTCAGCGAGATCGCCATGATCACACTCTGGATGAGCACCTGATCGACAAACATCCGCACGCTCTGCACGTCGCTCGTCACGCGCGTGATGATCGAGCTGGTGTTGTTGGCGTCGAAGAACCGGAAGCTCAGGCGCTGGAGCTTGTCGTAGACCTCGCCGCGCAGATCGATGACGAGGCGCTGCTGCACGAGCCGGTTGATCGAGACGGCGTAGGCGTAGTTCAGGAAGGCGCGCGTGAGCGCCAGCACGAGGATCAGGCCGGCGAGCAGGCCCAGCACATGCAGCCACGGCCACTCGTCGGGCAGCGAGACGTGCAGGGGGTTGTCCGTGAGCGGCGTGCCGTCGACCTTGTGCCGGATGTAGTCGATGCCGACACCCGTGAGGCTCAGCCCGCCGATGCCCAGCGTGAGCAGCACGAGCTGGATCGCGAGCACCCGCAGGCAGTGGCCGCGGTAGCGCCAGGCGAGCGCGAACAACCGCCGGATCAGCGCCGCGTTGGACAATGCGGGCGCGGCGATCGTCGGTTGCGGTGCGTCAGCCATGGAGACCGGGACGCTACCGGTGCGCCGCGGCGGCGCACGAAATTTCGTCGCGACACGCGCTCCGCTCAGCGCGACTGCATCGGGGGCGGCGGGGACGGGCTCTGCGCCTGGTTCACTGTCGTCTGCGCCTGCTCGCGCAGGGCCCGGCGCCGCGCGACCTCGGCGGCGACGGCCTGCAAGCGCGTGGCCTCGTCCGCCGGCGAAGGATTCACGACCACGCTCTGCGTGACCGCGGGTGCCACGTTGGCCGGCGCCGGCATCGGCGGCGGCAGGCCCGTGGGCACAGGGCCGCCGGAGACGACCTTGGCCTTGCGGATGGGCAGCGTGTGAATTGTGCCGCGATGCTCGATGGTGAGCGTGTCGTCGTCCCGGCCATGCTGCTTCACAAGCACATCAAGCTCGGCATTCCGCTCGTTGAGGCCCACCCACACCGACCTCTTGGTCGAAGGGTCGTGGACGCGGAACTGCGGGCCCTGACCCACCTCTAGATACCCGAGAAACTCAAGCGGCGCGTTGGCCGTCGGAGCCGCCGGACCTCCCGCCCGGGACGACTCAAACGGCGATTTGGAAACCAGCTGCGCGCGCGCCGGGACGGCCGCGGCCAGCGCACACGCCAGCGCGATCCCCCCGCAAACCTGCGTTTTCCTCGGCGCCGTCACGCCTCGAACTAAGCAGGCGCCGCTGGCCTTCGTCAAGCGGCGCGCCGCAAAGCGCGGTGGCCGGCGCGAGGTCGCCGCGTCTTTGCCCAAAAAATTCCCCCTTGGAGCGGCCGGGAGTGAGTGGCATCACGGGACCATGCGATTCGCCGCACCTATCGTCGCCGCCGTGGTGATGGCCGGCCTGGCTGGTTGCCGGGAGCGCGCTGCGTCCGGCTGGCAAGGCTACCTCGAGGCCGAGTTTGTCCACGTCGCCGCGCCCATCGCCGGAAGGCTCGACCGGCTCGCGGTGCAAAAAGGCGCGCGCGTCACGCGCGGCACGGAGCTCTTTTCGCTCGAGCGCGCCAGCGAGCTCGCCGCCCAACGCGAGGCGGGCGAGCGGCTGCGCTCGGCGCAGGCGCGGGTCGAGGATTTGAAAAAAGGCTCCCGCCCCAGCGAACTCGCCGCGCTCGAGGCCCGCGTCGAGCAAGCCCGCGCCGCCGCCGATCTCTCGCGGCGCGAGCTGGCGCGCCTCGAGGCGCTCTTCGCGAGCGGCACGATCGCCGCGAGCGAGATCGACCGCGCGCGCCTGACGCACGAGCGCAACGCCCGCGCCCTCGAGGAACCCGCCGCGCAGCTCGCCACCGCGCAGCTCGGCGGGCGCACCGACGCCATCGCCGCCGCCGAGGCCGAGGTCGCCGCCGCGACCGCCGCGCGCGAGCGCGCCGACTGGTCCGTCGCGCAGAAGACGCAGGGCGCGGCACAGGACGCGCTCGTCTTCGACACGCTGTTCCGGGAAGGCGAGTTCGTCGCCGTCGGCGCACCCGTCGTCTCCTTGCTGCCGCCGGAAAACCTGAAGGTGCGGTTCTTCGTGCCCGAGGCGGAGTTCGCCGCGCTCAAGCCCGGCGACCGCGTCCGCGTCACGATCACCGGCCGCTCCGCGGCGATCGAGGCGCGCGTGAGCTACCTCTCGCCGCGCCCCGAGTTCACGCCGCCGATTCTCTACAACCGCGACAACCGCGCGAAGCTCGTCTTCCTGATCGAGGCCGCGATCGACCCCGCAGTCGCGCGCGACCTCCACCCGGGGCAGCCGGTGGATGTCAGCCGCGCGCCTTAGGCGCGCGGCAAATCACAAACGCGAACACCCAAGCGCCAAAGAAATCTCAAATGACGAACTCCCAAATTGAATTTTCCGCCCTGGGATTTTTTTGGGATTTGGCGCCTTGGCGTTTGGGATTTCTCGATGAGTGACTTCGCCATCGACGTCGCCGGCGTGACCAAGCGCTTTGGCGACAAGACCGTCGTCAACGCCATCGACCTCCAGGTGCGCCGCGGCGAGATCTACGGCTTCCTCGGCCCCAACGGCTCAGGCAAGACCACGTTCATCCGCATGCTCTGCGGCCTGCTCACACCCGACGCCGGCCGCGGCACGTGCCTCGGCTTCGACGTGCTCCGCCAGCAGGCCGAGATCAAGCGCCACGTCGGCTACATGACGCAGCGCTTCAGCTACTACGAAGACCTGAGCATCCGCGAGAATCTCGACTTCATCGCGCGCATCTACGCCGTGCCCGATCGGGCCGCCGCGGTGCAGCGCAGTCTCGAGCGCCTGCGCCTCGCCAACCGCAGCCACCAGCTGGCGGGCGAGCTCTCCGGGGGCTGGAAACAACGCCTCGCGCTCGCCGCCTGCCTGATTCACTCACCGCAGCTGCTACTCCTCGACGAACCCACCGCCGGCGTCGATCCCAAGGCCCGCCGTGATTTCTGGGACGAGATTCACCAGCTCGCCGCCGACGGCCTGACCGTGCTCATCACCACGCACTACATGGACGAGGCCGAGCGCTGCCACCGCCTCGCCTACCTCGCCTACGGCCAACTCCTCGCGCGCGGCACGGTCGCCGATGTGATCGCATCCGCGAAGCTGACCACGTGGATCGTCGCAGGGCCGCGGCTCCGCGCCATCGCGGACGCGCTGCGCGGCCGCGCAGGCGTCGAGCAAGTCGTCGCCTTCGGCAACACGCTCCACGTGAGCGGGCGCGAAGCCGCCCAACTCGACGCGGCGATCGCGGCGGTGCGCGACGCCGGCCACACGTGGACGCGCGCCGCCGCGAGCCTCGAGGATGTGTTCATCGGGCTGATGGACACGGCGCGGGACAATTTCGCCTGAGGCGGAGACGATGCGTCGCTTCACCCTCCACCGTCTCTGGGCGATCGTGCTGAAGGAGTTCATCCAGATGCGGCGCGACCGCGTCACGTTTGGCATGATGGTCGGCATCCCGCTGATGCAGCTCATGCTCTTCGGCTTCGCGATCAATTCGGACCCGCGCCACCTGCCCACGGCGCTGCGCCTCGTCGACCAAGGGCCCTACGCCCGCGCACTCGTCGCGGCGCTGCGGCAGAGCGAGTATTTCGCGATTACGCGGGAGGCGGCGAGCGAGGCCGAGGCGGCGCGGCTGCTGCAGCGCGGCGAGGTTCAGTTTGTCATCAACATCCCCGAGGACTTCACACGCCGCCTGCTCCGCGGCGAGCGGCCGACCGTCCTCCTCGAGGCCGACGCCTCCGATCCGGCGGCGACCGGCCCGGCGCTCGCCGCCGCGCGCACGCTCGCGGGCAGCGTCTTCGACCGCGATCTCACGGGGCCGCTCGCGCGGCTCCGCGGCAAACCGGGCCCGGTGGATTTCCAAGTGCACGCGCACTACAACCCGGAGAACATCACCCAATACAACGTCGTCCCCGGCCTCATGGGCGTCGTGCTGACAATGACGATGGTCGTCATCACGGCGCTCGCGATCACGCGCGAGCGCGAGCGCGGCACGATGGAGAACCTCCTCGCCACGCCCGTGCGCCCCGCCGAGGTGATGATCGGAAAGATCATCCCCTACATCGTCGTCGGCTACATCCAGATGACGCTGATTCTGCTGGCGGCGCGTTTCCTGTTTCGCGTGCCGCTCGAGGGCAGCCTCGCGCTCGTCTACGTCGTTTCGTTCGCGTTCATCGCCGCCAACCTCGCCGTCGGCATCACGTTCTCGACGCTTGCGAAGAACCAGCTCCAGGCCGTGCAGATGGCGTTCTTTTTCTTCCTCCCGTCGATCCTGCTCTCGGGCTTCATGTTTCCCTTCCGCGGGATGCCGGAGTGGGCGCAGGGGATCGGCTCGGTGCTGCCGCTCACGCACTACCTGCGCATCGTGCGCGGGATACTGCTGAAAGGCAGCGGCCCCGCGGACATCGCGCCCGAACTGTGGCCGCTCCTCGCATTCCTCGTGATCGCGCTGCTCGTCGGCGTGAAACGCTATCGGCAGACGCTCGACTAGGCCCCGCCTTCCACCCATGGTTTCGCTCCCCATCATGACCCTCCGCCCCCTCGCCCGTTTCCGGCTGCTTCTCGTCGCCGCCGCGTTGCTGCTCCCCGCCGCCGCCTCCGCGGCCCAGGCCGCGCGCCCCAACGTCCTGGTCTTCCTCGCCGACGACGCCGGCTGGGGCGATTACGGTTTCTCCGGCAACACCCAGGTCTCGACCCCCAACATCGACCGCATCGCTCGCGGCGGCGCCTCGCTCGACCGCTTCTTTGTGCAGCCCGTGTGCGCGCCCACGCGCGCGGAATTTCTCACCGGCCGCTGGCACCCGCGCGGCGGCGTGCGCGGTGTCTCCACCGGCATGGAGCGCCTCGACCTTTCCGAGAAGACCATTGCCGACGCCTTCAAGGCCGCGGGCTACGCCACCGGCGCCTTCGGCAAGTGGCACAACGGCACGCAGTGGCCCTACCACCCGCGCGCGCGGGGCTTCGACGAATACCTCGGCCACACCTCCGGCCACTGGGGCGAGTATTTCGACGCCCCGCTCGACGACAACGGCCGCATGGTCCGCACCTCCGGCTACATCGTCGACGTGTGCACCGACCGCGCGCTCCAATTCATCACGAGGAACAAGGACCAGCCCTTCTTCTGCTACGTGCCCTTCACCACGCCTCACTCGCCCTGGGCCGTGCCCGACAGCTACTGGCAACGCTTCAAGAACAAGCCCATCACCCAGCGCGCCACCGTGCCCGAGCAGGAAGACCTCGATCACACCCGCTGCGCCCTCGCGATGATCGAGAACCAGGATTGGAACGTCGGCCGCATCCTCGCGCGCCTCGACGAACTCAAGATCGCCGACAACACGATCATCTTCTATTTCTCCGACAACGGCCCCAACTCGTTCCGCTGGACCGGCGGCATGCGCAGCCGCAAGGGCTCCACCGACGAGGGCGGCGTCCGCTCCGTCGGCTATCTCCGCTGGCCCGCAAAGATCCCCGCTGGCCAACGCATCCCCCAGATCGCGGCCGCGGTCGATCTGCTCCCCACGCTCACTTCGCTCGCCGGCATCCGGCGCGTCGGCGCCGCGCCGCTCGACGGCCGCGATCTCTCGCCTCTCGTCCTCGGGCAGAAAACCGACTGGCCCGACCGCATGATTTTCAACGCCTGGAACTCCGCCGTGAGCGTCCGCACGCAGCAGCACCGCCTCGACGCCACCGGCCGCCTCTACGACATGGCCGCCGATCCCGGCCAGACCCGCGACCTCGCCGCCGAGCGCCCCGCGATCGCGAAGCAACTCACCGAGGCCGCCGCCGCCTATCGCAAGGACATGCTCGCCGCCGACGCCGCGAAGCACGCCGATTCCACGGCGAAGGCGGGCGTCACGGAAGCCGCCAACGCCCGCGGAAAAAAGAAGTCCGGCGGCGCCGCCGCCATCCTCCCGCCCGACAGCCGCCCTTACACCGTCGGCTATCCGGAGTTCCCCGCCGCGTTTCTCCCCGCGCGCGATGGCGTCGCACATGGTCCCGCCGTCAAGCGAAGCTCCAACGCGCCCAACAGCTCCTACTTCGTCAACTGGACGAGCCTCGACGACAGGATCACCTGGGACATCGCCGTCGCCACCACCGGCACCTACGACGTCGTGATCGACTACACCACCCCGCTTGCCGACGCCGGCTCGGCCATCGAGCTGACCTTCAAGAGCGCCAAGCTCACCGGCAAAGTTGCACCCGGCTGGGATCCGCCGCTCTACACCAACCAAGACACCCTTCCTCGCCCGCCCGCCGAGTCGACGATGAAGCCCTTCAAGCCGCTCGCCCTCGGCACGGTGCGCCTCGAAAAGGGCCGCGGCCTTCTCACCCTCCGCGCCACGCAGATGCCCGGGAAGAGCGTGATGGACGTGCGGCAGGTGACGCTGACGCTGCGCAAATGAGCCGTGCTGCGCTCGGGTGGCTGGCGGTCCTGCTCGCCGCCACGTTTTCCAGCGCCACGGAACCCGCCTTCGCCGATCCGGTGAAATGGGCGGTCGAGCAGATGCCCGGCGGCACCGTGAAATTCCACGGCGGCGCGATCGAGATCGAGGACGCCGCCGGTTGCACCGTGTGGTGGCGCGAAAAAATCACCGCGCCCGTCGCCATCAGCTACACCGTCACCGCGATTGATCGCGGCGGGCCGAATGACCGCGTGTCGGACGTGAATTGCTTCTGGATGGCAGTCGACACGCGGTCGCCGGCCGCGCCGTTTGCCCCGGGTCAGGCGCGCACGGGAAAATTCTCCGACTACGACTCGTTGCTCACCTATTACGTCGGCTACGGCGGAAACAACAACTCTACCACGCGCTTTCGCCGCTACGACGGCTCCGCCGCGCGCCCGCTGCTGCCCAAGCACGATCTCGCCGCGAAGAAATTCCTCCTCGAGGGCAACCGCCCCTACCGCATCCGCCTCGTCGCGCGCGACGGCCGCGCCGAGTTCTGGCGCGACGGGGAGCGCGTGTTTGTTTTCTCCGATCCCGCGCCGCTCAACGCCGGCTGGTTTGCGCTGCGCACGGTGAAGAGCCACTTGCGCGTGGAGGATTTCCGGATCGAGCGGCTCGACCGGTAGGGCGGTCACTCCGCTGACCGCCACGGCGCGGAGCGGAGTCCGCGCCCTACCGTAGCGAACGCGCCAGAAACGCCCGGATTTTCGCCTTCACCTCGTCGCTCGAGAATTCCTTCCCGCCGTGGCCGGCACCGGGGAGAACGATGAGTTCGGACGGCACGCCGGTCTCCTTCAACTTCGCATGCAGGCGCTCGCTCTGCACCAGCGGGACCTGCGGATCCTTGTCGCCGTGAATGATCAGAAATGGAGGGTCGTCGCGCGTCACGAGGTGCAGCGTGCTCATCGACTTAGCGGCGGCGGGGCGGTCGCGGACGATGCCGCCGAGGAGTTTCGCGGCATTCGCGTTCGCGAGATCGGCATCGGTCTTGCCGGGCCCGGGGACGTTGGGCGGCATCGTGAGCACGTCGCTCGCGCCGTAGAAATCGATCACGGCCTGCACGCGGCTGGAAACAGCCTCGCCCGGCGCGGCGTCGGCCGTGCCGACGACGCCCGCGAGATTTGCGCCGGACGATCCGCCGGCCACCGCGATGCGCGCGGGATCGAGCGAGTATTTCGCGGCGTTGGTGCGCAGCCAGCGGACCGCGGCGCGCGCGTCCTCAAGCTGCGCGGGCCAGCGTGCGGCCCAAGAGAGCCGGTAGCCGAGGCTCACGACGGCGTAGCCCTCGGTGGCGAGCCAGGCGAGGTGCGGGTTCTCCTTGCTGCCATTTTTCCAGCCCCCGCCGTGAATCCAAACGACGACCGGCATCGGCTTGGCCGGGGTCTTTTCCGGCAAATAGAGGTCGAGCAGTTGCGCGCCCTGGGGGGTCGTGGTGTAGGTTTGGTTCGCGATGCGTTTCACGCCCGCGGGGAGAGGCTGGCGTGCGTCGCCGGCCGGGCGGATGTTCGCGCCCTTCACGCCCGTGAGCGAATCGCCGAGGTCCGCGCGCGCGGCGGCCACGCGTTGCTGGAGGCGCGCGACGACCTCGGGGTTTTGCGCCGCGACATCCTTCGTCTCGGTCGGGTCCTGGCGCACGTTGTAGAGCGCGAGGCCGATTTTCTCGACGCGATAACCGTGGCGGCTCGCGATGCCACGGATGCCGGAATTCTCGATCGACTGGGGTTTCATGTTGGCCCAGTTCGACGGCTTGCCGCCGCGGCCGGGTTCGGCGGCGGTCGTGAGGTATTCGTGCGGCACGTGGAGCTTCCAGTCGCCTTGGCGCACCGCGTGGAGTTCGTCGCCGGAGTAAAAGAGAAACTCATCGCGGCCTTTGGCGCCGGGCTGGCCGGTGACGAGAGGCAGCATATCGGTGCCATCAAGCCGCGTCTCCGGCAGTTTGGCGCCGATCAGTTTCGTGAGCGTCACGTTGAGGTCCATCGTGGCCCACGGCTCGTCGCTCACGCGGCCGGCGGGCACGCGGCCCGGCCAGCGCACGAGGCATGGCACGCGCATCCCGCCCTCAAAGGTCGTGAGCTTGCCCTCGCGCAGGGGCGTCGCGAGGCCGGCGTGCTCGCCGTAGGAGAGGAACGGGCCGTTGTCGCTGGCGAAGATGACGAGCGTCTTGTCGTCGAGGCCGAGGCGCTTGAGCGCCGCCATGATCTCGCCCACTCCCCAGTCGAGCTCCTGCACGACGTCGCCGTAGAGGCCGCGCCCGCTGGTGCCCTTGAACTTCGCCGTCGCGAAGATCGGCACGTGCGGCATGACGTGCGGCAGGTAGAGGAAAAACGGCTTGTCCTTGTTGCGCTCGATGAACGACACCGCGCCCTCCGTGAAGCGACGGGTGAAGTGCGCCTGATCCGGATCGATCTCGATCACGTCCTCGTTCTTGTAGAGCGGGAGCGACGGGATGCCCTTGGTCACGGG
>JAEUHB010000241.1 GCA_016794665.1 Opitutaceae bacterium
CGTCGAAGCGGTAGCGGAGGTTGCCGGCCCGCGTGCGGCCCGGGGCCTCGTTGTCGAAGGTGGAGAGCATGCCGACGACGCCCCGCCCGGTGGCGCCGCTGGTGAATCCGGGGCCGAAGGAGAGTGACCGGCCACCCGCGACGGTGGGCGTGGCGTTGGTCCCCGTGTTCACGGTCAGGTCCATCGCCGAGCGGTTGTTGGTGAAGCTGCTGGTCGTGAGTCCGACGCTGAGCACCGCGTTCGTCGTGACGCGCCAGTCGACCTTGGTGCCCAGCGAGCGGCGGCGCGTGAGGCGGGGACCTTCGACGAAGCGCACCGCCTGCAGGAAGGGATTCGCCAGCGACGCCCCGGCGGCGGCCACCGATGCATACGTGAGCGTGTTCTGCGTCTGGTCGACGTAGCGATCCACATGCAGCCCGGTCACCACGATGCCGAGGTTGCGGTTGATCGGCAGCGTGTAGTCGAAACTCACGCCCGGCAGAACCTTGTAGACCATGCGATCATTGATCCACGGCTCCTTGCCCAGGCTCAGGCTCTGGCTGCTGCCAGAGAGGTTCACGCTGTAGTTGAACTGCGCGTCCTTGCGCTCGAACGCGCTCTTGCTGACGAGATTCACGGAGCCCGCCATCGTGTCGGCGGGGTTTGCCGGGGTCGGCGACTTGGTGACCTCGACCCGCGCGAGATTGTTGGTCGAGACCTGGGAGAAATAAAACGTGCGGCCGTTGCCGGCGGCGCTACCGGTGTTGGAGAGCAGTGCGCCGTCGTTCGACACCTGCGTCATGTTCGCCGCGAAGCCGCGCACCGAAACGCTGGTCACCGTGCCGCCCTCGTTGACATCGGAGTCGGTCGTGATGCCCGGCATGAACTTGAGAAATTCGCCGACGTTGCCGTCGGTCACGTCGCCAAAGGCGTCCGCAGTCACGACGTTCTTGAGGTTCGCTGCGAACCGCTGCTCGTTGATCGCGATCGACTCCGCGTTGGTGTCGCGGGCGGTGGCGACGGTGAAGGCGTCGAGTTTCACGACCCCCTCCGCGCCGTAACGCACGGCGTTCGTCAGCTCGAAGTCGTGGACCAGCGCCTGCCCGGCCACGAGCGAAACGCTGACGGTTGCGGAATCGAGCCCCGTGTAGAAAGCCTCGATCACGAGGCCGCCCGGAGGCACCGCAGGCAGGCGGTAGCTGCCTGACTGATCGGTGAACGCCACGAGGCCGGTCCCGCGCGCGGTGACCCGGGCGTTGTTCAGGTATTGGCCGGTGACGACGTTTTGCACCCGACCGGACACGGAAGCGGTGGGCTGCGCATTGGCTGCGGCGGCGTCCGCGGCCCGGCCCAGCTGGGCCGGGGAAAGTCCGAGCGTCAGCCACCCGCCGAGGGCGGCGAGAAAAGTGCGGCGATTGTTTTTCACGGAAGAGGGTGGAGTGGAAGGAAACGGGCCGCGGTCCGAATTCGAATGAGGTTCACCCGTGGCGTGCTGACGTCTTGGGTCCTCACTCGGTCGGGCGGGGCGTCCGACGGAAAGGGCCCCGGTGCTGGTATCTTGCGCCACGATCAATTCGGTGCCGGCGACCATGCGGTCGAGGGCGGCGCGGGCGGTGAACTCACCCTGCACGGGATTGGTTTTCACGCCGCGGACGACATCGATCGGATAGACGATCGGTGCGCGCGTTTGTTGGGAAAACTGCCGGAGGGTGACGGCGGCGTCGCCTTCGGGCAGGTTGAACGTTGTTTTCGGCGGATCGGCCGCGACGGCCGGTGCGGCCACGAGCACCGCACCCAGCCACACGAGGGCGAAATGCCAGAGCCGCGCGAGGCGGCGGAGAGGGATCATGGGGATTTCATGCGGCGGACGGGCGCGGGGGAAACAGGGAACAGGGGCGCGGGTCCGGGGACCTAACGAATGACGGAGCCGTTTCCGTTAGCGGCCTCGAAAAAAATCGCTCATCGCGCCGCGCTGCGCAGCACCCACGGGCCGGTGGCGGCGCGCTCGACCGCGATGCCGAAGCTCACCTCAAGCAGACGCGCGAAGGCCTCGGGTTCGTCGGCGCGGAACGTGCCGGCGACCTTCACGCGGCCGGCGGCGGGGTCACCGATCGTGAGCTGGCGGGCGTTGCGCAAATTGAACTCCACGATCACCGCCTCGAGCGGCAGCGCCTCGAACTCAAGCCGCACGGCGCGCCACGCGAGCTCGCGCGCGACGGCGGATGGTTCGGCGGCGCTCACGACCGGGCGCTCGCCGGGCGTGACGCGCGCGCGTTCCCCGGCGGCCAGCGGGACGGGAGCGCCGCGCTTCGTTTCGAGCTGCACGCGCCCCTCGGTGACGATGACATCGACGGAGTCCAGATCGCGGCGGACGTTGAAGGCCGTGCCGATCGCGCGCACGTTCACGCCACCGGCCTCGACGACGAAGGGCCGCGCCGCGTCCTTCGCCACCGTGAGGTGCACCTCGCCGTCGCGCAGGCGCACGCGGCGCTCGGCGGCGCCGAAGGCCACTTCGAGGTTTCCGCCGTGGTTGAGCTCCGCCACGGAGCCATCGACCAACGCCTGCTGCTCGGGACGGGCGATCACGCGCACACTCGGGACACCCACTGGCGGTTCGGGCAGGGCCGACGGAGCAGGCCACATTAATAGCGCGATGGCTGTGGCGACGCCTGCGCCGGCCAGCGCAGCGGCCCACGCGAGCGGGCGGAGGCCGCGACGGCGCGAGGCCGAGCGCGCGAGCAAATCGGGATTGGGCCGCGTGCCATCGGCGGGTTGCCACGCCGCGAGCGAATCGAGCGCAGTCCACGCGCGATCAAGGCGCGCAAGCGCGGTGCGATGGAGCGGATCGGCGCGCAGCCACTGGAGAAACGCGTCCTGCTCTGCGGCGGTGAGCCCGCGATCGCGGCGCGCGAGCCACGCACCCGCTTCGACGGCAATAGGGTCGTCGGACGACGGAGCGGAAAATGGATCAGGTGCGGCCATCGTGGTGGTGTCGCTTACGGCAGCCCGAAGCGGGCGAGATACTCTGCGCAGCGCCGCACGCCCACGCCGACCTGCGCCTCGACGGTGTGCTCGGCGATGCCGAGCTGGCGCGCGATCTCCTTCTGCGGCAGGCCGTAGATTTTTCTCAACGTGAGGATTTGCCGGCAGCGGTCGGGGAGGGACTGGATGGCCTCGGCGAGGAGGGCAAGTTCCTGCCGGCGGCTCACGGTCTCGGCGACCCCGGCGGCGTCGTCGGCGAAAAGTGCGCCGTCATCTTCGCCGAACCCTTCAATCGGCACGATCGCGCGGCGGCGAATCTGGTCGAGCGCGAGGTGGCGCGCGGTGGTGAAGAGCAGCGGCTTCACCGCGTGCGCGCGCAGCGGATCGCGGGCGCGGAGCTGGAGGACGCGCGCGTAGGTTTCCTGCACCACGTCGTCCACTTCGCCGAGGACGGGGAAACGCGCGCGCAGCCACGCGCGGAGCGCCGCGTCGTGCGGCTGCACTTCGGCGGCGAACCAACTCGCGTCATCGGGT
>JAEUHB010000243.1 GCA_016794665.1 Opitutaceae bacterium
CCGAGGACGAGCAGCACCACGCCCAGCTTCATGCTGAGAAACTCCAGCATCTCCTGCAGGTCGACCGGCTTGTCGCCGTAGCGCAGCGCCGTCGTGATGAACCCGAGGTTGATCAGGTAGAAGCCGACGACGAGGAGATGGTTGACCGAGTCGCCCATGGCCTCGTTGCCACGGAAGGCGGCCACGACGAACACGCGCCCGTTGCGGTGCAAGGTGCGCGCAACCCAGATCGTCATCGTGATGGCGATGGGCAGATAGAGCAGGTAGGCGAGGACCGTGTAGTTCATGGCGTTTCCTTTCTTTTTGTGTTTTCTGTTAACTCCGAAACTCCTGGGCAAAACTCTATCCGACCAAGCGGAAGACCTTGTCGCCGAGCTGGAGCAGGCGTTTGGTCGCGGCGGGCGACAGGCCCTGCGTGCGGTCGGCCCAGCTGCCGGCCAGCTCGATGAAGGCGGTGAGCTCGTTGAGACGGTGCTGGGTGTAGTCGCTGTCGACTTTGCCGGCCTTGGCCTCGGCTACGCACTCGCGGAGCGTCGCCAGCGTGGGGTCGAGCTCGCGCTTCTTGCGCTCGCGCGTGATGACGAGGAACATCTCCCACACGTCCTTCAGCGTCTCGAAGTGCTCCCGGCGGTCGCCGAAGACATGGACGATGCGCGCAAGGCCCCAGCCCTGCAGCTCCTTGAGGCTCGTGCTGACGTTCGAGCGCGCCACGTCGAGAGTCTCGCTGATTTCGTCGGCCGGCAGCGGCTTGGGCGACAGCATGAGCAGGGCGTGGACTTGCGCGACCGAGCGGTTGATGCCCCAGCGCCAGCCCATCTCGCCCCAGTGAAGGATGAACCGCTGCATGACCGGTGTTAGTTTCATAGTTTCTGTGATTTCAGAAAGGTCGGCTTTGTCAAGCGTTGACTGCCACCCGGCGCCTGCCGCCCCGGGAGACGTGGGCATGACGACGCGTTCGATCCCGGGCCATCCCGCTTCTCACGAAGCGGGCCACCGGAAACCCGGCCGGGTGGGACACCGGCCGCCGCGCACCTGCCCTCAAAAGTCCAGCGTCGTCGAGAGGCGGAAGCTGCGGGGCTCGTTCAGATACACGCGGCGGACGCCGGTGTAGTTGTCGTTGTAGCGGCCGACGTTGGCGAGGTAGTCGTTGCCGACGTTGCGCACGTTGAGCTGCACCGTGGCGTTGATCTTGGTGCGCGGGACCTTGAAGCGATAGCCGGCGAAGGCGTCGGCGAGCACGGACTCGTTGCCCCAGTAGACCTGGCCGCTGGCCTTGTCCCAGCTCATGAAATTCTTGCCGCTGTAGCGCACGGAGCCGCCCAGGAAGGCGCCGCGGAGCGTGCCTTCGCGGAAGGCGTAGCGCGCGGTGCCGTTGAGTTTGTGCGGGCGGGAGCCGAAGGGGGAATTCTGCCGGTCGACCTGGAAATCGAGCTCGCTGTAGAGGTCGCGCACGGCGGTCTCGAAGGCCGCGAGTTCCGTCGGGTTGCCCGCGAGCAGCGCGCGCCACTGCGGGACGCGGGTGTCGAAAAACTCGAAGACCTCGGTGAAGAAATTCTGCCGGCGGCGCTCGGAGTGCGAGTAGCTGGCGCGGAGCGTGAGGCTCTTCGTCGGGTTGGCGACGACCTCGACCTCAATGCCCTTGGTGAAGATGTCGATTGAGGCGGAGGTCCAGGTGATGGCCTGGCGATCGTAGTCGGCCTGGGAGATTTTCCCGACGTTGCGGAGCTGGGTGAGCATCGTCGTGAGGTTGTCGACGCCGAGGGCGTTGCTGCCCGGGAGAATCGGGGAATCGTTGAGCTGCTCGGTCTGGAACCAGGTCGTGCGGACGAAGAGCCGGTCCTCGCCGAGCACATCGAGCATGAAGCCGTAGTCGCGGCCGCGGCCCTCGGTGGGCTCGGGCACCTCGCCGTTGGGCAGCACGGTGCGGTCGAAGCGCGGCTGGCCGTTGTTGCGCGACATATTGTAGAAGACCGAGAGGCGCTTGGTCGCGTGGAGCACGGCGCCGGCGGTGAACGTGGTGGGCTTGTAGCGGTGGTGGACGTGCTGGCCGTTGAAATACCACTCGCCGGCGGCGATGAGCTTGGAGGTCACGCGCGGATCGTTGGGGTCGGTGACTCGCTCCTCCTGGGCGTTCTTGAATTTGATGTCGTCGCGGCGCGCGCCGAGCGTGGTGACGAGGCGGTCGCGCAGCCAGAAGCTCTGCGAGGCGAACATGAGGCTCGTGATATCCTTCACGGTCCCGGTGTTGGCGCGGGCACGCGAGGCGTAGGCGGAGGTGTAGGTGCGGCCGTTGTAGGCGAAGGGCGCGACGGGCAGCGTGGGGTCGGCGCCGTAGTAGGTCGTGTAGTCGCCCTCGTTGATGTAGTTGCGGCGGGTGAGCTGGTTCTGCGCGCCCTCGGCGGTGGTGGCGTTGACGATGGGGATGTTGCGGTCGTCGACGAGGATCTCGTCGCGCCAGCGGCGGAGGCGGTCCTGCGTCGAGGCTTCGCCGAGCACGGCGACGCGGTGGCGGCCGAACCAGCGGCGCGAGTTGCCGGCGTCGATCGAGCCGGTGAGGCGGAAAATTTCATTGGTGGTCTTAATCGTGTCCTTGAACCACACGGACTCGAAATAGAGGCGGCCGACGAAGGGATTGGGAATCGTGCCGGCGGCGCCGTCGGGACGAGGGAGCGTGGGGTTCGGATCGGCGCGGAGATTGGCGCCGGCGATGGCCATGCCGTGGGCCTCGATGTCGGCCGTGTTGCGGAAGTAGGCGAGCTCGAGGTCGACGCCGCGCGGGAGGCGCTGCTGGATTGTGACCTGGCGGGTGTTGAAAGTCTGGTGCCGCGTGCCGCCGGGGCCGGTGAGGTCGTAGTTGTAGGGCGAAACGGAGGGCGGCAGGAGCGTCTCGACGCCGTAGCGATTCACGGTTTGGAACTCGCCGCGGTAGTTATAGACGGCGCGGTTCTGGTCGACGAAGGTGAAGCGCTGGTTGGCCGCGGCGAAGCGATTGAGGCCGGGAAGCGCGACGGTGCCGTCGGTGAGCGGTTTGCCGGCGTCCTGCCACGCGGTGATCTGGTCCTGGGCGTTCCAGCCGAGGGTGAGGTTGTTGTCCATGTGACCCTTTTCGAACGACACATGGATGGTCGTGCGCTTGAACGGCTGGTAGGCGGCCGCGATCGTCCAGCGCGCCTGGTCGTTGAAGTCCCAGTGGCGCCAGCCCTCGTTGTTCTGGTAGAGGCCGAGCAGGCGAAGGGAGAGTTTTTTCGGGATGAGGACGCGGTTGTAGTCGGCCTCGTAGCGTTCCTGTTTCCACGAGCCGTGGATGGACTTGAGCGTGGTGCGGTCGCGCTGGAGGTTGGCCTTTTTGCCGCTGAGCGACACTAGGCCGCCGGCCTGACCGAGGCCGAAGAGGATTGAGTTGGGGCCGCTCGCGACCTCGGCGCGCTCGACGTTGTAGAGGTCAACCGGGACGCTGGACTCGACGAAGTCGCGCGAGGCGCCGGCGGGCGAACCGCGCATGCGGAAGTTGAAATCGCCGCCGTCGGCGCCGCGGCCGGCGGGGTTGTTGAAGCCGGCGTTGGCGTCCTCGACGTCGATTTCGACGTTGGTCGCGTGCGCGAGCATCTCCTCGAGGTTGGTGGCGGCGATGTCGGCGAGGAACTCGGGCGTGAACGCGGAGACGGCGGCCGGCGTGTCGCGGAGGCGCGAGTTGAGGCGCGAGCCGCTGGTGGTGTTGGCGGCCTGGTAGCCCGAGTCGTCCTCGGCACGGACCTCAAAGGGCGAGAGCTCCACCGGCGCGGTAGGATCGGCGGGCCTGGCGGCAGCCGTGGGCGCCGGAGCGGGCGCGGTCTGGGCGGAGGCCGCGACGACGGCAAGGAGGCAGGAGGCAACGAGGCGCAAGAGGAGATGAGGGGTTGGCATGACGGACGCGGGGTTTGGGTGGTCGGCCCAACCCTGTGCAGATTCCGCCGAAAGGAAAGCCGCCGTCACACACCAAAACCTGACGATTTCGCACCTCGGGCGCGGCGGCGCGTCACTCCCGCGCCACCGCGGCGGCGACGGCCGCGGCCTTGGTTTCCAGCTCGCCGAGGCACTCCGGCGATCCCCGGGCGAGATCGCGGCAGATCTCCGGCCGCCGCTCGTAGATGGTGCAGAAAAACTCCGCGCCGCCCGCCGCGTCTCGCCGCACGTCGAGCGCTGCGCAATGCCCGTCGCGCATCCGCATGAACGCGTGGTTGCCGATGAAATGCGCCAGCTCCTCCGCCCGCTCCCCGAGCCGCGCCCAGTCGTCGCCGCGCACCCAGACGTATTCCGCCGAGGCCGAGAAACAGCACACGCCGCAGCGGCGGCAATCGGTGGGCGGCATCGGCATGGGCGCGAGTGATGAGTGGAAAATCGTGCGGGATCGGCAAAAATCCCCGGCACTTTGATTGGCCATTCGCCACACGCTTCGCTCTAAGTTCGGCGCATGACCGCCCACGCCCGCGCCCGCCAGCTCATCGACGCCGCGCACGCCGCCGATCCTAACCGCGCCGCGGACGGACGGCCGGCGGAGCTGGTCTACGGCGAGCGCGTCGAGGCGTGGGTCGTCCGGCTCGTGCCGGACGCCACACCTCACCTCCGGCTCGCCGCGCGCGCG
>JAEUHB010000333.1 GCA_016794665.1 Opitutaceae bacterium
GCCGGCAGATGGTAGCGGTGGATCGCCGTGATGAAGAAGAGTGCGCGCACGCGCTTGTAGAGGTTGCCCTCGCCCCGGCGGTAGGCGTCGAGCTCGGCGCAGGCGGCGAGCAGATCGGCGGCGCTCTTGCCCTCGCACCACGCGTCGACCGCGCGGTCGCGGACGGCGGGGTCGGAGGCGGCGATGATTTCGAGGAGGCCGCGGCTCATGATCCGTCGGCGCGCACCGCGAGGAGTTCCACCAGCTGCGTGAGCACCCGATCGCGGTCGCGGCCGGAGAGCGAGAGGGCGAGCTGCGCGAAGAGCAGGCCGTAGGGCGCGCCGATGTCGAAGCGGCGGCCGGCGACGTTGAAGGCGAGGTAGCGGCGCTTGGCCGCGAGCGCGTGGAGCGCGGGCGAGAGCCCGAGCGGTTTCTCGGGCGCGGCGCGCTGCTGCTCGTCCAGCAGCGCGAAGATCTCCGGCCCGAGCACGTGCATGCCGAAAAAGCACAGGTAGAATCCCGCGCGCAGCCCCGGCACGATGAGCTGCTGCTCGGCGACGGTGGGGGTCGGTTTTTCAATGACCGCCTCGACCTGGTAAAGCGGCCGCGCGCCGCCGACGAGCCGGCCGCCGACCGCCCCAAACGAGGTAAGCTGGCTCTCGCGCGTCGGCTGGACGGCGGAGACCACCGCGTTTTCGGCGGTCGCGACCTCAAGCAGCTGGCGCGCGCAGCTCGTTTTGCCCGACGCCACGTGCAGGTGATCCCCCACGAGGTGGAGAAATGGTGCGTCGCCCGCGAAACTGCGTCCGCACAACACGGCGTGGCCGTAGCCGCGGGGCTGATCCTGCGCGATGAAGCGCACGCGCGCGCCGAGCGCGCCGCAGGCCTCCTTGTAAGCGGGCTCGTCGCCGGGGCAGACCACGACGCCGAATTCCTCGATCCCTGCTCCGGCGGCCTCCTCGAGCACGACCTGCAGCGCCGACTTCGTCTCCCCGTTTTGATCGATCAGCGTCTGGAGCGGGAGGGTGCGCTGGCGGGGGTTGGCGGCGGTGACGAGGACTTTGCGGATTCTCATTGCGAGGCGTTTGGATAAATTGAGCGAACGGCCGCGGATCGTCGATATGGAAGCACGCGGCTGCTACGGATCAGGGAAAGTGCGATCGCGGTAGATCAGCCAGCCGCTGCCGGAGAGTGGCGCGTGCGGCAAACTCGCCTCGAGAGTGAAGGTGTTGCCCGCGGCGTCGCGCGCCTCGGGGCCGGGCGTGGTGTCGCCCACGTCCGCCACGAGAAGCCAGCGGGCGGCGTGGCGGCGCGGACTGTTGCCGGGAACATACCGGATCGGGCGCCCCGTGAGGGTGGAGGGCGCGTAGCGCTGAATCAGTGGCAAGGTGCGGTTGTCGTGGTCGCTGCACACGCTGATCTCCGGTGTCCGGGTGCCCGAGGCGAGATGGCGCAGCACAGCTCGAAAGTCGCCGCGGCCGTGGCGCAGCAGCTCCAGGGTGGACGGTGTTTGCCCGGCGATCACGAGCGCTACGATGGCCACGGCGGCAAGGCGATTCCGGCGCCAGAGCAGCGCGAGAAAAATACCGCCGACAAGCAGCGCGCCGGCGCAGGACAGGATCAGGTAGCGGGGGAACAGCAGGGAGAACCGGCTGAACATGATGGTTGCGAGCGGCGCCGCCACCACAGTCACAAAATAAAGCGCGGCCAGTTCCCGTGACCGCGGCCACAGCCACCCGAGCCCGGTGATGAGGGCGATGATCGCCGCGGCCGTGAGCGCGAGGTGCGCCGGCAGGCCCACGGTGAAACTCACGGCCTCGCCCACGACGGCGAGTGCGGTCGTTTCGGGCCCGCCCCCGATCCCGAGGTGGCGCAGAAAGGCTGCATAGTAGATCGCGGCGCCCGTCATGGGGACGGCATGCCAGCGCAAGGCCCGCAGCCACGCGCCGGGTTTGGCCGCCCCCCCGACCGCCCGAACCAGCGACCACGCGGCCCCGCCGGCCATCACATTCACGACCGTCGCATGCGCGAGCAGCCCCAACGCACACGCGAACCAGTAGAGAATTGGCCAGCGCCAGGTCTCGCCGTCGGGATCGCGCAGGAGCGCAAGGATTGCGAGGAGCGCGCCCGCGAGCATCGGGCCGTAGCCGCGCGCCTCCGAAAAATAGACCGTCAGCATGTAGGCGCTGGCGACGAGCGCTGCGGCAATCAACCCCGCCGCATCGCTTCCTGCGGATGGGGCGGCGGGCCGCACCCGCCGGAATTGCGCGCGCCCAATCTCGCCGGCTAGCCAGACGCAGGCGATGCCGGCAAGCCATGCAGGCAGGCGATGCAGCCAATCGGCGGTGGTGTCGCGCGCCACATACATCCACAGCGAGGCGAGCGGATGGTTGTTGTCGTTGAGAAATTGGGTGAAGATGCCGCTGGCCGACTTGAGTTCGGCGATGTTGCGCAGGGTCCACACTTCATCGAGCCAAAGGCTGTTGCCCATCGCCGCGCCGCGCACCACGGCCGAGACACCGACCATGGCCGCGAGCCCAATGATCGCGGCGCGGCTCCAACTGGGCGCGGAGGCGGTCGAGGCACGGATGGCGTTGGGCATGGGATGCTCGGGCGAGGGAGGAACGCGGCACTTTGGCGGCGTCGCCCCGCGAGGCCAGCCTTGGTTCGCGGGAGGCCTGATCATGCCGCGCGCATTGACCGGGCGTGCATTTTCGCTTCCTCTGACCCGCTATGCCAAAACGAGCCGCCGCCCGAAAACCCGCCGCGCCCCGGGTGCTGCGCGGCACTGTGTTCATCACCCGGCAGGTGCATTTCAACTCCGCCCATCGGCTCCATAACCCCACCAAGAGCCAGAAATGGAACGTCGCCCAATACGGGCTCTGCACCAACCCCCACTGGCACGGCCACAACTATGTGCTCGAGGTGACCGTGCGCGGCGAGCCGGACCCGGTGACGGGCTACATCGTGGACCTCGGTGAGCTGAAGCGCATACTGCATCGTGCGGTCGTCGATCCTTGTGATCACAAGAATCTCAACACGGACGTCGCCTTCCTCCGCGGCATCATCCCCTCGACGGAGAACCTTGTGATCGCCTTCTGGCACGAGATCGCGCCGCTGTTGCCGCCGCAGGCGAGGCTTCACCGCGTGCGCTTGTTCGAGACGCCGCGGAATTTCGCGGAGTTTTTCGGCCCGGACGCACCCCCGCCATGAAGCCGATGTATCTGCACAACTCGAGCTGCGGTGAGCCGGCAAAAATCCAGCGCGGCTACGACCGGAAGTTCCGCTCAACGCAAGCGCACAAGGCCTCGCTGCCCGACATGATGCGGGCCGCGACGGATGCAATCCAAGGGGCCAATGTCGCGATCCAGCAGGTGGGCATCCATAACTTCCGCCTCCCGCTGAAAATCCGCACCAAAGCCGGGAAGATCCTGACCCTCGAGGCGAGTGTGACGGGCACCGTTTCGCTCGAGGCCGAACTCAAGGGCATCAACATGAGCCGCATCATGCGCTCCTTCTACGATCACCGTGGCGAGGTCGTGACGGGTGAGTGGATGGGGAAGATCCTGAAGGCCTACCTGCGCAAGGTGCAAACCAAGGATGCGCGGCTGAAGGTGAAGTTCTCCTATCCTCTCATGCAGCCTAGCCTTCGCAGTGATCTCGCGGGCTGGCAGTATTACGACGTGGCGTTCGAGGGCGTGATGACGGCGGACGGGCGCTACCGGCGCTTCATCCATTTCGACTTTGTCTACTCCTCGGCGTGCCCTTGCAGCGCGGAGCTGGCGGAGCACGCCCGCGACACGCGCGGCGCCTACAGCGTGCCGCACTCGCAACGCAGCAAGGCCCGCATCTCGATTGAGGAGGCAGAGGGGAAAAAAATCTGGATCGAGGATGTGCAGGCGCTCTGCCTTGCGGCTCTGCAGACCGAAACGCAGGTGATGGTGAAGCGCGAGGACGAGCAAGCCTTCGCGGAGCTCAACGGCGCCCACCTCAAGTTTGTCGAGGATGCGGCGCGACTGCTTTACCGCGAGCTCGACGCCGATCGGCGCATCGTGGATTTCCGCATCGCATGCTCGCACCTCGAATCGCTCCATTCGCATGACGCCGTGAGCGTGGTCTGCAAGGGCGTCAAAGGCGGCTTCGTCGCGGACTTCATGGATTTCGGTCTGCTCGCTTGCTGAGGTTCACCGCGCCCGATGAAAGCCCCCGTCGTCCTCGTCACCGGCGCCTCGCAGGGCATCGGCGCCGCCATCGCCAAGGTCTTTGCGGCGGAGATGAGCGGCGTGCGGCTCGCGCTCGTGGCCCGCAAAATCCGCAACCTCGCCGCCGTCGCGCGGGCGTGTTCGCAACGCGGGGCCTTCGCCGAGCCGTTTGCATGCGACGTGAGCGACGAAGCCGAAGTTGCGAACATGGCGGCTTCCGTCGCGAAGCGATTTGGCGCGATCGACGTGGTGATCAACAACGCGGGCGTATTTGCGGGCGCACCATTCGTGGAGACGAAGGTCGCGGAATTTGACCGCATCGTCGCGGCCAACCTGCGGAGCGCCTTTCTCGTCACGCAGGCGTTTCTGCCGGCGATGCTGCGGCGCAAGCGTGGCGACATTTTCTTCATGAGCTCGATTGCTGGCCTCGCGCCCTACCCGAACGGCGCGGCGTATTGCGCGGCCAAGTTCGGAGTGACCGGGCTCGCGCAGGTGCTGCGCGTCGAGACCAAGGGCACTGGCGTCCGCGTGTGTTGCGTTCATCCGGGTGCGACCGTGTCGCCATCGTGGGCGGGCAGCGGTGTGGCGGCGGAACGGATGATGCCGGCGGAGGATGTCGCGCGGGCGTTCCTCGATGTATATCGGTTGTCGCGTCGGACGGTGGTCGAGGAGATTGTGCTGCGGCCACAAGGCGGCGACATTTGAGTGACCTGCCCATGCCGGCCTCGGAACAGCCTGATCTTTTCGGGGGCGATCCACCGCCGGCGGCCGATTGGCCGGCGAGCGCCGCTGGCCAGAAGGTCCATCAACCTCTGGCCGCGCGGATGCGGCCGAGGCGCCTGAGCGAAGTCGTCGGCCAGGAGCACATCCTCAAGGCCGGGAGCCTGCTGCCGCGCCTCGTGGCGCAGAACCGCTTCGGTTCGCTGCTATTCTACGGGCCGCCCGGCTGCGGCAAGACCAGCATCGCCGAGGCAATCGCGCGTGAGACCGGCAGCCGCTTCGTGCGCGTCAACGCCGTCATGTCCAATGTCGCCGAGCTGCGCGAAATCCTCGCCGCCGCGCGCCGCCGCCCCGAGGCCGCGACGATCCTCTTCATCGACGAGCTGCATCGCTTCAACAAATCGCAGCAGGACCTCCTGCTGCCCGACGTCGAGGAGGGCAGCGTGCGCCTCGTCGGCGCGACCACGCACAACCCCGGGTTTTACGTCAACCCGCCGCTGCTCTCCCGCAGCCATCTTTTTCGCCTCGAGCCGCTCGCAACCGCCGCCGTGGCCGGTGTCATGCGCGCCGCGCTCACGGATTCCGAGCGCGGCCTAGGCGCGCGGCGGGTGACGGCGGATGAGAAGATTCTCTCCGACCTCGCCGTGCTCTGCGATGGCGACCTGCGCCGCGCGCTCAACTCGCTGGAGGTGCTCGTGCTCGGACTCGTCGAGGGCGCTGCGATCACCGAGGCAGAACTGGAGGTCTTCGCGCGCGAGCGCCGCATTCGCTACGATGCCGACGAGGACGAGCACTACGACACCATCTCCGCGTTCATAAAAAGCTGCCGCGGCAGCGATCCCGACGCGGCGATGTATTGGCTCGCGAAGATGCTCGCCGGCGGGGAGGACCCGCGCTTCATCGCGCGGCGGCTCGTGATTCTCGCGAGCGAGGACGTGGGCCTCGCCGACCCGCAGGCGTTGCCGCTGACGGTCGCGGCGCACCACGCATGCGATTTCGTCGGCCTGCCGGAGGCCGAGTATGCGCTCGCGCATGCGACGCTCTACATCGCGACGGCGCCGAAGAGCAACTCCGCCACCCTCGCGCTGGGCGCCGCCCACCGGGCGCTCAAGGAGTCGCCGGTTCAGCCCGTGCCGGTCCACCTCCGTGACAAAGGCGGGCAGGCGAGCAAGCGTGTTGGCCACGGCAAAGGCTACGCCTACTCGCACGATTTTCCGGAGAACATCTCCGGCCAGGATTTCCTCGGAAAACCGCTCGTGCTCTACGCACCCAAACCCGTCGGCTGGGAAGCAATGATTGCCGACCGGCTCGCGCGGTGGAAAGAACTCAAGGGGTCGCTGCGGCGGCCGGCATAGCGCCGGCGTCGTTTGCGCCGGCCTAGAGCGAGTCGATCGCGACCTTGTAGGCCTTGATTACTTCCTCGCGACTCGAGGCGCTGCACTTGAGATCGCGCAGCAGCCCGTCCTTCAGGCCGTAGATCCAGCCGTGCACGGTGAGCGGCTGTCCGCGTTGCCAAGCATCGCGCACGATCGTTGTGCGGCACACGTTGCCGACCTGCTCGATCACGTTGAGTTCGCAGAGGCGGTCGCAGCGGTCCGCCGGCGTGCCCTGCACGCATTCGAGCTTTTGCTCATGCTTGCGGCGGACGTCTTGCACGTGCTGAAGCCAGTTGTCGGCGAGTCCGATGCGCTCGCGGTGGAGTGCGGCGTTTACGCCGCTGCATCCGTAATGTCCGACCACGATGATGTGCTGCACCCGCAGCACCTCCACGGCGAATTCCATCACCGAGAGGCAGTTCAGATCGGTGTGCACGACCACGTTGGCGACGTTGCGGTGGACGAACAACTCGCCCGGCAGCAGGCCCACGATCTCGTTGGCAGGCACGCGGCTATCAGCGCAGCCGATCCACAGGTATCGGGGCGATTGTTGCCGCGAAAGCGCGGCGAAAAACCCCGGATTATCCCGGCTGGTTTTGTCCGCCCAGGCGCGGTTGTTGTCGAACAGCTGATTCAGGTCGTGCATGGGACGCGCGGAGTCTCGCGGCTGCGGCAGGTGCGTCAAATCCAACTGAAAAACCCGGATGCATATGCCCGCACCCTTGCGGGCCGGGTTGGCGCCGATAGGTTGGGGCCATGAAAGCGCTCCTGATTTTCTTCGGTTCGTTTGCAGCGGGGCTGATTATGAAGTCCGAGACGCCCGGCGTCGTGCGCGCGGCGCTCGCCGAGGCCGCACCGGCCAAGAAGGGAGACGCCGCGAAAAAGGGCGAAGGCAAGGCGCCCGAGCCGGCGAAGATCGAGGGCATGGAGGTCGCCCGCCGCGGTGGTGGCTACCTCGGCGTGGCGATGGTGGGCGGCACCTTCAAGATTTCCTTCTACGACGCGAAGAAGAAGCCCGTCACGGCCGACGTCGCGCGGGCGGTGCTCCGCTGGGATCCGAAATACAAAGTCGGCAGCGAACGCGTCGTGCTCAACCGCACCGAGGATGGCAAGGCGCTCGCTTCACCGCGCAACATCCGCCCGCCCTACCTGTTCAAGCTCTACATCACACTGCTGAAGGACGCCGCCGAGGGCGAGGTGGCGGAGGGCGCCGGCGAGACGCACGTGATTGATTTCCGGGCCTGAGCGGGCCCAATCATGCGCCCGCGCGTGACGCGGGAGTTTCGGGTTGCGGATTGCGCGAGAAGGCGCGTTCCTCCCCGTCCGCGAATTTTCGCGGTCACATTCCGCCACGCCCATGAGTCTCTCAGCACCTGTCGCCACCGCCGTCCGCGGAACCGGTTTCCGGCTCGGCCTCGTTGCCGCGCGGTTCAATCCGGCGCTCGTCGATGGCTTGCTGGCGCGGGTGCTTGCCCGCCTGCGCTCCGCGGGCGTGCGCGAAGCTGACCTTGCGGTGGTGCGGGTGCCCGGCTCGCACGAGGTGCCGTGGGCGGCGCAACGCCTCGCCGTCACGGGCCGGCGCGACTGCGTGATCGGGCTCGGCGTCCTGATCGCGGGCGACACCAACCACCACGAACTCGTCGCGGACAGCGTCTCGCACGCACTCCAGCGTGTGTCGCTCGCCACGGGGGTGCCGGTGATCAACGGCGTCATGGCGGTCGGCACGCCGGCGCAGGCACGCGCCCGTTGCCTCGGGCGGATCAACCGCGGGGCGGAGTTTGCCGCCGCTGCGCTCGAGATGGCCGCGCTGAAGCGGACGCTTTCCTGATGAGCAAGGCCAACTTTGCCCAACGCCGTGACGGTCGCGTCGCCGCCATGCAATATCTCTATGCCTGGAGCATGAACCAGCCGAAGAACCTGGCCCAGGATCTCGAGGTGTTTTTCGCCGAGTGCGAGCACCCGCGCGACCATTACGCCTACGGCGAGGAGCTGATTCAAGGCGTGATCCTGAATGAGCAGCCGATCGACGCGCAGATCAAGGCGCTGGCAAAAAACTGGGACTTCGGGCGCATCGCCAAGATCGATCTCGCGATTCTGCGGATCGCGATCTTCGAGATGCTGCACCGGAAGGACGTGCCGCCGGTCGTCTCGATCAACGAGGCCATCGATCTCTCCAAGCAGTTTTCC
Source organism: Opitutaceae bacterium (assembly GCA_016794665.1). Classification (GTDB taxonomy): domain Bacteria; phylum Verrucomicrobiota; class Verrucomicrobiia; order Opitutales; family Opitutaceae; genus ER46. Next base: position 8,465 of record JAEUHB010000333.1, read on the forward strand.
AACGCGGACTCGAAGCGGTTCATCAACGGAATCCTCGATCGCCTCAAGGGCGACCTCGGGCGCGATGCGCGCAAGGTGGAGGAGACCCCCTAGGTTGCGCCAATGTTCGGGCTCCTGAAAAAGTTCAAGGACGGCTTCGCCAAGACCGTCTCGGCGATAGCGTCGAAGACCGCGGCGATCTTCGGCCAGAAGCCGATCGACGCGTCGTCCCTCGAGACGCTGGAGGAGGCGCTCTACACCGCGGATTTCGGCGTCGAGACGACGGGGGAGATTCTCGCGGAGATCAAGGCGGCCTACAAAAGGGACAAGGCCTTGCAGGGCCAGCAGGCCGCGGCGATTGGCGCGGCGGTGTTGAAGCGCGTGCTCGCGGGCAGCGAGGGCCGGCTCGATCTCGCCGTGCGCGGGGTGGGCGCGCCGACCGTCATCGCGATGATTGGCGTCAACGGCTCCGGCAAGACCACGACCTCCGCCAAGCTCGCTTGGCGGATGAAGCAGGAGGGCCGATCGGTGACGCTGGCGGCGTGTGACACGTTTCGCGCCGCCGCGGTCGAGCAGCTCAAGAGCTGGGCTACGCGGCTTGAGATCGACCTCGTCGCAAGCCACACCGGGGCCGATGCGGCGGCGGTGGCATTCGATGCCTGGCAAGCGGCCAAGTCCCGCGGAAAAGACTTTCTGATCGTGGACACAGCGGGCCGGCTGCACACGAAGGGCAACCTGATGGAGGAGCTCGCGAAGATCCGCCGCGTGCTCCAGAAAAACGATCCAACGGCTCCGCAGCACCGGTGGCTCGTCGTGGATGGATCCCTCGGCAGCAACTCGATCGAGCAGGCGCGCGTGTTTCACCAGAGCTTCGGGCTGACGGGGCTCATCGTGACCAAGCTTGATGGCACGAGCCGCGGCGGCGCCCTCGTGGGAATCTGGCGGCAGCTGAGAATCCCGATCTATTTCATTGGCCTCGGCGAGCAGCCGGAGGACTTGCAACCATTCAGCGCCGAGAGCTACGCGCAGGCGGTCTTTGGCCTGGGGTAGCCCTTGCCGGGATTAGTTCGGACGGGCCAGCGTGGCCTCGATTTGGCGCCGGAGAGGCTCATCGGCGGGCTCGGTGAGCGACTTGAGCGTGGCCTCGAGCGTGGGGCGGTGGTGGCGACGCATGGTGAGGAGGCGGGGCAGGTTCGCGGCGAGGGCGGCACGATCCCCGGCCGCAGCGTCGAGCCGCACGAGTTCCGCAAGTGCGGCTTCGTTCCTTTGGTCGCGATCGCAGGCGCGCGCGACGACGCGGCGCGCCGCGTCCGCGTGGCCAAGGCCACGGACAAGGCGGGCGAGCAGGAGGAGGTCGTTGGAGCGGACGCGCGGGTTGTCAAGAAACGCGCCGAGCGCCACTTGGCCGCGCGCCGTGTCGCCGTCGCCGAAGAGCGCCACGGCCCGCAGGCCGCCGAGCAGCGACGCGAGGAACTCCGCGTCGGGAGCCGCGGCGCGAGCGGCGTCATCAATGAACCTTAGCGCCCCGGCGTAGTCGCGCGCGGCGATGAATGCCTGCGCGCGCGCGAGGTCGAAGACGGGCGTGGCTACGCCCGCGGCGCGGGCGAGGGACTGGGCCTGCGCGGCGAGCGCGGGCTGCCCCGTGTCGACGGCGAACCACGCGAGCAGCACGAGCGCTGGCTGGTCCTTGGCGAAGGTGGCGAGGTAGGCGGCGAGTTCGCGGGTCTCGGCGGCGGCCTCGCCCGAAACGCGATAGGTGTGGATGAGGTCGATGCGGGCCCCGGGGCTGCCGGGGTTGTTGAACTGCCGCATGAGCGCGAAGCGCCGCGCCTCGTCGTGGTGGCCGAGCTCGCGATGCCAGCGCACAAGCTCGACGTAGAGGTCGTCGCGCTTGCGGAACGCCGCGACGGCACGCTCCAACCGTCGTATCGCCTGCTCGCCGTGGCCACCCTGCCAGTCGCATCGGGCGAGCAGGAGCTGACCCTCCGGCAGTCGGTCGAGTTTCCACTCGGACACGAGCCGCTCCGCCTCGCCCGTGCGGCCGCGGTGGTAGTGGGCGGTGGCGGCCTGGAGGGCGATGAAAAGATGGAAAGCCTGCGCGTCGGGTCCGGCGGGAAGAAGGCCGCGCGCGAGCTCGATCAGGCGTTCATCCTCCTGCGCGTCGAGGAGCAGCGGGAAGAGCAGCTTGGCGTAGTCGAGGTTGCCGCGCGCGTGCGGCAGGCCGTCGCTCAGGGTGCGGATGGCGCGCTCCGGCCGCCCGATGCGCATCTCGATGATCGCGACATAGCGGCGCGCGGTGACGTCGTCCGGCACCCGGGCGAGCCCGGCCAGCAGGAAAGCGTAGGCCGTGCGGTATTCCTGCCGCTCCCACGCAGCCCGCCCGGAGGCGATGTAGTGCTGCCCGAGGCCGGCTTGGTGCGCGGCGCGCCGCCACGGGTAGAATGCGAGATCGAGGTAGCGCACGCCGTCGTAGCTGCGGCGGAACTTGAGGTAGCCCCAGGCCGCGCCGGCGAGCCCGAGCCAGCCGGCGATGGCCAGCGCCCCGAGCACGCCGGCCACGCGCCGCCAGTATACGTGGTGGTAGGCGCCATCGGGCGCGGCCACGCGCACCCAGAGCTTCCGGCGGTGCGCGCGGTCACGCGGGTTGAAGACGACGTCCTGTTCCTTGCTGAAGTCCAATGATCCCGATCAAAGCGGCCGGGCCGGCGGCGTCGAGCGGGGAGCGCGCCGCCGGCCCGGCCGACACATTTTTCAAAATGCCACGCGCAGGCCCGCGAGCACCCCGCGTCCAGCGAGCGGTGCGAGGTCCTTGACGAACGACGTGTGGGGCCGGGCCTCGGCATTGCCGAGGTTGGTGCCCCGCAGGAAGAATTCGGTGCGTAGCGCGCCGAATTCCGCGGTGCGGCTCACGTGGGCGCTCACGAGGGCATAGCGGTCGCTGGGCGACTCGTTGGGCGCGACGCGCGACTGCCGGGCCACGAGCTGCGCCTCGACGCCGGCGTTCCAGCCGGCGGTGGACCAGAAAAGCCCGGCGTGCACCCGGCCGGCGGGGATGCGCGGCAGATTTCGCCCGCCTTCGCGTCCGCGGGTGAAATCCGCGGCAAGGCGCAGGTCGAGCTGCCAGTCGCTGTGATCGTGGAGGTGCCACAGCGTCTCCACCTCCACGCCGTGGAAGCGCGCCTTGCGTTGCACCGTGCGATAGACGGGCAGGCCACCGCCGTGTTCCTCGACCTCCTCGTCGTCGGGAGGCAGAAACTCCCACTCGCCCTCGTGGTCCACGGCCACGAGGCCCGTGGGCTGCTCAAAGATGTAACCGGAGAACCGGTTCGTGAACAAAGTGACCGCACCGGTGACGAAGCCCGTGCGGCGCCGTAGGCTGACCTCGGCGCTGATCGAGCGTTCTGCGCCCAGCTGCGCATCGCCGATTTCGAAGGCTTGGGTGCCGGCGTGCGGGCCGTCGGCGAAAAGTTCCTGCGCATTGGGCGCGCGGCCGGTGCGCGTGACCGAGGCGGCAAGCGCGTAGTCCGGGGCGAACTTCCACACCGCGCCGACCGAGCCGCTGGCCTGCTCGTCGCGCCGCGAGGCACGGCCGGGCGTGGAGATTTTCGTGTGCTCGAGGCGTCCGCCGAGCTGCCAAGCCAGGGAGCCGCTGGCGACTTCTTGGAAGGCGAAGAGGGCCCCTACGTCGGTGCGCGACGGCGGGACGAATGCCTCGTCGCCCAAGGCGCCAAAGTCGCTGCGCATGTGCTGCGCGCCGAAGGCGCCGCTGAGCGGCTTGCCGTCGCCATGCAGCAACTCGACACGGGCCTCATGGCCGCGGTTGGTGAACACCGTGCCCACGGCGCCGTCGGGTTCGAATTCGGTGTGCCTGTAGCGGGCGTGGCCGAACTTGAAGCG
>JAEUHB010000351.1 GCA_016794665.1 Opitutaceae bacterium
CGGATGCGCTGGGGAAGGTGGCAAGACTGCCGTGAGCGCCTGCACAGTGAGCGGTCAATCCTCACTCAAAGTGAAGAGAACGGCCAACGTGCCCTCATAGCGGTTCGCGTTGCCGTCAATTTCGGTCAGCGAGAATCGACACTCGCGTGCATACGCGACGGCGGTTTCGACAAATTCGGGCTGACTTGCGCGCAGCGATTTCGCGTTGGTCACCGTGCCGTCTTTCGCGATATCGATGGCCACCATGACTTCGCCGACGATCCCGGAATAACGCATCATGATCGGATATTTCCAGGTCATTGGCTGGTGTGCGATCACCGGCCTATCGTTCATCGGCAGGCCGAAGACCGAATCTCTACCGGCAATCGGTCGCGCGCTGATCTTACCTTTGGCGGGCGGAAACATTGGGCGTGCGAAAGGTAATCTCTCCTCAATGAGTTCAGCTTCGATATCAGGCACCACGGCCATGTAGTTTGGAAGCGCCGGTTTCAACGCGCGCAGCTTATCGAGCTGAACGCGCGCCTCGTCGAAACGGGAAAGTCGGCGCAAGACCTCAGTTAGACGCAACAGGAGGATAGGCCGGTCGGATTCTCTGAGCTTCGCCGAATCGACCGCATTCAGGGCCACCAGTGCAGTCGCAAGCAATCGACTTTCATCATCTGCCGGCCTGGCGAACATCGCCGAGGCTGAAAGCAGCACGCCCGCCCTTTCGAAAGGGGCTATGGGCACATGCTCGTAAAGCAACAATACCCTCGCAAGCGTGGGTCCCGACAGCGAAGCCAAATATTTTTCCGAGGCGAGAAAAGTGCGGAGATGGGCACGTTCATCCTCCATCAGCCTTATTCTTCCGCCTATGTGGATGAAACGGCAGCGTGGACAGTCCTCGCGGTTGGTGACGTATTCTTCAGCGCAAGCCACGCATGTGATCCGCACGGGCGAAGTCGCGCGGGCGCTGCTGAAAGATAATATCCACCCACAGAAACCGAAAACGAGGGTGCGCAGCAGGGGCGTTTTCATCGTTCGGCCAAGGGATTCAGTGTGTGGGTTGCGCGGGCACGGGCAAGAGTTTGCGCGGGTGGCTCGTATCGACAGAAGCGGACTGCACATCGCACGGCTTGACGGCACTCGACGGCGCGCCTGCGCTTGCCACCATGAAAATCGTCATCACCGGAGTCACGCGCGGGCTGGGGCGGGCGTTGGTCGAGGAGTTTGTGCAGGGCGGGCACACGGTCATCGGGTGCGGGCGGAGCGGCGATGCGATCTTCGATTTGCGGATGACGCACCTCGCGCCGCACGATTTTTCCATCGTGGACGTCGCGCTCGACAGCAAGGTCGCGATCTGGGCGGCGAAGGTTTTGGAGAACGACAGCCCGCCGGACCTGCTGATCAACAACGCGGCGATCATGAACCGGCTCGCGCCGGTGTGGGAGCAGGACGACCGCGAGTTCACGCGGCTCGTCGATGCCAACATCCGCGGCACGCAAAACGTGCTCCGGCACTTTGTGCCCGCGATGGTGGCGAAGAAGCGCGGCGTGATCGTGAATTTCAGCTCGGGCTGGGGCCGCAGCGTGGCGCCGGAGGTCGGGCCCTACTGCATGTCGAAGTGGGCGATCGAGGGCCTGACGAAGTCGCTCGCCGCCGAGCTGCCGGCGGGCATGGCGGCGGTGCCGCTGAACCCCGGCGTCATCGACACCGACATGCTGCGCTCGTGCTGGGCCGACGGCGCGGCGAGTTTCCCGAAGGCCGCGCAATGGGCGAAGGTCGCGGCGCCGTTCATCCTGAAGCTCGGTCCGAAGCAGAACGGACAATCGGTGAGCGTGGGCGGGTTTGAGGACTAAGCGCAGGCGGTCTTGGCGGCGGGACAGGGAATTCTGACCGGTGGTTCGGGCCGCCCTTGGTCGGCGTATTTTCCGGAAGGAGAAAATGACGATTTTCTTGCGCAACGTTGAATGCCCCGCACGCTTTCGCCGTCTCGGGCGACTTCGGTCGCCAGCCCCTACCACCAAACCCTACCCTATGAGCCGGCGCGTCTCACGACCCGCCTCCGCTGCACCCATCCTACCATGACAACAAACCCCTCGTTATCCAACCACTGGCTGCGGCGCTCCGCGCTGCTGCTGGCGTGGCTCGCCTCCGCGGTTTTGGCCCAAGCGCAATCCACCGGCACCATTCAAGGCCGTGTCTTCAATCCCGTTTCCCGGGAATACGTCCGCAACGCCGAGGTGCGGCTGGAAGGCTCGCAGCAGGTCGTCTTCACCGAGGGTGACGGTTCGTTTCAATTTCTCAATGTCCCGGCGGGTGCCGCCAAAATCACCGTCACGTTCATCGGCTACAACACCATCAACGAGACGTTCATGGTCTCGGCGGGCCAGACCGCGGTGCGCGAGCTCAACCTCACGAGCACGGCCGCGGCGCCCGCAACCAAGGACGGGGTCGTGCAGCTCGCCGCGTTCACCGTGGCCTCGGAGCGCGAGGGCAACGCCAAGGCCATGCAAGCGCAGCGCGCGGCGATGAACATCACCACCTCGGTTTCGTCCGACATCTTTGGCGAGGTGACGGCCGGCAACGTCGGCGAATTCCTGAAGTATCTCCCTGGTGTCGACCTTGACTACGTGGAGCCCGAGGCCCGCGGTCCGCGCCTCGGCGGCATGGATGGGCAATACGTCGGCGTGGCGATGGACGGCATGCGCACCGCCAACGCCGATGCCAACCGTGGTGGCGGCGCCTCCTCGCGCGCCACCAGCTTCGAGGGCTTCTCCATCACCGCCGTCGAGTCGATCGAGATCAACTGGACGTCCACGCCGGCCAATGACGCCGACACGCCCGCCGGCAACATCAACATGCGCTCGAAGCGCGCCTTTGACCGCAAGGGCCGGCAGCTCAGCTACAATTTCAGCACGACCTTCAACAGCGAGGAGTTCACGCTCAAGAAGACCGACGGGCAGCGCGGCGGGCCCGACCGCAAGTTTGGGCCCAACTACCAGCTGTCCTATGCCGAGTCGTTCCTTGACCAGAAGGTCGGCGTGCTGCTCAGCGCGAGCCACTCCTATCTCTACAATGAGCAGATGCTGCTCTCCAACACCTACAGCGGCAACGCCGCGAATGATCCCGTCAACCCGCGCCCGTGGGTCACACGCGTGATTGATTTCAAGGACGGTCCCAGGTGGGACACCAAGGACAATCTCTTGCTGACGGCCGATTGGAAGGTGACGCCGCGTCTCGTCCTCTCGCTGAACATGATGTATACGGCCGCCTCGTTTGAATTCTGGAACCGGAATTTCACGTTCAACGCCGCCAACGACAACAACAACGTGAACAACGGCCGGCCCAGCATCAGCGGCGACGGCATCACCACCGTGGCGGTGGAGCGCAACGCGACCGCCAATTTTGCCAACCTGTCCAACGGCGGCGGCACCTCGGACAAGACGACCTACTCGCGGCAGTATGCGCCGCGCTTTGAATACCGCCTCGGCTCCCTGATCGTCGACGGCGCGCTGGCCTTCTCGATGTCGAAGAACAACTACGAGTCGCTCGAGCGCGGTTTCTCGAACAGCGAGGGCGGCGCCGCGATCGGCGGATTCACGGCCACGCGTCCGAGCAAGGAATCGTGGGAGTGGACCATCCGGCAAACCTCCGGCGCCGACTGGTTCGACCTGCGCAGCTTCACCGACACCAACACCCGCTCTGGCGGCACGCGGGTCAACAACGACGACCGCACTTGGATTACCGAGAAGTGGACGGGCACACTGAACGCGAGGTTTGTGCCCCGGGCCAGCTTCTTCCAGCGGTTCCCGACCCTCATTCAGTTTGGCGGGAAATGGGACGAGGAGACGCGCGACAACAACAACGACACCGACGTGAACATCTGGGCCTACACCGGCCCCGGTGGCAACACCACCACGGTAAACCCCGCGACCGGCGCGAATCAAAACGCGACTTTCGGCCACTGGCTGAACCTGGGGCCGCAGTTCCAGGCCACGAACGTCTTCGAACTCGGCAAGACCAATGCGCTCACGCTGTTCAACGTCAACGGCCGTCAAGGCATGGCGCCGCGGGTCAGTCGCTCCCACGTGTCCGATCTTTTTCATGCCCGCCCGGATTTGTTCACCTACATGGGCACGCCGGAGAACTATTACACGGCCCGCGTCGCGAACAAACGCGATTTTCGCCAGATCGTAAGCGCCGGCTACGGTCAGGCCGATGTGCGGCTCACCCCCCAGTTGCGCACGCTGTTCGGCGTGCGCTACGAGGAGACGCGCACGCGCGTCAAGTCGTTCGACCCTCGGACCCGGGCGGAAGTCATCGCCGCAGGCTACACGGTCAACGCCCCGGCCACCGCCGGCGGCCGCGCGCTCACGCTCGACGGCATGAAGTATCAATTTGAGAGCCAGCCGAAGAAAGTCCGTTTCGCCAACTACCACAACTGGTTCCCGTCGGTGAACGTGAAATACCAGATCCTGCAGAACTTCGACTGGCAGATCGGCTGGAACAAATCCATCGGCCGCGCGCCCATCGACAACCTCGCCGGGGTGATCGTCGTGGACGAGGTCGCGCAACGCGTCAGCCTCCCCAACACCACGCTCCTCCCCGAGTTTCACAACAAATACCAGACTCGCCTCGGCTACTACTTCTCGGGCCGCTCCCCGGGTTCGCTGACTCTGGCGTTCAGCAAGACCACCTTCCGGAATACCATTCAGAGCTTCGACTTCACGGCGGCTGATTTCGGCAACGACGATCCTGAACTGGCCAATTACATCTTCCGCTCGACCCGCAACCTGTCGGACCGCGTGACCACGACCAAGAACATGGCGCTGGGCTACCGGCAGACCCTCGGGTTTATTCCCAGCGAGTATTTGCGTGGCTTGGGCGTGTTCTTGAACTACGATCGCACGTATGTGACGCAGAGCGGTGACGGTTCCGGCGCGGCGGCGCGACGCAACAACCTGACGCCGCATCGGGTGTCGGGCGGCGTGAGCTACTTCTACCGCCGGTTCAACGGCTCGCTGAATTTCGTCTGGGGCGACGACCGCCCTGAGAGCGGCACCTACGGCCGTTACTACAGCCAAATCACCAAGATCGACCTCACCGCCAGTTGGAAATTCAACAACTACGCGACGTTCTTTGTGCAGGGCCGGAACATTCGCAACGCCCCCGACATTTGGTATCAGTCGCCTCCCGGCACGCCGGAGGGCAAGAACGGCCACTTGCGCGCCATGGAGTCCTACGGCGCGCTCTGGACCTTTGGCGTCCGCGGGATGTTCTAACTTATCCTGAGTTGATTTTTCGAGGCGCCGGCGATTTTTGCCGGCGCCTTTTTCTTGCCCGGGTTGTTCGCCACCTCACGGTGGTTAGGCTCGGTAACTCCCCTTGTGCCATGACTACTTTCTCTCGGCTTCCCCTTTGTTTGCTGCGTGCCGCCATCACGGTGTTGCTCAGTCTCGTCGCGGTGCTGCCGGCTCGGGCCCAGGCGGCGGGCTCCGGCACCATCCGAGGCCGTATTTTCAACCCGGTGTCGGGCGACTACGTCCGCAACGTGGAGGTCCGGCTTGAAGGCACCAACCAAGTGACCTTCTCCGAGAACGACGGCACGTTTCAGTTCGCCAACGTCGCACCCGGTGTCGCGGCGCTCTCGGTCACCTACACGGGCTATGCGCCGGTGCGGGACACGTTCACGGTCACGGCGGGCCAGACCGCCGTCCGCGAGATCAGCCTGACGAGCACCGCGGCGCCATCCGCGGGCACGAAGGACGGCGTGGTGCAGTTGCAGGCGTTCACCGTCTCCTCGGAGCGCGAGGGCAACGCCAAGGCCATCCAGGAACAACGCCGCAGCATGGACATCATCACCTCGGTCTCGTCTGATATTTTTGGCGACGTCACCGATGGCAATGTGGGCGAGTTCCTGAAATACCTGCCGGGCGTCGACCTCGACTATGTGGAGTCGGAGGCGCGCGGCCCGCGGCTCGGCGGCATGGAGGGACAATACGTGGGCGTTTCCTTCGACGGCATCCGCACCGCGAGCGCGGATGCGAATCGCGGCGGCGGCGACGCTTCTCGGGCCACAAGTTTCGAGGGTTTTTCCATCACCTCCATCGAGTCGATTGAGATCAGCCGCACGCGTAGCGCGGACTCGGACGGCGATTCGCCGGCGGGCACCATCAACATGCGCACGCGCCGCGCCTTCGACCGCCGGGGCAGCCGCACGGCCTTCAACTTCAGCATGAATTTCAATGCCGAGGAATTTCATCTCAACCAGACCTGGGGTCCGGGCGAGGGGAAGGACTACAAGGCCAAGCCGAACCTCTCCCTCGAGTATTCGAATTCCTTCCTGAACCAGCGCCTTGGCGTCCTGCTGAGCGCGAGCCGCGCGAATTCCTACACCGAACAGTATCAGATGGTGAACACCTACAACCGCAGCCCCACCGCCGCCGATCCGCGCCCGCTGGTCATCCGCTCGATCGATTTCAAGGACGGCCCGAAGTTCATCACCAAGGACGCGCTGATGCTCACCGCCGATTTCAAGGCCAGCCGCAACCTCGTGCTCTCGCTCAACGTAATCTACACCTACACCGAGGGGGCGTTCTGGAACCGCAATTTCACGTTCGTCGCGGCCAATGATAATTCCAACGTGAACAACGGCCGCTCACGCGTGACCGGTGACGGCATGCTCGCCGTCGGCACGCAGCGCACCGCGCAGAACACCGTCCCGACCGTAAACAACGGCGGCGGCTCCTCGACCAAACTGACCTACACGCGCACGTTCGCGCCCAAATTCGAATACAAGCTCGGCGGCTGGACTTTCGACGGCGCGGCGTCGCTCTCTCGCTCGGTCAACAACTACGAGGCGCTCGAGCGCGGCTTTGCGGAGTCGGAGGCCACGGCCCTCGCGAGCGACTGGGTCGCGACCCGTCCCAACCGCGAGTCGTGGGAGTGGACCATCCGCCAGGTCTCGGGGCCGGATTGGTATAACCTCCGCAACTGGACCGGAGGCACGCGCGTGGAGAACTCTGCGCGCGAGTGGGCGACCGAGATTTGGAACGGCCAGCTCAACGCCCAGTGGGCGCTGCCCTTTATGCGCAATTTTCCGACGCGGGTGAAATTCGGCGGCAAGTGGACCGAGGAGACCCGCAAGAACAACAACGAGGACACTTGGAACATCTGGCGCTACATCGGCCCCGGAGGCGATATCATGACCGGCCGCAACGCCACCACCGGCGTGCCCACGATCACCACCAGCGGCAGCTGGGCGAACCTCGGGTTTCAGGCTCCGCACGCCTTTGACATGGGCACGACCAACGCCCTCACGGTCTTCAACATCGCGGGCATCCCGGGCATGCCGCCGCGCGCGGACCGCAACCGCATGGGCGCGCTCTTCCGCTCGAACCCGGAGCTCTTCGTCCGCACCGCCACCCCTGACAACTACTACAACGCCTTCATCGTCCCGAAGCGCGACTACCGGCAGACGGTCGCGGGCGGCTACGGGCAGGCGGATGTCCGCGTCTCGTCGCGGCTCAACGTCCGCGCCGGTGCGCGCTGGGAGCGCACGCAGGTGGCGGTCACGGAATGGGACCCCCGCTTCCGCGACGAGGTGACGCGTGCGGGCTTTCCCGTGAACGCCAACGGCCTCGCCACCACGTTTGCCGGGCTCCAATACCAGTATCAGAGCCAGCCGCGGGTCACGCGCCGCTCGGAATACGACAACCTGTTCCCCTCAGTCAGCGCGAAGTTCAATATCCTGCGCGATCTCGAGTTGCAGGCTGGTTACAGCCGGGCCATCGGCCGCCCGCCGATCGACAGCCTCGCCGGCCTCTGGAACATCGTCGAGGATGCAAACGGCGTTACCCAGCGCGTCGACGCGCCCAACCCGGAATTGCGCCCCGAGAACATCAAGAAATACGACGCGCGTCTTGCCTACTATTTCGGCGCGCGGGGCTCGCGGTCCCCGGGGCAAGTCTCGGTCGCCGTGTCGCAGTTCGACATTGCGAATCTCCGCGAGACGCACGACTACACCGCGGAGGAGTTCGGCATCGATGACCCGGAGTATGCGGACTACACCTTCCGCTCCACGCGCAACAGCGACCGCACCCGCCGCAGCCGCAACCTCGAGTTCTCCTATCAGCAGACGATGGGATTCCTCCCGGAGAAATTTCGCGGCACCAGCGTCAACGTCGCCTACACGCGCTCCTACGCGAGCGCGCGCCGTAACGGCCTCGCGCCGCACCGCCTCACCTCGCGGCTGGGCTACGCCTACCGTCGCTTCAACGGTTCGGTCGGCATGGTGTGGATCGATGATCGTCCGGACGGCAACTACGGCCGCTATCGTCCCGAGCAGACCCAGTTCGATCTCTCGGCGACGTGGCGGCTGACGAGTCGCTACTCGCTTTACGTGCAGGCCCGAAACTTCACGAACCAGCCGGTGAAGTGGATGGAGTCACCCGCGGGAATGGTTGAAGGTCGTCAGGCGGCGTTGCGCCAGATGCAGGAATACGGCGCCAACTGGGTATTCGGGGTGCGTGGCACGTATTGATCCGCGGAGGCTTCGCTTGGGTGGTGCGTCGCCCCTCGGTGGGTCGTTTTTTCGTGGCCCGGCGGTCGGCCCGTGTGCGTTGCTAGTCGGCGTGCCCGCTCGCGTCCTCATCCCCGCGCTCGCGCTCCTCGCGCTGCTCGCCGCTGCCTATGCGCCAGCGCTGCAAGGGCGTTTTCTCTGGGATGACGATCTGCACATCACCGCGAATCCCACGATCGTCGGGCCGCTCGGGCTGAAGGAAATCTGGACGACTGCGCGCGCGAACTACTTCCCGCTCGTGCTTACCAATTTCTGGGTGCAGCACGCGCTCTGGGGAGCCGAGCCGCTGGGCTACCGGCTCGTCACGCTCGCCTTCCACTTAGGCGCCGCCCTGCTGTTGTGGCGCGTCCTGGTGGGCCTGCGCGTGCCGCCGTTGGGAGCCTGGCTGGGGGCCGCGCTCTGGGCGTTGCATCCGGTTCAGGTCGAGTCCGTGGCTTGGATCTGCGAGCTCAAGAACACGCAGAGCGCGGTCTTCTTCCTTGCGGCGATTCTGCTCTGGCTTCGTTGGCTGGAGGCCGGGCCGGCACGCGGGCGCTATTGGGCCGCGCTGGCCTGTGCGCTCCTCGCGCTCCTCAGCAAACCCTCGACGGTCATGCTCCCGGTGGCGCTCGCACTGTGCACGTGGCATCAGCGCGGCCGGCTGGGGTGGCGCGACCTCGCGGCGCTCGCGCCCTTCCTCGCGCTTTCGGCGGCCGCGGCGGGCTGGACGATCTGGGAGCAAAAGTTCAACTCCGGCGCGATCGGCCCGGAATGGGCGCAGACCTTTCCTGAGCGCCTGGCGATCGCCGGTCGCGCGGTGTGGTTCTACCTCGGCAAGCTCGTCTGGCCGGAGCCGCTCATCTTCATCTACCCGCGTTGGACACTCGGATCCGGCCTGGATGCCGGCCATCTGGGCCTGCTGGCGATCGGCGCCACCCTGGCGATCTTCGCGTGGCGGCGTTGGCGCGGAGCGACGATGGCCGCGCTCTATTTCGGCGCGCTGCTGTTTCCGGTGCTCGGCTTCTTCAGCGTCTACTTCTTCCGCTACTCGTTTGTCGGGGATCATTTTCAATACCTCGCGAGCATGGGGCCGCTGGCCCTGCTCGGCGCGGGCCTTGGGCGGCTATCTCCCCGTCTCGCGCTGGGCGCCGGTGGCGCGCTGGTGGCGGCCTGCACGCTGCTGACGGTGCGGCAGGCTCCGGCCTACCTGAACAACGAGGCCCTCTGGCGCCACACCCTCGCGCGCAACCCCGGGGCCTTCATGGCCTGGGCCAATCTCGGCGACACGCTGCGCCTGGCCAAACGCCCGGCCGAGGCGATGGCGGCCTATCGCTCTGCCCTCGCGCTGCGGCCCGCCGACGCACCGGTGCTCAACGATCTCGGCAACTTGCTCGTGCTCGACGGCCGCCTCGCGGAGGCGCTGCCCTTGCTGGAGCGCGCGGTGGCGGCCAAGCCGGGGGTGGCCGATTTCCACCTCAGCCTCGGCAACGCGCTGCGTGACTTCGGCCGCGTCGCCGAGGCGATCGCCGCGTTTCGCCGCGCGCTCGAGATCGAGCCGGGCTACGGCCCGGCGCACAACAACCTCGCGATCCAGCTCGCCAAGGCGGGCGACAACGCGGGCGCCGCCTCGCACTTCGAGGCGGCGCTGCGCGCCCGGCCCGGGCACACAGCGACGCGCGACAACCTCGGGCGGGCGTTGATGCGCCTGAGCGCCGAGCATGCGGCGGCGGGCCGCTGGGGCGCCGCCGCCGAGGCCGCGCGCCGCGCCGTCACGCACGCCCCGGATTCCGCGCCCGCGCACTCGGCCCTCGCCGCCATGCTCGCGCAGGACGGAAAACTCGCCGAGTCGATCCCGGTTTTCGAGACGGCCGTGCGCCTCGACCCGCGCGAGGCCGAGGCACGGGAGAACTTTGGCCGCGTCCTCAGCGCCCTGGGCCGGCATCGCGAGGCCTCCGCGCAGCTGGAGGAAGCCGCGCGCCTGCGCCGCGAGGCGCCCAGGTGAGGCGCGCACTTGCCACGGCAGGCGGCCTCCGCACCGTGCCCGCATGCGCTTACCCCTCCTGCTCGTCCTTCCCTTCATGCCCGTCACCGCCGCGTCGCTCACCGCCGCCACCGCCTATCCGGCCGCCACCCGCGGCACGCACGCCGACACGTATCACGGCACCAAGGTCGCCGACCCCTACCGGTGGCTCGAGGACCTCGATTCGCCGCAGACGGCGGCTTGGGTCGCGGAGCAAAACAAGCTCGCCTTTGGCGTCCTCGAGAAACTTCCACAGCGCGCCAAGTTTCAGTCGCGGCTCACTGCGCTCTGGAACTATGAGCGCATCGGACTGCCTGTGAAGGAGGGTGGCCGCTACTTTTTCTCCAAGAACACCGGCCTGCAGAACCAAGCCGTCTATTTCGTGCAGGAAAGCCTCGCTGCCGCGCCGCGCGTCCTGATTGATCCCAACACGCTTGCGGCCGACGGCACGGTCGCGCTCACGGCCACGCGCGTTTCGCCTGATGGCAAGTGGGTCGCCTACGGCACGGCCGCCGCCGGCTCCGATTGGAACGAATTCCGTGTGCGCTCGGTCGACACCGGCCAGGACACCGGCGACGTGATCAAGTGGGTCAAGTTCTCCGGTGTCTCGTGGACGCGCGACAACGCCGGCTTCTTCTACTCGCGCTATCCTGCGCCGACGGCCGACGCCGGGACGGGCAAGACCTTCAGCGGCCTCGCGAACCAACGCCTCTATTACCACAGGCTCGGCACCCCGCAGAGCGACGACCGTCTCATCCACGAGATCCCGGCGGAGCCGAAGTGGTTTGTCCGTGGCGGCATCACAGAAGATGGCCGCTACCTCATCATCACGGTCAACCGCGGCTCAGCGGCGGAGAACCAGCTCCGCTATGTCGACCTTGGGAACCCGCGAAAACCGCGTCTCGACGCTCCCGTGCAGCCGCTCGTCGGTGAATGGATCGGCGAGCACAACATCATCGGCAACGATGGCGCCACGCTCTACGCCGTCACCAACCACCAGGCCCCGCGCAAACGCATCGTCGCCATCGAGCTCAAGGACACTGCGCCGGCGAAGTGGCGCACGCTCGTGCCGGAGAGCGCGGAGGTGATCAACGCGGTGGACATCATCGGCGGCAAATTTGTCGTGAACACCATGCGCGACGCCAGCAGCCGGCTGGCGGTGTTTGCGAAGGACGGCAAGGGGCTCGGTCAGGTCGCGCTGCCGGGCCTCGGCACGGTCGCAAGCGTCAGCGGCCGCGAGGACGAGAACGAATTTTTCTACAACTTCACCTCGTTCGCGCGCCCGACGACCAACTTCCGCCACGATGTCACCACGAACAAGGGAGCGATCTTCACCGCGCCCAAGGTGGCGTTCAATCCCGACGACTTCGAGACCCGGCAGGTGTTCTACGCCTCGAAGGACGGCACCAAGGTCCCGATGTTCATCACGCACCGGAAGGGGCTGAAGCCCGACGGCACCGCGCCCACGATTCTCTACGGCTACGGCGGCTTCGACATTTCGCTCACGCCGTCGTTCTCCGTCGCAAACCTCGCCTGGATGGAGGCGGGCGGCGTTTTCGCGCAGCCCAACCTGCGGGGCGGCGGCGAATACGGCAAGGCGTGGCACGACGCGGGCACGAAGGAGCGGAAGCAAAATGTCTTCGACGACTTCATCGCCGCGGCCGAGTGGCTCTTCGCCAACCGTTACACGTCGCGCGACCGGCTCGCGCTGTTCGGCGGCTCCAACGGCGGCCTGCTGGTCGGCGCGGTGATCAACCAGCGGCCCGACATTTGCCGCGCGGCGATTCCCGCGGTGGGGGTGATGGATATGCTGCGCTTCCATAAATTCACCGTCGGCTACGCCTGGACGAGCGACTACGGCTCGAGCGATGATGCGGCGGGTTTCAAATACCTCTCCGCCTACTCGCCGCTCCACAACGTGAAGGCCGGCGCGAAATACCCCGCCGTGCTCGTGCTCACCGCGGACCATGACGACCGCGTGCACCCGGCGCACTCGTTCAAGTATGCCGCCGCGATGCAGGCGGGCGTCGCCCGCGATCTCGCGGAGCGCCCGGTGCTGATCCGCATCGACACCAAGGCGGGCCACGGCGCCGGGAAGCCGACGGCGAAGCTCATCGAGGAGGCCGCCGATCGGCTCGCCTTCGTGGCGCATTTCACGGGGTTGAAATGATCCGGCCGGGCGCGGGCTTGCGCGCCGCCGCATTGTGCCCGCGGGCGACCGGCCCGAGCGGGCTCGGGCCCTAAACTGCCTGCTTGCGCGCCGCCGCGGCCGCCGCCTCGCGCTCGATTTCCTCGACCGGCTTGGGGGTCACGAAGCGCGTGAACTTCTCCATGAACAGGTAGAAGACCGGCGTGATGTAGAGCGTGAGGATCTGCGAGACCACGAGGCCGCCGCACACCGCTAGGCCGAGCGTGCGGCGCGCATCGGCGCCGGCGCCGTGGCCGAGCGCAATCGGGAGCGTGCCGGCGATGGCGGCCAGCGTGGTCATCATGATTGGCCGGAAACGCACGATACAGGCCTCAAAGATCGCGTCCTCGGCGTTCTTGCCATGGTGGCGCCGCGCATCGAGTGCGAAGTCGATCATCATGATGGCGTTTTTCTTCACGATGCCGATGAGCATGATCAGGCCCACGTAGCCGTAGATGTTCAGCTCCTCGCCGAAAATCATCAGCGTCACGAGCGCGCCAAAGGTCGCCGAAGGCAGGCCCGAGAGAATGGTGAGCGGGTGGACGAAGTCCTCGTAAAGCACGCCGAGCACGAGGTAAATGACGAGCACGGCCACGAGGAGCAGCCACCCGAGACCCTGCAGCGAGCTGGCGAACGCGGCCGCGGCGCCCTGAAACGTCCCGCTCACCGTCGCGGGCAGGACCTCACGCGCGACTTTTTCGATCTCCTCCGTGGCCTGGCTGAGCGCGGTGCCGATGCCGAGGTTGAAGGTGATGGTGACGGCGGGCACTTGGCCGAGGTGCGCGACCGTGAGCGGGCCGACCGATGGCTTGAACTTCGCCACCGCCTCGAGCGGGATCAGGCTGCCGTTGCGATTGCGAAGGTGGAGCAGCGAGAGCGCGGACGGATCCCGGAGGTATTTGGCGTCCAGCTCGAGGATGACGGCATACTGGTTGGTCGAGGTGTAGATCGTCGAGATCTGGCGCGAGCCGAAGCCGCTGTAGAGCGTGTCCTCGATCTGCTGGGCGGTGAGGCCGAGCGAGGAGGCCTTGTCGCGGTCGATCTCCACGATCATCTGCGGGCTTGTGACCTGGAGGTCGGAGTTCACGTCGATCAGGCCGGGGATTTCGCGGACGCGATCGAGCATCAGCGGGGTCACGCGATAGAGTTCCTGCAGGTCGGGGCCGTAGAGCGTGTATTGATAGACGGAGCTGGAGGAGCGGGAGGAGAGGCGGATGCTGGGCGGCACCTGCGGGAAGACCTTCACGCCGGGGATGCCGGCGGTGGCGGCGCGGAGCTGCGCGGCGATGACGTTGGCGTGCGGGCGCTTGTTCCGGTCGATGAGGCCGGCAAACATGCGGCCGGTGTTGCCGCCGCTGGAGCCGCCGCGGGGAGAAGAGCCGGTGAAGCCGGAGACGTTGTCGACATACGGGTTTTGCTTCACGGCCGTCATCACCGCCTGCAGGTAGCGGAACATCGCCTCGTAGGAGGCATCCTGCGGTCCTTCGACCGAGACACTGATGCGGCCGGCGTCCTCGGTCGGGATGAAACCCTTGGGCACGATGACGAGGAGCCAGAGGGTGAGGCCGACGGTGGTGGCGGCGACGAGGAGCGTCGCGCCGCGCCAGCGGAGCGAGATCCGGAGGGTGCGTTCGTAGAGGCGGACGCTCCCGTTGAAGAGATTTTCCAGCGCCGTGTAGACAAAGCCGTGCTTCACGTCGTGCCGCACGGGCTTGAGGAAGCGGCTGCACAGCATCGGCGTGAGCGTGAGCGAGACGAAGCCTGAGACGAGGATGGCCGCCGTGATGGTGACGGCGAATTCGTAGAGCAGCCGCCCGAGGATGCCGCCCATGAAGAGGACCGGGATGAAGACCGCGACGAGCGAGATTGTCATCGAGAGGATGGTGAATCCGATCTCGCGCGAGCCCTTGAGGGCGGCGGCCATGACGGGTTCGCCGCGCTCGATGTGCCGCATGATGTTCTCGAGCATCACAATCGCGTCGTCGACGACGAACCCCACGGAGAGGGTGAGCGCGAGCAGCGAGATGTTGTCGATCGAGAAGCCGAAGAACCACATGACGCCAAACGTGCCCACGACTGAAATCGGCATGGCGACGCCCGGGATGACCGTGGCGGAGAGCGAGCGCAGGAAGAGGAAGATGACGAGCACCACGAGAACGATCGCGAGGACGAGCGTGAACTTCACGTCGGCCACGGATTCGCGGATGGAGGCCGAGCGATCGACGAAGAGCTCGAGGTTGATCGAGTCCGGGAGCTGCGCGCGGAAGGCGGGGAGGAGCTCCTTGATGGAATCGACGACCTTGATGGTGTTGCTGCCGGGCTGCCGCTGGATGGACAGCATGATGGTGCGCGTGTGGTTGTCGGCGAAGTTCGGGTCCTCGACGCCGTCGCGGGTGCGCGGGTCGAACCAGCCGACGGCCTTCTCGTTCTCCACGCTGTCGACCACGCGGGCGACGTCCTGGAGCCGGACGGCGGCGCCGTTGCGGTAGGTGACGATGATTTTTCCGAACTGCTCGGCGCTCTTGAGCTGGCCGGTGGCGACGAGGGTGGTGGACTTGTAGGTGCCGTCGAGCACACCGGCGGGGAGGTTGGGGTTGTTCGCCTCGAGGGCGGAGCGGACCTCGTCGATCCCGATGCCGCGTGCGGCGAGGGCGCGGGGATCGACGCGCACGCGCACGGCGTATTTCTGGGAGCCGAAAATGTTGACCTGCGCGACACCGTCGACGGTCGAGATGCGCTGGGCGAGCACGGTCTCGGCCCACTCATTGACCTCGGAGAGGGCGACGGTCTGGGAAGTCAGCGAGATGAGGAGGATTGAGTCGTCGGCGGGGTTGGACTTGCGCGCGGAGGGCGGGTTGGGCATGTCGCGCGGCAGACGGCGCTGCACGGCGTTGATGGCCGACTGGACGTCCTGCGCGGCGCCGTCGATCTGGCGGTCGAGGTTGAACTGGATGGTGATCGATGTGCTGCCGAGCGCGCTGACCGACGTCATCGAGTCGATGCCAGGGATGCTGGCGAACTGTTGCTCGAGCGGCGTGGCGACGGACGCAGCCATCGTCTCCGGGCTCGCGCCGGGGAGGCTGGCGGAGACGGAGATCGTCGGGAAATCGACGTTGGGCAGATCGCTGACCGGGAGGCGTTGGTAGGCCATCCAGCCGAAAAGCGTGACGGCGGCGGTGACGAGCGTCGTCATCACCGGGCGGCGGATGAATTGCTCGGGGATGTTCATGCGTTCGGCTGTTTCTTCTTCTCGGTCTTGTCACCATCTTTCGGCGCGTCCTTTTTCTTCGGTGCCTTGGCGGGCCCGCCCGGTTGCTTGACCTCGACGGGGCGGCCGGGCACCACCCGCAGCTGGCCCTCGGTGACAATGGTCTCGCCCTCGGTCAGGCCTTTGGCGATGACGGCCTCGCCGGCGTAGTGGCGTTCGACGGTCACGGGACGCTGCTCGGCGGTCTTGTCGGCCTTCACCACGTAGACGAACTGGCCGGCCTGCGAGGTCTGGAGGGCGCTGCCGGGCACGGTCAGGGCCTCCGGGGCGGCAAGGGTGACGGTGACGTTGACGAACTGCGCCGGCCAGAGGCGCTGGGCGGCGTTGGCAAAGGTGCCCTTGAGGCGGAGCGTGCCGGTGGCGGAGTCGACGGTGTTGTCGACAAAGGAAAGCTCGCCCTCCTCGGGTGACTCATCGCCGCCGGGAGGCACGGCGCGGACCTTGATGTGGCCGCTGGCGGAGTAGCGGTTGATGGCGCCGAGGTATTGCTGCGGCACGCCGAAGCTCACGCTGATGGGGCTAAGCTGGTTGATGGTGACGAGCACGCCGCCGGCCTCGTTGGCACGGACAAGGTCGCCTTCGCGCACGGGCATGTGTCCGGTGCGGCCCGCGAGGGGGGCGCGGATGGAGCAGTATTCAAGCTGCAGGCGCGCGTTCGCGACCTTGCTCTCGCCCGAGAGCATCTCGGCTTCGAGCGTGCGAGCCGTGTCGGAGATTTTGTCGAAAGCCTCCTTGGAGACCATCTGGTCGGTGGTGAGGCTCTTGTAGCGCGCGACCTGCGCGCGGGCGGACTCCAGCTGGAGCTTTACCTTCTTCAAATCAGCCTCCGCGGTGACGAGCGCGTTTTGAAATGGCCGCGGATCAATCTCGAAGAGCAGGTCGTCCTTCTGCACGGCCTGGCCTTCCCGGATGGCGATTCGCATCAGCACGCCGGTGACCTGCGAGCGGACCGTCGTGCCGCGGATGGGCTCGACCGCGCCGATGGCGTCGATGGCGAGCGGCACGATTTTCTTCTTCGCTTGCGCGACAACCACAGGCGACGCCCCTCCGCCCTTCTTCGCGGCGGCCACGGCGGGTTTTGAGTCGCCGCAGCCGCCGAGCAGCAAGGCGATCAATAGGGGCGCGGCAACGAGGGTCGGGCGGTGTCGCCGGGAGAAAGTCTGCTGCATGGAGGGAAACAGGATGAAATGCGCGTGGAGGGAAGGAGTGCCCGCCGCACGACGAGGCCGGGAGAGTTGGCCTGCTGCCGGCTGGTTTGTCAAAGGCGCGTGCAAGACGCATCCGCGGCCGGTGGGTTGTCGAACGCGGCCGGGTTGGGGAGAATTTTTCGAAGCATGCGCCGTTGCGCTTGCTGGTGAGTGGCTCCATCAGGGACACGACCCCTCCCTGCCATGACGCCCTTTCGCTACTTTCGCCTCGGAACGCTATCGCTCCTCCTGGCCGCCGGCCTCGCGGCCCAGACCGTTTCGACGCCGGTGCCCGCGGCGGCGCCGCGGGCCGTCGACCCCATCGAGCTCTCACCTTTCACGGTCAGCACCGACCGCGATGAGGGCTTCGCCGCCACGAGCGCGCTCGCCGGCGGCCGCCTCGCGACTGATCTGCGTGATACCCCGGCGGCGTATTCCGTGATGACGCGCGAATTCATCGACGCGCTCAGCCTCTTCGATCTCCAGTCCGCCGCGGAGTGGTCCACCGGCTCCGACAGCATCCCCAACAACGGCGACGCCACCTTCTTCACTTTCTCCACCTACTACCAGACACGCGGCGTCCGCGCCGGCACGCAGCAGCGCAATTTCTTCTCCCAATACGGCGACAATGACACGTTTGACATCGAGCGTTTCGATTTCGGCCGCGGGCCCAACTCCATCCTCTTCGGCAACGGCACGCTCGGCGGCACCAGCTCCTCCACCACCAAGCGCGCCCGCACCGATCGCCCGTTTCAAAATGTGCAGTTCGGCGTCGGCTCGTGGAGCACCTATCGCGCGACCTTCGATGTGAACCAGCCGATCGGCAAACGCGTCGCGCTGCGGACCGCCGGCGTGTGGGGCGAGGGCGACGGCTGGCGCGACAAGGACTTCAACAAGCGCAAGGGCTTCTTCGCGACGACGACCTTCCGCCCGTGGCGCAACACGGAGATCCGCCTCGAGGGCGAGTATCTCGAAATCCAGAAGCAAACCGGCATGACGACCCTCAACGATCGTCTTTCCGGCTGGAACGGTGCGCTCACCTACAATTCCCCCGTCGCGCTGCGCGGCGCGGCGGCGGCCACCGTTACTGCCGCCACCGCCGCCGGCGTGAATCGCCGCGGCGCCAACTACTACGTCTGGAATCCCTATGGCGGCCTCAACGCCATCGTGAACCTCGAGGGCGAGCCCATGACGCGCGCCGGTGGCGAAACCGCCACGACGCCCATCGCCGGATTCACCTACGGCGCGGTGCCCGGCTCCCCAAGCTTCAACACTGCCGGCGCCACCTTCCGCCACACCTACGGCATCCCCGGCAACCGCTTTGACACCGCGATCGCCAGCTCGCGCTTCCGCATCCCCGACGACGAGTTCACGCTTTCGCCCGACGCCCCGCTGCTCTCGTCGCGCTTCAAGGATATCCAGCTTACGATCAACCAACGCTTCGGTGATTTCTATTTCGAGGTCGCCGCCGACGTGAATCGCCAGGCCTATTTCGTCAACGGCGAGGAGAACCGCGGCACGCAGGATTCCTACATCGACATCAACCGCGTGCTCGCCGACGGCTCGGCCAACCCGCACTTCCTCCAACCCTACGGCGACGGCTCATTTTTCCGGGGCTATCGGAACTACAACTTCGACAGCGTGCGCTTCGCCGCCGCCTACGTGAAGGACACGCGGTTCGGCAAATTCACCGTCAACACCATGGGCGGAAGCTCGGATAATCACTACACGCTTTCCTACCGTTGGCTGAGCATGGCGCAGGGCGCTGATCAGTCGCAGTGGATCCAGCCCGCGCAGTTTATCCGCGTGCGGCGCTATTGGAACGAGAGCGCCCGCCAGATCACGGACCTTAGCCTCAACCCGATCCGCTACGTCAACCCCGGCGTGACCAACTCCCAGATTCAGCCGCGCTGGGTCATCGATAACTCGCGCTTCGACACCGAGACGATCAATGACGCGGAATACAAATACGCCCTCGTCGCGCTCAATGCGAAGTTCTGGCGCGACCGCCTCGTCCTCCTCGGCGCCGTGCGCCGCGATCAATTCCGCACGGCTTCGCAGCAGCAGGTGCGCACCGGCGACTATCCCGCGGACTGGGATCCGGCCACGCCGCTTTTCCGCCCGGCTGCGCCCGCCGACTGGGCCGCTCTGACTTATGTGCCGAAGGACGCCCAAGGCCGCGCGACGGGCCCGGCGCAACCCGCCACCGCGCGACCGCGCGCCACCAATCGCAGCCGTCTCCCGCAATACGCCGGCGATCGTTTCCAGGATGACTTCAACGCCCCGCCGCTCGAGGGCTACCAGACGACCAAGTCCGTCGGCGCGGTCTTCCACGTCGCCCGCTGGCTGAGCCCGTTTGCCAACTACGCCGAGACCTTCAATCCCGCCACCGCCTACAATATCCTCATCGACGGCAATCTCGTCCCGCCGACCGTCGCCAAGGGCCTCGATGTCGGCACGCGCCTCGAATTCTTCCAAGGCAAGCTCAACGTCTCGCTCACCTACTACCAGAACGAGGAAAAGAACCGCGCCGCCTCGATTAGCGGAGGTCCACAGATCAACAACCTCTACCGCGCGATCCCGCAGGGCAGCACCAACCCGCTCAACCTGCGCGGTCAGAACCTCATTCCCACCTACGTCGATCTTTCGCAGCGCCACGGCACTGGCTACGAGATCGAGGTGACGGCCAACCTGAAGCGTGGACTACGCCTCACCGGCAGCATCGCCGTGCCGAAAATCTACCTCGACGACGCCAATTCGATGACGCGCGCCTACATCGACTCGCACGCCACGGTCTTCCGCCAGATCGCCGAGGACGCCAGCGTGCGCGTCGACCCGACGACCAACCTCGCCTCCGTCAACACGACGATCCCCGCCAACCAGCGCTCGCCCGACGCGCAGACCGCGGCCGACGCCTACAACCAGATATTCCAGTTCCGTCGCAGCCAGATCGAGGGCCGCATCCTCGATCAGAAACAGCCGCTCGTGAAAATCTTTGCCGACTACACGCTCCAATCGGGCCGTTTCAAAGGCCTGCGCGGCGGCCTCGGCGTGCGTTACAGCGGCAAGCGCATCCTCGGCGACCGCGCCAACGACACGATGCGCGACCCCTCCAATCCCGGCCGGGCCATCGACGATCCCAACCGCACCGTCTACACAATGGTTTATTCGCCGACCGACAGCTACACGGTCACCGGCACGCTCGGCTACAGTTTCCGCATCTTCGAGCGCGCCGTGCAGGCCAACCTCGTTGTGAACAACCTGCTCAATGACCGCAGCGTGACCTACCTCGGCACCGTGCAACGCCCGCGCGACGGCGACTACACCTCGCCCGCCCGCGAGGCCGTGCCCAACGGCTTCTCCTTCAAGCAGCCGATCAACTTCAACCTGACGTTCAGCGTGCGGCTGTAGGCGGAGCGCCAAGATCGTCGGGCATGCGAATGCGGGACAAAAACCATCGCTGGCCACCGCAACTCTAGGGTCGCTGTAGGGGCGCGAGGGTTGGCGATTTTTTGCGTGCGAAATAGCGGATCGATGGGCTTCGATTGTCTGTGACGATGCGGGCTCGCCACTGTTGGCGGGGTCGGCCTCAATTTCACTATCCCCATGTTCCGTGTCGTGGTCGCTTTCGTGTTATCCTGCGCGGCGGGCGTTCGCGTCACGGCGCAAGATCCTTGGCAGCTTCAAGCCAGCGGAACGAACTCGACACTCCGGGGCGTGGCTCACGGTCTCGGTGAGTTTGTGGCCGTCGGAGACGGTGGAACGATTCTCACTTCCCCGGACGGCGTCGTCTGGACGAAGCGCCAGAGCGGAACGGTAAAATCCCTCCGCGCGGTAGTCTGGGGCAGTGACAGCTACATCGCGGTGGGTGACGGCGGAACCGTGCTGCAATCGCCCGACGGCGTGACGTGGTTCCTGGTCAGTGTGCAGAATGCCGCGGCTGATTGGCGGATTAACGCAGTGTCCTTCTGGCGTCGCTCAGGAGGCTTCGGCGATATGTTCTTCGCGGTCGGTGAGGACGGACTCGTCGTGTATCGCACATCAAGCGGCGTTTGGACGGGGAAAAAGGAGCCCGCCGCGCGCTGGCCATTGCGTGGTGTGCTTGCTGAGGGCGATCATACCTACGTGATTGGGCAGCAGGGACTGTTTAGGATTGGGTCGGTGCTATACTATCTTGATGGCGGAGTGCGTGAGTCATTGCGGACGGGCGAACTTGAGGCTATCACTCAGGGAGCAGATCGAACGGTGGCGGTGGGGCGCAGTGGATCTGTTTGGATCAAGAACACGGGGTTCTTCGCGTGGTCGCAGGTGGTAAACGCCGCGAGCGGCGATTTATTCGGCGTGACGTTCTTCGACGGCGTTTACGTTGCAGTCGGCGCGAGCGGCGCGCTTTGGAGCGCGCGCGATCCCGGTGGCCGGTGGAGTTTGTTGCCAGCGGTCACGACGGAGAACCTGCATGCGGTGGCCGCGAGTGCTAACACCGCCGTCGCAGTGGGCGAGCGAGGGACTGTATTGCGTGTCGGTCTCCCGGCCAACGGAGCGCCGGTGGTCTTGGAGCCGCCCGCCGCGGCATCAAGCTCGGTGGATGGCGTGGCTGGATTCGCGGTAAAAGCAGGTGGCGCACCACCGCTGCGTTACGAGTGGCTGCGCGACGGGCAGATCATCGCGGATGCGACTTCCCGCGTCCTCGTTATCCCGGTGCTGGTGGGCACGGACGCAGGTCGTTACTCGGTTCGTGTCACGAACGGAATTGGTAGCGTCACAAGTCCCGCCGCGCAACTGAACGTCGGCCCGGCGCCAACCGTGCCGATCGTCGATGCAAGATTCCGTGCGGACCCACGGCTAGATGTCGAGCCGCCGGCGGGCTCGAACCAGTCACGCGAGGCGACCACCGGTATCTTGCCGCTGCCCGATGGCCGGGTGCTCGTCGGCCTATCGGGC